>NZ_JALLGN010000002.1:0-267419 GCF_023072605.1 Brevibacterium sp. R8603A2
ATCCACCCACAGCAAGCTGCAGGCTTCAGCGTTCGACTTGCATGTGTTAAGCACGCCGCCAGCGTTCGTCCTGAGCCAGGATCAAACTCTCCATAAGAAAAATACAATCCCAGCCAAAAGAAAAAGAAAGAGAAAATGATTTCTCCACCAAATTTTCAATCAACCAGTTACAACAAAAAACTGGCATCACAAAAACAAACAAACACGCTATTGAGTTCTCAAAGAACAGACGCTGTCCGCAGTTCACCCAACGTTTCCGTTGTGTTCTCCGCATCGCGGCCGATTTCCTACTCTAGACCCGAGCCGACCTGCTACGCAAGTCGTATCTGCTGTGACCTGAGCCACATTCCATCAGCCGGCGGATGTCCGCCGAGAGACTTCATCGGGTGCTGCTCTTCTGCCGTTCCAGTGGAAGCGGGGCGCTGTGATCGGTTCGTATCCGACCGATCCGGCCCGCTCGCTTCGGTGTTTCCGTCGAGCAACAGGTACTAACCTACTGACTCCCCGCGCCCCGCGCAACTCGAGATCCCGTGACCTCCGTCACGCGCTGTTCAACCGGGGTTCATCCGTGTTCGTCAGCGCGCGCGAATCCGCCCGGGAGCGCGGCATCCGCCGCGGGGCACTGCCCCTCCGCGCGGCCCGGTGCGTCACGAGGACCAGCCCGAGTGCGAGCGGCGCCATCACGATCCACCCGGAGAGTCCGAGCGGCCCAGCGCGGATGACATCGAACTCCCCGGCCGCCGGCAGGAAGAGGAACGGCAGGCCGGCCGCCGCGTTGAAGGCACCGTGGGCGAGCGCGGCCGGCCACACCGAACCGGAGACCCCGCGCAGCCAGCCGAGCCACACCCCGAGGAGCACGCAGGCGATGCACATGAGCCCGACGCCCCGGAGGTCGTAGAGCCCGAAGTTGTAGCCGAGCAGGAGGACCGGTGCGTGCCACGCTCCCCACAGCACTCCCCCGAGTACGAGCGCCAGCACGAGGCCGAGGCGCGCGGTGAGGGCGGGCTGCAGATACCCGCGCCAGCCGATCTCCTCGCCCGCGGCGGGCACCGTGTTGACGAACGATCCGAGTACCACCCCGACGAGCTGCGCCACGACGACAACAGTGAGGGGTTCACCCTGGGCGGCCGCCTCGAAGACCGAACCCGCGAGCTGCGGCCGGGCGTCGGACACGAGGAACGCGGTGACGAGCACGGCACCGGCGATCGCCCAGGTGCCGAGCAGGGCGAGGGCGAGGACGCCGATGAGGCGCGCCGCACCACGTCGTGCCGGCGGGAAGCCGGGCTGGGTGCGGACGGTGCCGAGCCCGACTGCGACGAGGAGACGGCGCCACGGCATCCCGTCGACCCAGCGCCCGGCGACGAGGACGGCGATGCTCGGGGCGAACATCATGAGGCCGACGAGCATCTGGGGCAGGAGCATCGCGAGCACGGCTCCGGGATCGGTGTCGCCAGGGCCGCTCGGCGCGGCGGCCGCGGCACCCAGCGTGGTTCCGGGAGCCAGATCCACTGCAGTGATCCACAGCGGCAGGCACAGCAGCCAGGGCAGGGCGAGTGCGATGACGGCGAACACCGCGACCCCGCGCGGCGATCCGGACTCCGCCGGCGGTGCCGCGCGAACCGGGACCGGCGAACGGCTCGTCACCCCGGCGGGAGGACCCGAGCGCGGTGCCGGCGGACTGCCCGCAGGGGACAGCGGAGCACGCGGATCATCGGGCTGCGGCACCGTCATCGTCGGCCGCTCCGGCTCACCGCACTCGCCACCCGCACCGTCCTCACCCGGTGACGCGGACCGCGCCGAGCGTCTTCTTGCCCCGGCGCAGCAGGACGACCCCGGCCTCCCCGGCGTCGAGGACGTCGGCGGTGGTGAGCACCTGGTCCTCGCCTGCGACCTTGACGTTGTTGACGTAGGCGCCGCCGTCCTTGGCCGCGCGCCGCGCCTCGCTCTTCGACTTGACGATCCCGGCGGCGGCGAAGGCGTCGACCACGGGGAACCCGGCGGACACCTCGGACGCGGGGACCTCCGCCGTCGGCAGCTCGCGGGTCGCGGCGTCGAGGGTGGCCGGTTGGAGCTCGGCCAGCGTGCCCGAGCCGAACAGCGCCTCGGCGGCGGCGAAGGCCTGCCGGGTCTGCTGCTCGCCGTGGACGAGCGTGGTCGCGTCCTCCGCGAGCACCCGCTGGGCGAGCCGCTTGTGGGGTGCCTCGGCGAAGTCCGCCGCGATCTGCTCGATCTCCGCCAGCGGTCGCAGGGAGAACACCTTGAGGTACTTGACGACGTCGCGGTCGTCGGCGTTGAGCCAGAACTGGGAGAAGGCGTAGGGGCTGGTGAGCTCCGGATCGAGCCAGACGGTGCCGGACTCGGTCTTGCCGAACTTCGTGCCGTCGGCCTTCGTCATGAGCGGCGTGGCGACCGCATGGGCGGAGACCCGCTCGACCCGGCGCACGAGGTCGGTGCCGGCAGTGAGGTTGCCCCACTGGTCGGATCCGCCGTGCTGGAGGACGACGCCGTGGCGGCGGTGCAGCTGGAGGAAGTCGTGCGCCTGGAGGATCTGGTAGGAGAACTCGGTGAAGGAGATCCCGTGCTCGCTGTTGAGGCGCGCGGACACGGTCTCCTTGGCGAGCATCCGGTTGACGGAGAAGTGCTTGCCGATGTCGCGGAGGAAGTCGATCGCGCTGAGATCGCCGGTCCAGTCGAGGTTGTTGACGACCTGCGCGGCGTGCGGCCCGTCGAAGTCGAGGAACCGCTCGATCTGGCTGCGGATGCGCTCCACCCAGCCCTCGACGACCTCGCGCTCGTTGAGGGTGCGCTCCCCCGACATCCGCGGGTCGCCGATGAGGCCGGTGGCACCGCCGACGAGGGCGAAGGGGTTGTGCCCGGCCTGCTGGAGGCGGCGGGCGAAGAGCAGCTGGACGAGGTTGCCCATGTGGAGGCTCGGCGCGGTCGGGTCGAAGCCGATGTAGAAGTTGAGCGGCCCGGCGTCGAGCGCCTGGGACAGCGCCTCCTCGTCGGTGGACAGCGCCACCAGATCGCGGGCCTTCAACTCACTGAGGATATCGGTCACGACTCGCCTTTCTCGGTTCTCGGATGCCGAGGTCATCCTACCCTCGCCCCGCCTGCGCGGGCTCAGCGGACGCGCTCCTCAGCGCACGACCTCGCGCCGGCCGGAGTCGACGCGCCGCGTCCAGCCCCGGGAGTCGAGGTGCTCGAGCAGCGGAATCGCGACGCGGCGGGTGGTGCCGAGCGCCTGCCGGGCCGTGCTCGCGGTGAAGGGCTGGTCGAGGCCGGCGAGCACGCGCATGGCCCGTGCCGGGGCGTCGGGCAGGAGCACCACCCCGTCGGGCAGCCGCAGCACCCGGCCGAGGCGCGCTGCGGCGGCGAGCTCCCGGGCACCGAGGCGCCAGCCGGTGAGGTCGTCGGCCTCCGGGGCCGCGAAGGGGTCCCGGCGCAGCCGCCGCTCGAGCGCGGCGATGCCGGCCTCCGCCGGGCCGAGGCCGTCCGCCTGTCCGGGGGCGCGCAGCCGCCCGACGTCCCGGGTCAGCCCGGCGCGATCGGCGACGACGGCGAGCAGCCGCGGGTCGGGCAGAGCGAGGAGGTCCTGCGCGGCGCCGAGCGGCAGTCCCGCCGACAGCGGGTCCCGGGCGGAATCGGCGGCGACGGCACGCCCGAGCTCGGCGGCCCACCGCGCGAGCGCCTCGTCGGCGACGAACAGGTCACCGACCGCCCGCACCTCGGACGGCAGGGGGTCCGGCACGGTGATGCCGAGGCGCCGGACGTGCGCGTCGGCCATCGCGTCCCTGCGGCGGACCTCGGTGAGGAGGTCCCCGTCCGCGGTCATCCGGGCCAGGGCGGAGGCCCGCCGGGCGCCGGCGCCGCGCCGTCCGAGCTGCGGCGGATCGACGTCGAGGAGCTCCGCTCCGGCCAGCGGCGCCTCCGATCCCGGGTTGCGGAGCACCGCCCGGTCCCCGACCGCCAGCGGCAGGGCGTGCTCGAGGTGGAGCCGGCCGTGGCGGGCGTCGAAGGGCCGCAGGCGCGCCCGCACGGCGGCCGTGCCGAGGTGGACGGTGAGGTGCTCGGCGAGCCCGGTGAGGTCGACCGTCCCGGGGCCGGTCCCGGCACCGCTGCCGGTCGAAGTGCCGCGGACATCGACGACGTCGGTCTCCCACCATGCGTCCGGGGTGAGGAGAGCGTCGCCCCGGTGCACCGACCCCGCCTGGGCACCGCGGAGGTTGACCGCGACGCGGGCGGTCGGCTCGGCCCGCTCGATCGGGGTGCTGCGGCTGTGGACCCCGCGCACGTCGACCGTCCCGGACAGGTCCCTCCCGCACAGCGCGAGGCGATCCCCGGCGGCCACGGAGCCGGCGGTGAGCGTCCCGGTCACCACGGTGCCGGCCCCGCCGATGGTGAATGCGCGGTCGATCCACAGCCGGACCCGGTCCTCGGGCGATCCCTGCGGGGCCTCGGCGAGCACGGCGTCGAGGGCGGTGCGCAGCTCGTCGAGACCGGCGCCGGTGAGCGCGGAGACCCCGAGCGCCGGTGCGGAGGCGAGTCCGGTTCCGGCGAGCGCGCGGCGGGCCTGCGCGATGACGGCGGGCACCCGGTCCGGGGCGAGGTCGGCGCGAGTGACGAGAATGAGCCCGCGCTCGATCCCGAGGGCGGCGAGCGCATCGCGGTGGTCGCTCGACTGGGGCATCCAGCCCTCGTCGGCGGCGACGACGAAGCACACGATCGGAGCGGGGCCGAGGCCGGCGAGCATGTTCCCGAGGAAGCGCTCGTGACCGGGCACGTCGACGAAGGAGACCTCGCGGCCGGAGGGGAGGGTCGTCCAGGCGAAGCCGAGGTCGATGGTGAGGCCGCGGCGCTTCTCCTCGTCCCAGCGGTCGGGCTCGATCCCGGTGAGGGCGCGCACGAGCGCGGACTTGCCGTGGTCGACGTGGCCCGCGGTGGCAACGACGAAGGAGCTCATGCCGGCTCCCCCGCACCATCCGTTCCGGGAGCACCGTTCGTCCCGGGAGCCCCGAGACCCGCGAGCGCGGAGAGGGCCGCGGCGAGGACCCGGGCGTCGTCGGAATCGGGGATGCAACGGAGGTCGAGCAGGCAGCGCCCCTCGTGGACCCGGGGCAGCACGGCCGGGGTCCCGGTGCGCAGCGGGCCGGCAGCGGCCACCGGCAGCGCGACCGCCCACCCGGGCAGCGGCACCCCGGCACCGCCGCCTCCGCCCACCCGGCCGTCGTGGGCGACGACCTCGATCGCGGAGGACCCGATCTCACCGGGTCGGTCCCCGGCGGGGCCGTCGGGGAGGGTCTCGCGCAGGGCCGCGGCGAGCGCCTCTGCGCGGTGACGCAGCTCGGCAGGGTCGGCGTGGAGGGCGCGGGCGACGGGGGGTTCGCCACCGGTGAGGGTGGCCTCGAGCGCGGCGAGGGTGAGCTTGTCGGCGCGGACTGCGCGGGCGAGCGGGTGGCGGGCGAGGCGGGCGATGAGCTCGGCCCGGCCGAGGAGGAGCCCGGCCTGGGGGCCGCCGAGCAGCTTGTCGCCGCTCGCGATGACGAGGTCGGCGCCGGCGGCGAGCGCACCGGCGGCGTCGGGCTCCTCCGGCAGCACGGGGTCGGGGGCGAGGAGTCCGCTGCCGAGGTCGGCGACGAGCGGCACTCCGTGCTCCCGGCACAGGCCGCTGAGCTCGGTGATCGTGGCCTCGGCGGTGAACCCGGAGACGCGGAAGTTGCTCGGGTGGACCTTGAGGACGCAGCCGGTGACCGCGCCGAGCGCGGCGGCGTAGTCGGCCGGGTAGGTGCGGTTGGTGGTGCCGACCTCGTGGAGGCGGGCGCCGGTCGAGGCGATGAGGTCCGGCAGTCGGAAACCCGCTCCGATCTCGATGAGTTCCCCGCGGCCGACGACGACCTCGGCGCCGGCGGCGAGCGCGGTGGTGGCGAGGACGAGGGCGGCGGCACCGTTGTTGACGACGAGCGCATCCTCGGCCGCCGGGCAGGCGGCGAGCAGGGCGGCGCGCGCGGCCGCACCCCGGCCCGAGCGCGTGCCGGTGGCGAGGTCGAGCTCGACGTCGACGTAGCCGGCGGCCTGTGCGAGCGCCTGCCGGGCGGCATCGGACAGGGGTGCGCGGCCGAGGTTCGTGTGGACGACGACCCCGGTGGCGTTGAGCACGGGGCTGAGGGAGGAGGCGCGGCGCGCGGAGACGGCGGCGATGACCTCGGATTCGACTGCGGCCGGCGCGATCTCCCCGCGGCGGGCCCGGTCCTGGATCCCGCGCACGAGCCCGCGCACCACGGGCAGGCTCAGCGATTCTGCGGCGGCGCGGACGGCGGGCAGAGCGAGCAGGTGGTCGGTGCGCGGGATCCGACGGCGCGGGTCCTCCATCGCTCCCCCCTCCTCCGGCGGATGTGCGCGGCGGGCCGCGCGCGGATCGTGGCGGAGGCGGACGGGAATCGAACCCGCCAGACCGAGATGCTCGGTCTCACCGGTTTTGAAGACCGGGGGGCCCACCAGGACCCGGACGCCTCCGTGTGCAACCTATCACCGGCGCGGATCGCGGTTGCGGAACCGCCGAGCGGGTGCAGCGGAACCGCCGAGCGGGTGCAGCGGGCCCGAACGCGCGGCCACCCTGCGGGCGGCCGGTTCCTGCCGCAGGGGGTGGACGCCGCCGAGGTGCCGGGCGAGACTGGCACCATGACGCAGACATCATCATCCCCCGGCGATCGGAGCATCGGGACCTCGACGGACGCGCAGGCCGCCGGGGACGCGCAGGCGGCCACCCCCGCAGCCGCACCCGGCATCCGGCTCACCGGCATGGCCCACGGCGGCGGCTGCGCGTGCA
This sequence comes from Brevibacterium sp. R8603A2, assembly GCF_023072605.1. Lineage (NCBI taxonomy): Bacteria > Bacillati > Actinomycetota > Actinomycetes > Micrococcales > Brevibacteriaceae > Brevibacterium > Brevibacterium sp. R8603A2. The sequence continues at coordinate 6,827 of NZ_JALLGN010000002.1, forward strand.
AGATCCCGCCGGGCGAGCTCGAGGACGCGATCGCCGCACTCGCCGGCCAGCGCTCCGAGAACGTCATCGTCGGCCTCGACGACGGCGACGACGCAGCCGCCGTGCGGGTGCGCGAGGACCTCGCGGTGCTCTCCACCGCGGACTTCTTCACCCCCGTCGTCGACGACGCCTACGACTGGGGGCGGATCGCCGCGGCGAATGCGCTCTCGGACATCTACGCGATGGGCGGTACCCCGGTCGTCGCGATCAACCTCGTCGGCTGGCCGCGCGACGTGCTGCCGATGGAGCTGCTGAGCCAGGTGCTCGCCGGCGGTCTGGCGGTCGGTCAGGAGGCCGGCGTGCCGGTGATCGGCGGGCACTCGGTGGACGATTCGGAGCCCAAGTACGGGATGGCGGTGACCGGGACGGCCGATCCGGCGCGCCTGCTCCGCAACGACGCCGCGGCCCCGGGGCTCCCGCTCACGCTGACCAAGCCGATCGGCCTCGGCATCCTCAACAACCGCCACAAGGCCACCGGCGAGGTGTTCGACCAGGCGATCGCGACGATGACCGCACTCAACCGCGACGCCGCGCAGGCCGCGCTCGGTTCCGGCGCTCGGGCGGCGACCGATGTCACCGGCTTCGGCCTGCTCGGCCACCTGTTCAAGATGGTCCGCGCCTCCGCAGTGGGTGCGGTCATCGATGCCACCGCGGTGCCGGTGCTCGACGGGGCGCGGGAATCGCTGGCCGACGGGTTCGTGTCCGGCGGCACCCGCCGCAACCTCGACTGGGTGCGCGACCACCTCGATCCCGGGCCCGGGATCGGCGAGGACGCGCTCCTGCTCCTTGCCGACGCGCAGACCTCCGGTGGGCTGCTCGTCGTCGGTGAGGTGCCGGGCTACCCGGTGATCGGCGAGACGACGGCAGGGCCGGGGATCCGCATCCGCTGAGCGACCGCCGGCGCCGAGGCGGTGTCCGGTCGGCACCGAGCCGCCCCGGACCCGCCGTGCCGGCCGGCACGGCTCACCCGGTCGTCGTGATCGAGTCGTGGGTGATACCCGCGGCGCGACGCGCGGCGAGGCGGGCCTTCTGCGGCTCGATGACGTGGCGGGGGTCCCTGGTCGACTCGATGCCCGCCTCGAGCACCCCGAACCGGGTGAGCGCGGAGGCGGTGAGCAGGGCCAGCCCCGCCGCACCCGCTGCCATCCGGTTCCCGCCGCCGACGATCGTGCCGATGCCCCCGGCGATCGCCAGCCGCTCGGCCCAGCGGAGCTTCGTTCCCGCAGCACCCGTGCGCAACGGTTCGGCCTCGGCCGGGTGCATGCGCCGCTGCATGAGCGCCATCGCCGCGAGGTCCCCGCCGACGCCGAGCACCGCGAGGACCCGGGCCGGCACGGTCTGGGAGGGGGCTGTGGTGAGCATCGCCATCCCGCCGGAGGCGAGGCTCGCCGAGCTCACGAACACGAAGGGCAGCTCCCGGCGCGCGGCGTTCCACGTCGGGTTCGCGGTGTCGGACAGGAGCACGGCGGTGTAGACGGCGAGCGGCGCGCCGAGCAGCCCGGCGCAGGCCCCGGCAGGACCGGCGGCCCCGCGGAGCAGGCCGCGCAGCGGGCCGAGCGGCAGGTGGGCCCCGAGCAGGCGGTCGACCTCGGCGGCGGCCGCGACGCCGGCGGCGGAGCTGAAGGCGCCGAGCAGCCAGGAGCCGAGGCTCATCGGCGAGGTGATCTTCACGGTGCGCATCATGTGGAGGAAGCGCTCGGGCCGGCCGAGGTCGGCGATGAGGAACACCGCGCCGGCTCCCGCGGCACCGAGCGCGGTGAGCCGGGTGCTCCGACGCAGGGCGCCGCGGCCGGTGAGCTGCGCGCCGAGCCCGAGCAGCGCGGAGCCGCCGGCGAGCGCGCCGAGGAACAGGTAGGCGGCGATCTCGTGCCCCCAGGGCGGCGGCTTGACGATCGGCCGGCCGTAGTAGGAGGTGAACTCGACGTCCTCGACGACCGGCATCTCCCGCGAGCCGTCGTTCGTCCCCGCTCCCGGGCGGCGGCGTCTGCGGGCGAACCCGTCCTGGGCGGCGCGGAGCACGGAGCGGCGCCGCCGGCGGGTCTCCGGCGGGCGGTAGCTGTCGAACTCGGAGAGCGTCATGAGCGTCCTGACAGGAAGGCGAGGGCGGTGGCGGCGATCATCCCGGCCGCGGCGATGCCGGCGGTCGCGAACATCTGCGGCAGGTCCTTCGTCGGCACGCGCGGGTCCGGCGGCAGGCCGTAGACCTCGGGCTCGTCGAGGAGGAGGAACACCGAGCCGGTGCCGCCCACCCCGTCGGCCGGGTTCGCGCCGTAGAGGCGCGCCTCGGTCATGCCCTGCGCGTGGAGGCGGCGCACCCGGTCCTCGGCGGAGTCGACCATGTCCGAGTGGTCACCGAACTTGATCGAGGTCGTCGGGCAGGTCTTGGCGCACGCCGGGGTGAGGCCGTCGACGAGCCGGTCGTAGCACAGCGTGCACTTGTTCGCCGTGCCGGCATGCGGCACGTCCTGCTCGCGGCGGGCGCGGCCGTCGCGGTCGGTCTTCGGGCTCACGGTGCCGTCGTCGCGGCGCTCGATCACCCCGAACGGGCAGCCGGCCACGCAGGTGCCGCAGCCGTTGCAGATGTCGGCCTGGACGACGACCGTGCCGAACTCGGTGCGGAACAGGGCGCCGGTCGGGCACACGTCGAGGCAGCCGGCGTGCGTGCAGTGCTTGCACACATCGGAGGACATGAGCCAGCGGAACTCGGGGGTGTCCGGCGGGGCGGTGTCGACCCCGGCGGCTCCGGGGACTCCGGTCCCGGGGACTCCCATCCCGGCGCCCGGCCCGGTCGGATCGGCGGTCGACACCGTGCCGTCGGCGAGCCCACCGAGCACGTCGACCGGGGCCGAGGCGGCGGCAGCTCCCGGCCCGGCATCGGCACCCGGCGCGGCACCCGGGCCGGTGCGCGCCTCGGGCGGGCCCACCTGCGGCATCCCGAGGGACACGAGCCGGCGGCCGGATTCGCGGGCCTGCTCGATCCGCTCCCGGTCCTGCTCGATGAAGGCGACGTGGCGCCAGGTGTTCGCGCCGAGCCCGCCGGTGTTGTCGTAGGAGGAGCCGAGGATCTCGAAGTCGCCATCGGTCGGGTTGCGGTTCCACTCCTTGCACGCGACCTCGCAGGCCTTGCAGCCGATGCAGATCGAGGTGTCGGTGAAGAAGCCCTTGCGCGCGTGCTCCGGCGGCCAGTGCACCTCGGCGGCGGGATCGGTCCATACCGGTCGGGTGGTCATCGGTCCTCCTCGGGGCCTGCGCCCGCATCCGCGGGGCCGGGGCCGTCGTGGTCCGGGCCTCCGGCCTCGGGGGTGTCGGGGTGGATCCTGTTGCCCGCGGCGGCCTCCGGTCCCGGCTCGCCGGGCTCGCTCCCGCCGGCGGGGAAGCGGTCGACGGAGGCGGTGCCGCCGGGCTCGTGCTCCCCGGCGTCCTCCTCGGCGCGGAGTGCGTGCGATTCGCCGCTCTCCGCCGGGTCGCCCTTCTGCGGGGCGCCGGCGTCCACCGGGGTCTCGGTGCCGGCGGTGACGTCCGGGGCGGTGATGACGGTGCTGTCGGTGGCCGTCGTCACCCCGGCGCGCGCGAGGTACTCCTGGACGAGGGCCTCGCGCTGCGTGCCGCGCGGACGGCGGCCCGGGATGATGTCGCAGGAGCCGGTCTTCGAGTCCTGGATCTGCACGTTCGGGTCGAGGGTGATGCCGATGAGGTCGTTGGCGGAGTCCCCGGAGACCACGGCGTCGCCGCCGACGCCCCAGTGGTAGGGCAGGCCGATCTGGTGGACGGTGCGCCCGCCGATGGTGAGCGGGGTCATCCGGCGGGTGACGAGCACGCGCACCTCGATCGCGGCGCGCGGGGAGATCACCGTCGCCCAGCCGTAGGGGGTCAGCCCGCGCTCGGCGGCGAGCTCGGGCGAGACCTCGCAGAACATCTCCGGCTGGAGCTCGGACAGGTACGGCAGCCAGCGGCTCATGCCGCCGGCGGTGTGGTGCTCGGTGAGGCGGTAGGTGGTGAACACGCAGGGGTACACCTCGGCCCCGGGTGTACCGGCGCTCGGGGCGAACATGTTGCCCGCGCGCGGGAACATGATCCGTGCGGGGCTCTGCTGCTGCGGGTAGACCGGGTTGGCGACCGGTGACTCCTGCGCCTCGTAGTGGGTGGGCAGCGGGCCGTCGATCATGCCGGTGGGGGCGAACAGCCATGCCCGCCCGTCGGGCTGCATGATGAATGCGTCCGTGCCGCCGAGCGCGGCCGGGCCGGAGGCTCCCGCAGCGGACTCCGCGCGCGGGTCCCGGTCGACGGGGAAGTCGGCGACGTCCGGGCCCTGCCAGCGGCCGGCCTCGGCGTTCCACCACATGAGCTTCTTGCGCTCGGACCAGGGGCGGCCCTCGGCGTCGGCCGACGCCCGGTTGTAGAGGATGCGGCGGTTCGCCGGCCAGGCCCACGCCCATTCCGAGGCGATCTCGTCCTGGTCCTGTCCGGGCACCCGGCGGGCGGCCATGTTCTCCCCGCCGGCGTAGACCCCGGTGTAGATCCAGCAGCCGCCGGAGGTGGTCCCGTCGGCGCGCATCTCGGTGAAGGCGCTCAGCGGCTGCCCGGCCTGCTCCCCGCTCAGGTGGGAGCCGTTGATCTCCGCGAGGACGGATTCGGCGTCGGGTTCGCCGTGCTCGTCGGTCGGGTAGTCCCAGGTGAGGTCGAGCAGCGGCCGGTCCCGCGGGTCGGTGGAGCCGGCGAGCCGGGCACGAATGCGGCGGCCGAGCTCGTGGAAGAACTGGAGCTCGCTCCGGCAGTCGCCGGGCGGGGTGACCGCCTGGTGGCGCCACTGCACCATGCGCTGGGTCTGGGTGAAGCTGCCGGACTTCTCCGTGTGGTTGGCCGCCGGCAGCACGAACACCTCGGTGTCGATGTCCTCGGTCCGCAGCTCCCCGGATTCGATCTCGGGCCCGTCCTTCCACCAGGTGGCGGACTCGATGAGGGAGAAGTCGCGGACGACGAGCCACTTGAGGTGGGACATCCCGAGGCGCTGCAGGCGGCCGTTGGCCGAGCCGACCGCCGGGTTCTGCCCGAGGATGAAGTAGCCCTCGACCTGGTCCTCGAGCATGCTCATCAGCGTCTGGTACGTGCCGTGCGGGCCGGTGAGCCGGGGCAGGTAGCCGTAGGCGTAGTCGTTCTCCGCCGTCGCCGCGTCGCCCCACCAGGCCTTGAGCAGGCTGACGAGGTAGGCGTCGGTGTTCGCCCAGAAGCTCTTCTGCTCCTTGGTGCCCACCGCGTCGAGGTAGTCGGTGAGGGTGTCGTGGGTGCCGGCCTTGGGCATCGGCAGGTACCCGGGCAGCAGGTTGAACAGGGTCGGGATGTCGGTCGAGCCCTGGATCGAGGCGTGCCCGCGCAGTGCCATGATGCCGCTGCCGGGGCGGCCGACGTTGCCGAGCAGGAGCTGGAGGATCGCGGCGGTGCGGATGTACTGGGCGCCCTGGGTGTGCTGGGTCCAGCCGACCGCGTAGGCGAAGCAAGTGGTGCGCTCGCGTCCGGAGTTCTCGGTGATCGCGTTCGCGAGGTAGGCGAAGTCCTCGCCGGAGATGCCGCAGGCGTCGGTGACGAGCTCCGGGGTGTAGCGCTGGAAGTGGCGCTTGAGGATCTGGAACACGCACCGCGGGTGCGTGAGCGTCGGGTCGACGGCGGCCGGGGCGCCGGGCGGCACCGGGCGACCGGAGCCGTCGGCGGAGGCGTACGACCAGGAGGCGAGGTCGTAGGCGCCGGTCTCCGGGTCGAAGCCGGAGAACAGGCCTTCGAGGTCCTCGGGCTCGCCGTACTCGTCGTTGATGATCGTCCCGGCATTGGTGAAGGCCCGGATGTACTCCTCGAAGTGGAGGCCGTTGCTCAGCACGTGGTTGATGAGCGCGCCGAGCAGCACGATGTCCGAGCCCGCCCGGATCGGGACGTGCTTGTCCGCGACCGCGGTGGTGCGGGTGAAGCGGGGGTCGACGTGGATGACCTTCGCGCCGCGCGCCTTGGCCTCAGCGACCCACTGGAACCCGACGGGATGGCATTCGGCCATGTTCGAGCCCTGGATGACGATGCAGTCGGCGTTGGCCATGTCCTGCAGGGACTGCGTGGCGCCCCCTCGTCCGAACGAGGCTCCCAGACTGGGAACCGTGGCGGAGTGTCAAATGCGGGCCTGGTTCTCGATCTGGATCGCGCCCGCCGCGGTGAAGAGCTTCTTGATGAGGTAGTTCTCCTCGTTGTCGAGCGTCGCCCCGCCGAGCGAGGCGATGCCCCTGGTGCGGCGCAGCGGGCGGCCGTCGGCGTCGCGGTCCTCCCAGTGCCGACGGCGCGATTCGAGGAAGCGCTCGGCGATCATGTCCATCGCGGTGTCGAGGTCGAGGGACTGCCACTCGGTGCCCTTCGGGGCGCGGTAGAGGACGCGGGTGAGGCGGCCGGACTGGTTGACGAGCTGCTCGCTCGCCGCGCCCTTGGGGCACAGGCGGCCGCGGGACACGGGCGAATCGGGGTCGCCCTCGATCTGGATGACCCTGTTGTCCTTGGCGTAGACGAGCTGACCGCAGCCCACTGCGCAGTACGGGCACACGCTCTGCGCGACGGTGTCCGCCTCCTCCGTGCGCGAGGTGGTCGCCCGGGTGCGCGCGGACGTCACGGACCGGCCCCGGCCGGTGACGTCGCCGGACCGGAACTGCCGGATGACCGGCCACCCCAGGAAGCTCGAGCGCGACATGCGGCCACTGTAACATGGGTCACATTCCCCGGGCGTCCCCCGACGACGCGGGGACCCGGCCTCGACCCGGATACGAGATCGACGGCGATCTCGGGGGAGGACACTCCCATGGACTCATCGCGCACGTCCACCGCACCCGCACGCCGCACCCGCTTCGGCAAGGACGCGATCGTCGCGTCCCCGGAGTTCAACCGCTGGCTCGTCCCGGCGGCGGCGCTCGCGATCCACCTGTGCATCGGCCAGGTCTACGCCTTCAGCGTCTTCAAGCTCCCGCTCATGGCGCACTACGAGGTCGGCGAGGTGGCCGTCGGCTGGATCTTCTCGCTGGCGATCGCCGTTCTCGGCCTGTCCGCGGCCTTCGGCGGCACCTGGGTGGAGAAGTCCGGGCCGCGCGCCTCGATGCTGCTCGCCGGCGCCTGCTGGGTGCTCGGGTTCTTCGTCTCGTTGCTCGGGATCAGCGCCGGGCAGCTGTGGCTCGTCTACGTGGGCTACGGACTGATCGGCGGCATCGGCCTGGGCATCGGGTACATCTCCCCGGTGTCGACGCTGATGAAGTGGTTCCCCGACCGGCCGGGCCTGGCCACCGGGCTGGCGATCATGGGGTTCGGCGGTGGTGCGCTCATCGCGAGCCCGCTGTCGAACGCCCTCATGTCCTTCTACGGGGGCGGCTCCGAGCCGGAGGACCTCGTCGCCGGCCTGGTCCCGACCTTCGTCACCCTCGCGGTGATCTACGCCGTGCTCATCACCGCCGGCGCGTTCGTCGTGCGCGTCCCGCACCCGGACTGGCGCCCGCGCGGCTGGGATCCGGCCGAGTCGACTGCGAGGCCGATGCAGACCGACCAGCACGTCGCGGTCGGTCGGGCGATGCGCACACCGCAGTTCTGGCTCCTGTGGATCGTCCTGTTCACCAACGTCACCGCCGGGATCGGCATCCTCGAGAACGCCGCTCCGATGATCCAGGACTACTTCCCCGACATCACCGCGGCTGCGGCCGCCGGCTTCGTCGGCATGCTGTCGCTGACGAACATGGCCGGACGGTTCGTGTGGTCGAGCGTGTCCGACTACGTGGGCCGGAAGAACATCTACACGCTCTACCTCGGCCTGGGCCTGCTCCTCTACCTGCTCATCGCGCTCGCCGGCAGGTCGATCGTCGTGTTCGTCCTCGCCACGCTCGTCATCCTGTCGTTCTACGGCGGCGGCTTCGCGACGATCCCGGCGTATCTGCGCGACCTGTTCGGGGTCATGCAGGTCGGGGCGATCCACGGTCGGCTCCTCACCGCGTGGGCGGCCGCCGGGATCGCCGGCCCGCTCATCGTCAACACCGTCATCGAATCGCAGGCCGCAGCCGGGCAGGAGGGCCCGGGGCTCTACACCGTGTCGCTGTTCATCATGGTCGGCGTGCTCGGCCTCGGCTTCCTCGCCAACCTGTTCGTCCGCCCGGTAGCGGAGAAGTACCATGCGAGTCCCGAGGAGGTCGAGCGGCTCACCGGCTCCGGTGCCGCCCGGTCGAGCGCGCGGGCGGGGTCGGGACACGGCTCCGGTCCGGTCCACCGGGTGGTGGCGCTCGCGCTCGCCGGCGTCGTCGTCCTCGGCCTGGCCTACGGTCTGTTCCAGACGCTCACCCGCGCGGTGCAGCTGTTCACCGGGTGAACCGGCTGCTCACCCGGTGGGCCGGATTCTCACCGAGTGGGCGCCGCCGGGCCGATCCGCTCGGTGCAGCTGTAGGCGTTGAACGTCCGGCCCCGGTTGAAGCCGACGACGGTGAGACCGGTGTCGCGGGCGAGGTCGACCGCGAGCGCCGAGGGGGCGCTCACTGCGGACAGCACGGGGATCCCGGCCATCGCGGCCTTCTGCACGAGCTCGAAGGAGGCGCGGCCGGACACCTGGAGGATGGTCCGGTGCAGCGGCAGCAGGTCGGCGGCGAGCGCCCAGCCGATGACCTTGTCCACCGCGTTGTGGCGGCCGACGTCCTCGCGCACGACGAGGAGCTCGGGCTCGGCCGGGCCCGCCGGGCAGGTGCCCGCCGCGGTGGTGCTCCCAGCAGCGGGATCCTCCGCTGGACGGCCGTCCCCCGGCACCCTGAACAGGGCGGCGGCGTGGACGCCGCCGGTGGCGTCGAACACCGACTGCTCGGCCCGGAGCCGCTCGGGCAGGCGCAGGAACGCGGCCGGGTCGATGAGCGGACCGCCGGGCGCAGGCGGTTCGACGGGGTGGGCGGACTGCTTCTCCACCGCTTCGATCGAGGCGGTGCCGCAGATCCCGCACGCCGAGGAGGTGTAGACCTGGCGGCGGGTGGGCGGGCGCCGCTCGTGCACCCCGGGGTCGAGCCGGACCCGGGCGACGTTGTAGTTCCGGCTGCCGTCGGGGTCGAGCCCGGAGGCGAAGTCGATCTCGCGGACGTCGGCGCGCCGGGTGATGATCGCCTCGGCGAGCAGGAGCCCGTGGACGAGCTCGACGTCGTGCCCGGGAGTGCGCATGGCGACGGTGAACTCCTCGCCGTCGAGGCGGATCTCGAGGGGCTCCTCGCCGGCGAGCCTGTCCGCCCGGGCGGACACCTCGCCGGTGGCGTCGAAGCGGTGCACCCGGGTGCGCACGGTCACCCGCGCGCTCATCGGCGCACCCACTCCCCCGAGGCGCCACCGGATTTCGCGAGCACGCGGACCCCGGTGATCTCCGCGGCGCGGTCGAGCGCCTTGATCATGTCGTAGACGGTGAGGGCGGCGACCGAGGCCGCGGTGAGCGCCTCCATCTCCACTCCGGTGACCCCGGTGGTGCGGACGCTCGCGGTGATCCGGATGCCGGCGGTGTGCACCCCTGCGCCGGGTTCGGGGGCGGCGTGCTTCCCGGCGGCGTCCGCGGCGGATCCCGGCAGCGGCTCGAAGTCGACGGTGACGCCGCTGATCGGCAGCGGATGGCACAGGGGGACGAGCTCGGGGGTGCGCTTCGCGGCCATGATGCCGGCGACCCGGGCGACGGCGAGCGCGTCTCCCTTGGGCAGCCCGCCCTCGACGATCTGGGCGACGACCTCGGGCCGGGTGAGGAGGATCGCCTCCGCGGTGGCCTCCCGCTTGGTCACCGCCTTGTCCCCGACGTCGACCATGTGCGCCGAGCCGTCGGCGCGGACATGGGTGAGCCGGCCGGCGGTGCGGGCGTCGGTGTGGCCGCCCGGGACCTGACCGGCGGCGGCCTCGAGGCCCTGGCCGGGTCGGTGCTGCTCGGTGCTGTCGGGCCGGGTGGGGTCGGGGCGCATCGTGCCTCCTCGCTCCTCGGGGACGGCCGCCGGCGGTGCGGCGGCGGGTCGATCCACTGTATCCCGCCCCTCGGGTGCGGGTCGGGGTGCGGGTGTGTGAGCAGGTTCGGGTGCGCGAGCGGGTGCAGTGCCGGGTTCGACTGCGGAGCAGGAGCGGGAGCAGCGGGAGATCCGATCCGCTGGCAGCCGGTCGCGGCTACCCTGGGAGGTGCCCCGGCCGTCCGGTCGGCGGTTCCGGGAGCAGAGCCCCGGGCACAGCGGCACGGGCACAGCGACCCGAACAGAGAGCAGGTGGATGCGGTGGCACTGCTGCGCGTCTCCCAGGCGGCGACGTTCCTCGGCGTGAGCGACGACACGGTGCGCCGCTGGATCGGCGCCGGCCGGCTCACCGCGCGGACCGACGACAGCGGGCGGGCCGCGGTGTCCGGCACCGAGCTCGCCGAGCTCGCCCGCGCCGAGGCGGTGCTCCCGCCGCAGCCCGAGTCCTACGGCTCCTCGGCCCGGAACCGATTCGTCGGCCTCGTCACCCGGGTCGTCGTCGACGGCGTCATGGCCCAGGTCGACATCCAGGCCGGCCCGCACCGCGTGGTCTCGCTCATGTCGCGCGAATCCGTCGAGGAGCTCGGCCTCGAGCCCGGGGACGTCGCCACCGCCAGCGTCAAGGCCACGCAGGTCGTCGTCGAGGTGCCCCGCTGAGCAGAGACTCGCGCCTGAACGGATCCGCAGATGCGGACTTCTTGCTCGACTCGATCCGCAGATGATGATCTTCCCCGTATGATGCGGTCATGGCCGCGGCGCCGGAACCGCGGCACGGACCCGGGGAGCTGAGGACATGGCGCGACATGCAGCGGGCGCACTCCTCGCTCTCCTCCTGCTCGCCGGGTGCGCCACCGGCGCGCCGTCCGGATCCGAAGGATCGACCGGCCCGCTCACCGTGGTCGCCGCCGCCTCGCTCACCGAACCCTTCACCCGGATCGCCGAGGACTTCGAGGCCGACCGCCCGGGAACCGCGGTCGAGCTGAGCTTCGCCGGTTCGGCCGACATCGTCGCGCAGCTGGGCCAGGGCGCACCCGCCGATGTCGTCGCGACCGCCGACGAGCCGACGATGGACCGGCTGGTCGCCGAGGAGCTGCTCGCCGCGGATCCGGAGATCTTCGCGTGGAACACGCTGACGATCGTCACCGCCCCGGGCAACCCGCACGGCATCTCCGGCCTGTCCGACCTCGCCCGCGAGGAGCTCGCCCTCGTCGTCTGCGCACCCCAGGTGCCGTGCGGCGCAGCGACGCGGACCGTGCTCGACGCCGCCGGCGCCTCCGTGTCCCCGGTGAGCGAGGAGACCGCGGTGACCGGTGTGCTCACCGCCGTGCGGACGGGCCAGGCCGATGCCGGGCTCGTCTACGTCACCGATGCGCTGAGCGCCGCCGGTGAGGTCGAGGCCGTCGCGTTCTCGGAGAGCACCGAGGCCGTCAACCGGTACCCGATCGCCGTCACCGCAGGGTCGGCCGGGTCCGAGGCGGCCCGCGCCTTCGTCGAGCACGTGACCTCCCCGGGCGGCCGCGCGGTGCTCACCGCAGCGGGGTTCGGCGCCCCATGACCCCGGCGACGCGCAGCGGGATCCGGCTGCCGGCCTGGCTCGCCGTCCCGGCAGTGCTCGGCGCCGGCCTCGTCGGGCTGCCGCTCATCGGTCTCCTCTCCTGCGTCGACCTCGGCGGCCTCGCCGCGCTCCTCGGCTCCCCCGCCTCCCGCGAGGCGCTGCGGCTGTCGCTGCTGACCTCGCTCGCTGCGACCGTGCTGTGCGTGCTCCTCGGGGTGCCGCTCGCACTCGTCCTCGCCCGTGCCGCGTTCCCCGGGCGGCGGATCGTGCGCACCGTCGTCCTCCTGCCGATCGTCCTCCCGCCGGTGGTCGGCGGCATCGCGCTGCTCTCGACGTTCGGGCGGATGGGGCTGCTCGGCGCCGCGCTCGAGGCCGGAGGCATGCGGATCGCCTACACCTGGGTCGCGGTCGTGCTCGCACAGACCTTCGTGTCGCTGCCGTTCATGGTGCTCACGCTCGAGGGCGCGCTGCGCTCGCACGACTCCCGGTACGAGGAGGTCGCCGCCGGGCTCGGTGCCTCGCCGGGGTACACGCTGCGCCGGGTGACGCTGCCGCTGCTGACCCCGGCGCTCGTGTCCGGCACGGTCCTGTGCTGGGCCCGGGCGCTCGGCGAGTTCGGGGCGACGATCACCTTCGCCGGCTCCCTCCAGGGCAGCACGCGCACCGTGCCGCTCGAGGTGTACCTGCTGCGGGAGACGGATCCGGACGGTGCGGTCGCGCTCTCCCTCGTCCTCGTGCTCGTCGCCGCCGTCGTCGTCGGGCTGCTGTACCGGCCGGGGCGGCAGGCATGACGCGGGCGGAGCGCCGGGCGGCGGCTCCCGCGCTCGAGCTCGCGTTCTCGGTGCCCGAGCGCGGGCTCGACATCGCGTTCACGGTGCCGGCCGGGTCGACGACGGCACTCATCGGCGGCAACGGCGCCGGCAAGTCGAGCACCTTCGCCGTGCTGTCCGGGCTGCTCCGCCCGGCACGCTCGCGCGTGGTGCTCGGCGACACGACGCTCAGCGATTCCGCCGCCCGGCGCTGGCGTGCGCCGCACGCGCGCGGGGTCGTCCAGCTCATGCAGCACCCTCTGCTCTTCCCGACGATGTCCGTGGCCGACAACGCGGCCTTCGGCCTGCAGGCGGCGGGCACCCCGGCGGCTGCGTCCCGGGCTGCGGCCCGGGACATGCTCGCGCGGGTGGGAGCCGGAGAGCTCGCCGAGCGGCGGCCGGGCCGGCTGTCCGGCGGGCAGGCGCAGCGGGTCGCGATCGCCCGCGCCCTCGTCACCGATCCCGCGCTGCTCCTCCTCGACGAGCCGTTCGCCCAGCTGGACGGCGGATCCGCGGCGGAGATCAGCGGGCTGTGCGCACAGCTGCTCATCGGGCGCACCGCGCTCCTCATCACCCATGACCCGGTCGAGGCGCACGCGCTGACCGACCGGGCCGTCGTCCTCGACGCGGGCCGGGTGGTGCAGACGGGCACCTGGGAGGACATCGCACGGGACCCGGCGACCCCAGTGGCGCACCGGTTCGTCGCGGGTCGCTAGGGGCGGGCGCCTCGGGCACCGCATGGCGGCACCGCATGGCCTCGGGCACGGCATGGCCTCGGCACGGCATGAGAACGGCGCGCCGACCACGGGGTCGACGCGCCGTTCCTGCAGGGCCCGGGTCAGCGGGTCGTGGAGTCGGCGAAAGCGCGCAGCCGTGCCGATTCCGCCTGCGCGCGCTCGAGCTGTTCGGCGACCGCGCTGCGGGCGGTGCCGCCCTTGGAGCTGCGGGAGTCGATCGAGCCGTGGGTGGTGAGAACCTCGCGCATGGCCGGCGTGAGGTGCTCGGAGATGCCGGCGTAGTCCTCGTCGCTGAGGTCCCAGAGCTCGACGTCGCGGGACTCGGCGAGCTTGACCGCGGCACCGGAGAGCTCGTGGGCGACCCGGAACGGCACCCCCTGGCGGACGAGCCACTCGGCGATGTCGGTGGCGAGCGCGAAGCCGCGCGGCGCCAGGTGCTCCATCTTCTCCGTGTTGAAGGTCAGCGTGGCGACCATCCCGGTGAAAGCCGGCAGGAGGAGGTTGAGGGTGTCGGCGGCATCGAACACCGGCTCCTTGTCCTCCTGCAGATCCCGGTTGTAGGCGAGCGGCATCGCCTTGAGGGTCGCGAGCAGCCCGGTGAGGTCGCCGATGAGGCGGCCGGACTTGCCGCGGGTGAGCTCGGCGACGTCGGGGTTCTTCTTCTGCGGCATGATCGACGAGCCGGTGGAGAACGCGTCGTCGAGGGTGACGAAGGAGAACTCCTTCGTCGCCCACAGGATGATCTCCTCGCTCAGGCGCGACAGGTCGATGCCGATCATCGCGGAGACGAAGGCGAACTCGGCGAACACGTCGCGCGAGGCGGTGCCGTCGATCGAGTTCTCCACCGAGTCGGCGAAGCCGAGCTCCGCGGCGACGGCCTGCGGGTCGAGGCCGAGCGAGGACCCGGCGAGCGCGCCGGAGCCGTACGGGGAGACCGCGGCGCGGCGGTCGAAGTCGACGAACCGCTCGACGTCGCGCAGGAGCGGCCAGGCATGGGCGAGCAGGTGGTGGGCGAGCAGCACCGGCTGGGCGTGCTGGAGGTGGGTGCGCCCGGGCATGGGCACCTCGCGGTGGGCCTCGGCCTGGTCGATGAGGGCGTCGACGGTGTCGAGGACCGCGCCGGCGATGAGCCGGGCGTTGTCGCGCAGGTACATCCGCCCGAGGGTGGCGATCTGGTCGTTGCGGGAGCGCCCGGCGCGGAGCTTGCCGCCGAGCTCGGGCCCGGCGATCTCGAGGAGGCCCCGCTCGAGCGCGGAGTGGACGTCCTCGTCCGATTCGGCGGCGGTGAACTCGTGGGCGAGGACCTTCTCCTCGAGGGTGTCGAGGGCGGCGATCATGCCGTCGAGCTCGGCGTCGTCGAGCAGGCCGGCCCGGTGGAGCACGCGGGCGTGGGCGCGCGATCCGGCGATGTCGTAGGCGGCGAGTCGCCAGTCGAAGTCGGTGGACTTGCTCAGGGCGGCGAGCGCCTCGGCGGGGCCGTCGGCGAAACGGCCGCCCCACAGGCTGATGCGTTCGGACACGAGGTTCCCTTGCTGTCGGAGTGCGGGCAGATGGTCGGAGTGCGGGCAGGTTCCAGGGCACGGGCGGTGCCCCGCAGGGCGCGGCCGGTGGTGCGGTGCCGCGCCCTACGGGCGAGAGTGCGATTTCCGGCGGTTCCGCTCTCAGGAACCTTCGGAAATTGCACTTCGGGTCAGAGGCGGACGCCCTTGTCGAAGCGGTGGTCGCGTGCAGCGGCCTGCTTCGAGGACAGCCCGTAGATGTCGATGAAGCCGCGGGCCGAGGACTGGTCGAAGCTGTCGCCCTCGTCGTAGGTCGCGAGGTTGAAGTCGTAGAGCGAGGTCTCCGAGCGGCGACCGGTCACGGTGGGCCGCCCGCCGTGGAGCTCCATCCGGATGTCGCCGGACACATACTCCTGCGTCTGGTCGATGAACGCGTCGAGGGAGCCCTTGAGCGGCGAGAACCACTGGCCGTCGTAGACGACCTCGGTCCAGCGCTGGTCGACGAGCTTCTTGAACCGGGCCTGCTCGCGCTCGAGGGTGATGTTCTCGAGCTCGCGGTGCGCGGCGATGAGCGTCATCGCGCCCGGCGCCTCGTAGACCTCGCGGCTCTTGATGCCCACGAGCCGGTCCTCGACGATGTCGATCCGGCCGATCCCCTGGGCGCCGGCGCGCTGGTTGAGCTGCTCGATCGCCTCGAGCGGGGTGACGACCTGGCCGTCGATCTTCACCGGGATGCCCTTCTCGAAGGTGATGGTGACCTCGTCGACCGGCGGCGGGAAGGCCGGGTCGTCGGTGTAGTCGTAGACGTCCTTCGTCGGGCCGTTCCAGATGTCCTCGAGGAAGCCGGTCTCCACCGCGCGACCCCACACGTTCTGGTCGATGGAGAACGGGTTGTTCTTCGTCGTGACGATCGGCAGGTTGTTCCGCTCGGCGTACTCGATGGCCTTCTCACGGGTGAGCGCGAGGTCGCGGACGGGGGCGATGCAGGTCATGTCCGGGGCGAGCGAGGTGATGCCGACCTCGAAGCGCACCTGGTCGTTGCCCTTGCCGGTGCAGCCGTGGGCCACGGTGGTGGCGCCGAACTTCCGGGCGGCGGTGACGAGGTGCTTGACGATCACCGGGCGGGACAGCGCGGAGACGTTGGGGTAGGCGTCCATGTACAGCGTGTTGGCCTTGAGGCCGGGCATGCAGTACTCCTCGGCGAACTCGTCGCGGGCGTCGGCGACATAGGCCTCGACGGCCCCGCAGTCGAGTGCGCGCTGGCGGATCGTCTCGAGGTCCTCGCCGCCCTGACCGACGTCGACGGCCATCGCCACGACCTCGGCGCCGGTGGCCTCCTGGATCCAGCCGATCGCGACCGAGGTGTCGAGTCCGCCGGAGTAGGCGAGCACGATGCGTTCTGTCATGGGGTTCTCCTTGTTCGTTCGTGGTGGGTCTGATGTCTGGGTGTCGGCGCCCGTGCCGTGGGCCGGACCGCGGGAGCCGGTCCGGCTGCCGGATCAGGGGCCGTCGGCGGCGAGCGTGAGGAGGAGCTCGGCGAGCTGCTCCCCCCGGCGGCCGTCGCCGGCGATGACGAGCACCGTGTCGTCTCCTGCGATGGTACCGAGGACGCCGGGGATCACGGAGCGGTCGAGCGCGGAGGCGAGGTACTGCGCCGCGCCGGGAGGGGTGCGCAGCACGACGAGGTTCTCCGAGCTGGTGACGGTGACGAGCAGCTCCTCGAGGAGGCGCTGGAGCTTCGCATCGAGCACCTCGCCCTCGCCTGCGCGCTGCAGGCTGCGGTCGCCGCCCTCGCCGGGCACCGCGTAGGCCGATCCGGTGCTCGTGCGGACCTTGACCGCGCCGAGCTCGGCCATGTCCCGCGACAGCGTCGCCTGCGTGACGCTCACCCCGCGCGCGGCGAGCAGCTGCATGAGCTGGGTCTGCGAGGTGATCGACTCGCGGCGGATGATGTCGACGATGAGCTGCTGGCGGGCGGTCTTCGTCGCCGGGGACACGGCGTGGCCCTCGTCGAACTGTGCGGCGGCGGCCATCTCAGTGCTCCAGCAGCCAGGTCAGCAGCGCCTTCTGCGCGTGCAGCCGGTTCTCCGCCTCGTCGAACACCACCGAGTGGGGTCCGTCGATGAGCTCGGCGGTGATCTCCTGCCCGCGGTAGGCCGGCAGGCAGTGCATGACGAGCGCCTCGTTCGACAGCGCGTGGAGCGCCGCGTCGAGGCGGTAGGCGGCGAACGGCGACTCCTCCCCGGAGCGGCCCTCGTCGTCCTGGCCCATCGACACCCAGGTGTCGGTGACGAGGACGTCGGCACCGGTCGCGGCCTCCCGCGGGTCCTCGGTGACGAGCACGGAGCCGCCGGTGACCGCGGCGAGCTCCTGCGCCTCGGCGAGCACTCCCGGGTCCGGGTGGGAGCCGGCCGGAGCGGCGATCCGCACGTGCATCCCGGCGTTGACGCCGGCGAGCGCGTAGGAGTGGGCCAT
The DNA here is from genome assembly GCF_023072605.1 of Brevibacterium sp. R8603A2. NCBI lineage: Bacteria > Bacillati > Actinomycetota > Actinomycetes > Micrococcales > Brevibacteriaceae > Brevibacterium > Brevibacterium sp. R8603A2. The sequence continues at coordinate 23,945 of NZ_JALLGN010000002.1, forward strand.
GTTGTTCGCCCCGTCCCCGAAGTACGCGAGCGTGAGCCCGGACAGTCCGTTGCCCGTCCCGGTGTGCCGGTGCTCGCGGATCGTGAGGAGGTCGGCGAGGAGCTGGCACGGGTGGTAGTCGTCGGACAGTGCGTTGATCACCGGGGCCGAGGAGTGGGCGGCCATCTCCTCGAGCCCGGACTGGGCGAAGGTCCGCCACACGATCGCCGCGACCATGCGCTCGAGGACGCGCGCGGTGTCGGCGACCGACTCCTTGTGCCCGAGCTGGGACTCCCCCGGGTTGATGATGAGCGGGCTGCCGCCGAGCGCGGCGATGCCGGTGGCGAAGGACACCCGGGTGCGGGTGGAGGTCTTGTCGAAGATCACCGCGACCGTCTGCGGTCCAGCGAGCGGCCGGGCGGAGTACGGTGCGGCCTTGAGCTCCGCGGCGAGGTCGAGGACCTCGGTGAGCTCTGCGGGGGCGAGGTCGGTGTCCTTGAGGAAATGGCGGGTCATGCGGCGGTCCCTCCTGCGGTGTCGAGGATGGCGGGCAGGGCGTCGAGGAATTCCCCGAGCTCCCCTTCCGTGATGGTGAGCGGCGGCGCGATGCGCAGCCGGGTGTCGGTCACCGGGTTGACGATGAAACCGGCGTCGAGCGCGGCCTCGGCGACGGCCTTGGCGTTGCCGGCGGTGAGCTCGAGTGCGATGAGCAGCCCGGCCCCGGACACCGCGGCCACACCGTCGATGAGCCGCAGCCGGCCGGCGAACTCCTGTCCGAGACCGCGCACCGCCGGCAGCAGGCCCGCGCGCTCGATCGTGGTGAGCACCGCGAGCCCCGCGGCGGTGGTCACCGGGTTGCCGCTGTAGGTGGAGCCGTGCTGGCCGGGGACGAGCAGACCGGTGACCGCGTCCCCGAAGGTCAAGGTGGCTCCGAGCGGCAGCCCGCCGCCGAGGCCCTTGGCACAGGTGACGATGTCCGGCACGATCCCCTCGCCGAGGTCCGGGTCCTGGAATGCGAACCAGGACCCGCAGCGACCGATCCCGGTCTGCACCTCGTCGAGGATGAGCAGGGCGCCGGCGGAGCGGGTCGCCTCCCGGGCGGCACGCAGATAGCCGGCCGGGTGGCGGCGCACGCCGGCCTCGCCCTGGATCGGCTCGATGATCACGGCCGCGCAGGTGTCGTCGACCTCGCGGCGCAGCGCCTCGATGTCGCCGTGGGGCACGTGGACGACCCCGGGCACGCCGGGGGCGAACGGGGCGCGGAACGCCTCCTTGCTCGTCATCGCCAGGGCACCCATGGTGCGGCCGTGGAAGCCGCCGGCGACGGCGACGACCTTCGACCGGCCGCCGCCGGCGACCCGGCGGGACATCTTGAGTGCGGCCTCGTTCGCCTCGGCCCCGGAGTTGCAGAAGTACACGGCGGAGCCCTGCGGCGCTGCGGCGACCTCGAGGAGCTTCTCGGCGAGCGCGATCTGCGGCTGCGAGGCGAAGTAGTTCGACACCTGGCCGAGCGTGGCGACCTGATCCGACACCGCCTCGACGAGCGCAGGGTGGGCGTGGCCGAGGGCGTTGACCGCGATTCCGGCGAGCAGGTCGAGGTACTCCTTGCCGGTCTCGTCCCACACCCGGGCACCCTGTCCGCGCACGAGCAGGCGCTGCGGGCGGCCGAGTGCGGGCAGGATCGAGCCGGAGTGGTGGGTGCGCCAGTCGGCGGACTGCGTCATGGGGTCTCCTCGGTGCCTTCGGGGCCGTCAGCGCTGCCGTGGCCGCCGGTGGCGCCGCGGTCGTCGGTGCTGTCGTGGCCGTCGTGCATGGTCGCCTGCGGGGTGTCGGCGGCCTCGTGGACCATGGTGCCGATGCCCTGCGTGGTGAAGATCTCGAGCAGGATCGAGTGCGCCATCCGGCCGTCGACGATGTGCGCCTGGCGCACCCCGCTGTCGACGGCGTCGAGCGCGGCGGTCATCTTGGGGATCATCCCGGAGTCGAGGCGCGGCAGCAGCGCGCGCAGCTCCTCGGGGGTGATCTGCGAGATCAGGCTGTCCTTGTCCGGCCAGTCGCGGTAGAGGCCGGGGACGTCGGTGAGCATGATGAGCTTGTCGGCCTGCATCTCCCGGGCGATCGCGGCGGCGGCGAGGTCGGCGTTGATGTTGAGCGGGGTGTCGGCCGCGCCGCCGAGCTCGGCGGCGATCGAGCAGATCACCGGCACGCGGCCGGCGTCGAGCAGCTCCTCGAGCACCTGCGTGTTGACCCGCCGGATCTCGCCGACCCGGCCGAGGTCGACGGTCTCGCCGTCGACCACGGTGGTCGTCGGCACGGCGAGGAGGAGGTCGGCGTCCTCGCCGGAGAGCCCGATCGCGGCGTCGCCGTTCATGTTGATGCGCGACACGATCTCCCGGTTGACCTGCCCGGCGAGCACCATCCGGATGACCTCGGCGGCCTCCGGGGAGGTCACGCGCTGGCCGCCGCGGAACTCGCTGGGGATCTGGAGACGTTCGAGCATGCGGGAGATCTGCGGGCCGCCGCCGTGGACGACGATCGGGCGCAGCCCGGCGAAGCGGAGGAACGCGATGTCGTCGGCGAAGGCCTGCTGGAGCTCGTGGGAGACCATCGCGTTGCCGCCGTACTTGATGACGATCGTGGCGCCGGCGAAGGTCTTGATCCACGGCAGCGCCTCGGTCAGGGTCTCGGCCTTGGCCTGGGCGCGCACAAGGCGCTCTGCTGGGGTGGGGTGCTGGCGTGCGGTCATGTCGAGTACGCGCTGTTCTCTTCGACGTAGTCATGGGTGAGGTCCGAGGTGAGGATCGTGCCCTCGGCGGTTCCGGCGTGGAGGTCGATCTCGACGACGACGCGGCGGTCGAAGAGCACCTCGGAGGGATCCGCCCCCGGGCTCGAGGCGACGCACACCGGCACGCCGTTGAAGGTCACGTCGATCGCGTCGGGCTCGAACTGTGCCGAGGTGATGCCCACCTGCGCGACGACGCGGCCCCAGTTGGGGTCCTCGCCGAACACGGCGGCCTTGAACAGGTTGGACCGGCCGACCGCGCGGGACACCTCGAGGGCCTGCTCCTCGGAGAAGGCGCCGCGGGTGGTGATGACGATGTCGTGGCCGGCACCCTCGGCGTCGATGTGGAGCTGGTGGGTGAGGTCCTCGCAGGCCTCGGTGAGCAGCGCGGTGAATTCGCCGGTGTCGGCCCGGTGGCCCGAGGCCCCGGAGCTCATGAGGATCACCGTGTCGTTCGTCGACATGCAGCCGTCGGTGTCGAGCCGGTCGAAGCTCCGTGCGGTCGCGGTGCGCAGGGCGGCGTCGAGCTCGGAGGCGTCGAGGACCGCATCGGTGGTGAGGACGACGAGCATCGTGGCGAGCCCCGGGGCGAGCATGCCGGCTCCCTTCGCCATCCCGCCGATCCGGTAGGCGGTGCCCTCGCGCTCGACCGTCTTGGGCACGGTGTCGGTCGTCATGATCGCCCGCGCGGCGGCCTCACCGCCGGCCGGTGCGGCCTGCGCGGTCTCGGCGAGCGCGGGGAGGCCGGCGAGGATCCGGTCGCGGAAGTCCTGCCCGCCGACGCCGATGAGCCCGGTCGAGCACACGAGCACGTCGAGCGCGTCGATGTCGAGGAGCTCTGCGGTGCGCTCTGCGGTGGCGTGGGTGGTCTCGAAGCCGAAGGAGCCGGTGTAGCAGTTCGCTCCCCCGGAGTTGAGGACGACGGCGCGGGCGCGGCCGTCGGCCGAGGCCTGCTGGGACCACAGCACCGGGTTGGCCCTGCACCGGTTGGAGGTGTAGACGGCGGCGACGGCATCGGATTCCCCGGTGTTGTGGACGAGGGCGAGGTCCGGGGTGCCGCTGGGCTTGAGGCCCGCGGTCGTCGCGGCAGCGGCGAAGCCGCGGGGGTAGGTCACGCTCATGGGGCGACTCCTTCGGTGGGCAGGGCGGTGGACTCCGGGAGCCCGAGGGCGAGGTGGGCGGACTGGAGTGCCTGGCCGGCGGTGCCGCGCACGAGGTTGTCGAGGGCGACGGAGACGAGCACGGTGCCGGCGCGGGCGTCGACGGCGCACTGGAGGTGCGCGGTGTTCGCCCCCGTCGTCGCCGCGGTGTGGGGCCACTGCCCGGCCGGCAGCAGGCGGACGAAGCGCTCCGCGGAGTAGGTGCGCTCGAACACGGACCGGACGTCCTCATCGCTCGCCTCCGCGGTGAGCGGGGCGGACAGCGTGGCGAGGATGCCGCGGGACATCGGCACGAGGGTCGGGGTGAAGGAGATCCGCACGCCCGGGTCGTCGACGGGGCGGCCGAGCACGCCGGCGAGGTTCTGCTCGATCTCCGGGACGTGCCGGTGGGTGCCGGCGGTGCCGTAGGGGCTCGCGTCGCCGAGCACCTCGGCGGCGAGCAGGTGGGGCTTGAGCGCCTTGCCGGCCCCGGACACGCCGTTGGCGAGCACCGCGGTGAGCCGGGTCGGGTCGACGAGCCCGGCGGCGAGCAGCGGCTGCAGGCCGAGCGTGACGGCGGTGACGTTGCAGCCGGGGACCGCGATGCGCCGCGTGGCGCGGAGCCTTTCGCGCTGCCGGGTGCCATCGGCGAGCAGGAGCTCGGGCAGGCCGTAGGTCCAGGTGCCGGGGTGCTCCGAGCCGTAGAAGGCCTCCCAGGCGCGCGCGGACTGCAGGCGGTGGTCGGCGGCGAGGTCGACGATGACGGTGTCCGGGGAGGACTCGGCGAGCTCGGCGGCGATCCGGCCGGAGGCGCCGTGCGGCAGCGCGAGGACGACGACGTCGTGTCCGGCGAGGACCGCGGCGGTCGACTCCTGCACGGTCATGTCCGCGTAGGCGACGAGGTGGGGCTGGTGCTCCCCGAGCCTGCTCCCTGCTGTCGAATGGCCGCACACGGTTGTAACGTGAAGGTCTGGATGCCCGCTCAGGAGGCGCAGGACCTCGCCCCCGGCGTACCCGGTGGCCCCTGAGACGGCGACAGTGAAACCTGACATATGTATAACGATACATCACACACGGTAATTATTCATGCCGGTGTCCGCGGCCGACGGCCGCAGTAGAGGAGGCACTCCCATGCACGCTGTCCACGCCACCCGCAAGGGCGGACCCGAGGTCCTCGAGTACGTCGAGGTGCCGGACCCGAGCGCAGGTCCCGGCGAGCTGTTCGTCGCCGTCGAGGCCGCCGGCATCAACTTCATCGACACCTACCGCCGCTCGGGCATGTACCCGATGGACTTCCCGCACATCGTCGGCGTCGAGGGCGCCGGAGTGGTCGAGGCCGTCGGCGAGGGCGTCACCGGGTTCACGCCTGGCGACCGGGTGGCCTGGCACGATGCGCACGGCTCCTACGCGGAGAAGGTCGCCGTGCGCGCGGACATGGTCATGCGGGTGCCGCACGGCGTGTCCGCCGAGGCCGCAGCCGCGATCCCGCTGCAGGGGCTCACCGCGCAGTACCTCGCGACCGGCTCGCACCGGATCGAACCGGGCCAGACCGCGCTCGTCCACGCCGCCGCCGGCGGAGTGGGCCTGCTGCTCACCCAGATCATCAAGCACCTCGGCGGCCGGGTCATCGGCACGGTGGGCACCGAGGAGAAGGCGAAGCTCGCCCGGGGCGCCGGGGCCGACGAGGTGTTCCTCTACGGCGAGGGCGTCGACATCGCCGCGAAGGTGCGCGAGCTCACCGACGGTGCCGGCGTCGACGTCGCCTACGACGGGGTCGGGAAGGACACCTTCGACGCCTCGCTCGCCTCGCTGACAGTGCGCGGCTCGATGGTGCTGTTCGGTGCGGCCTCCGGTGCCGTGCCGCCCTTCGACATCCAGCGGCTCAACTCCTCCGGCGGGATCTTCCTGTCCCGGCCGTCGCTCCAGTGGTTCGTCACCAACCCCGAGGAGCTCGCCGAGCGCTCGGCGATGCTCTTCGACGGCCTGGAGAACGGCTGGCTCGACTTCCGGGTCGGGTCGACCTTCCCGCTCGCCGAGGCCGCCGAGGCCCACCGCGCGCTCGAGGGGCGGCGGACCACCGGCAAGGTCGTCCTCCTGCCCTGAGCCAGTCCCGAATCCACCGGGGTCCGGGAGCGGACGCGATGAGAGGCCGGTCGGTGCAGGTGCACCGGCCGGCCTCTCCGCGTTCCGCGCGCGGGCGCGTCAGAGGAACGGGATCGAGAGTCCGAGAAGGACGAGCACCCCGCCGGACACGAGGTCCATGGCGAGCGCGCCGCGCCTGCCCTCGAGCCGGCGGCCGAGCCCGGCGGCGGTGGCGACGAGGAGGAGGGAGTAGAGCGCGAACACCGCGACGATGGTGAGGACGAGGACGGCGATGAGACCGATCCCCTGCTCGCTCGGGAGGAACGCGGGGAACAGCGCGAGGAAGAACATCCCGGTCTTCGGGTTCGTCAGGCTGCTGAGCAGTCCGACCGGGAACGGCGAGCGGCGGCGGTCGACGCCGCGGCCGCTCGTCGCGGTCTCGACGGACGGGTCGGTGGGGTCGAGGATGACCTCGCCGTCGGGAGCGGCGATCCCGGCATGGACCTCACCGCTCGTCGTCACGGGCACGAGGGCCGGAGCGGAAGCGGGGGCGCCCGGGGCCGCCGCGGTCTCCTGGGCACCGGCGCCGCCCGCTGCGACGAGCACCGCGCGGACGGAGGCGGTGCGGGAGCGGAGGGCGCGCTCCGCGGTCCAGACGCCCCACAGGGTGCGCACGCCGAGGAACGTCAGGTAGATGCCGCCGCACACCGCGAGGACGGTGCGCGCCGTCGGATGGCTCTGGAGCAGGGCGGCGATCCCGGACAGCGCGAGGATCGCCCACACGGTGATGCCGCACGCGGCCGCGGAGGCGTAGACGATCCCCCGGCGGAACGACTGCGCGCCGTAGCGGATGGTGAGAAAGGTGTCGGGCCCCGGCGTCACCGCGAGGATGAGCGCCGCTCCGAGGAAGGCGATGAACTCCGCGCCGGTCATGCGTCCGTGCGTCCTGCGTGCATGGCTGTGGGCCCTTTCGTCATGGGAGAGCGCCCGCACGGTCCGGCGGGCGCCCGGTCCAGGATGCACCGCCGCGACCATTCGCGTCCACCCGACTGTTCCTGATGATCATTCGGTTCTGACTTATGATCGTTCCATGCAGAATCTCCACCGCCTCCGGGTGTGGCGCGCGGTCGTCGCGAGCGGCTCCGTGCAGCAGGCCGCGCGCAATCTCGGGAACTCCCCCGCGACGGTGAGCCAGCACATCATCGCGCTCCAGCGCGAGGTCGCAGCCCCCCTCTACCGCCGGGACGGCCGCGGCATCGCCGTCACCGAGGCGGGGCACGCGCTCGCCGCCCGCTCCGAGGCCCTCCTCGCCGAGGCGGCCGACCTGCAGACGTTCGTCGACCGGCTCGCGGCGGGGCCGGCGACGCGGCTCACCCTCGGCAGCTTCTCCTCGGCGACGACGGTGTGGCTGCCCGATGTCCTCCGCGCCGCCCAGCTCCGCTTCCCCGGTCTCCACATGGAGATCCTCGCCAACGAGCCCGCACCGCCCGGCGAGCGCGCCTTCGCCGACATCGAGGTGCGCGCGGAGTCCGGTCTCGCAGATCCGGTGCGGATGCGCGGCCACGATCGCGACGAGCTCCTCGACGACGCGTACGTCGTCGTCACCGAGGCCGACCACCCGCTCGCGCAGGCCCCGGAGGTGCGGATGGCCGAGCTCGCCGAGCACGCGCTCGTCGACCTCCATGTGCAGGGCAGTCCGTCCGGCGAGGTCATCGACGAGGCGGCCCGCGCGGCCGGGCTCGACCTCCGCTACGCGGCCGGCGCCGACGACCACCACGGAGTGCTCGCGATGGTCGCGGCGGGAATGGGGGTCACCGTGCTGCCGCTGCTCGCCACGCTCGACCTGCCCGCCGGGCTCGTCGTGCGCCCGCTCCTCGATCCCACACCCGTGCGCCGGATCGCTCTCCACGTCCGCCAGACGATGTCGGCCCTGCCCCACGTCGTATTCCTCCGCCGGGAGATCGGCCGGGTCGCCCGGGCCTACGCGGAGGACCTCGCCGCCCGGGGCCCGCAGGGGACGGCTATCTGAATCTGCGCTCGCGCAGCGCCGGGGCGAGGACGACCGCGGAGAGCACGAATCCGACGAGGAGCACCCACGCGCCGAAGTACGTGAACAGGCGCAGGTCCGGGGCGAGCGGCGGCCCGAAGTCCGCCGTCATCATCATCACGCCGCCGAGGATGAAGGCGGTGGCGATGATGACCTGGATGAACTGGTCGACCGTCGAGCGCACGAGGTTCTTGATGAGGTCGATGTTGAGACCGCTCGTGCCGATGTCGAGCGTGCCGTCCTGGAGGTGCTTGACCACCCGGCTGAGCTCGACCGGCAGGCTGGCGAGCACCGGCAGCGTCGACCCGACGTAGAGGGTGAGGTTCTCCGCCGACTCCGCGAGGTCGCGGGATTCGCGCATGAGCTCGTCCGCGTGCTCGCGGACCATGTCGAGGAGATCGATGGACGGGTCGAGGATCCGCAGGCTGCCCTCGAGGGTGCTGATGGCGCGGAAGGCGTTCGCGACGGCGGACGGCATCTCGAAGCCCTGCGCCATGACGAACTCGAGGAGCTCCCCGAACAGCGCCGAGGAGCCGGCGGGCATGCCGCCCTCGAACTGGAGCATGATCTGGCCGATGTCGCGCTGCATCGACCGCAGGTCGATGCCCACGGGAGTGCCGAAGATGTCCAGCACGGCGTTCATCGCGGCCTCGGAGTTCTGGTGCTCGAAGGCGAGGAGGAGCAGGGTGATGTCGCGCCGGTCGCGGCGATCGATCCGGCCGACGCTGCCGAAGTCGATGAGCCCGGCCCGGCCGGAGGTGTCGATCATGATGTTGCCGGCGTGCAGGTCGGCGTGGAAGATCCCCTTGATGAGCACCTGGCGGGCGACCATGAGGAAGAGGTCGCGGGCGATGTCTGCCCGCGCGATGTCCGACAGGCCCTCGAGCACGGGGCCGGCCTTGGCCAGCGGGACCCCGCGGATCCGTTCGAGGACGATGACCCGCTCACCGCTGAGCTCGGGATAGACCTGCGGGATCCGCACGACCGAGTCCTCGAGGTGAGACGTCGCGTTCCGCAGGGCGATGGTCTGCCGCAGCTCGCCGCGGTAGTCGAGCTCCTCGGCCAGGGTCTCGAGGAAGCCGCGGGCGATCGCGGTGACCCCGATCGAGCGCGCCCAGCCGGCGGTGCGCTCGAGCCGTTCGGCGAGCGTCATGACGATGTCGGAGTCCGCTCGCACCTGCCGGCGCAGCTTGGGGCGCTGGACTTTGACGACGACCTCGGTGCCGTCGAAGGCGACCGCGCGGTAGACCTGGGCGACCGAGGCGGCGGCGAGCGGCACGGTGTCGAACTCGGCGAACACCTCGTGGACGGGGCGCCCCCACGCGGATTCGAGCTCGGCGCGGATGTCCTCGAAGGGCACGGCGGGGACGTCGGACTGGAGCTTCGAGAACTCCTCGACGAACTCCGGCGGCACCATGTCGGCGCGGGTGGCGACGAACTGCCCGAGCTTGACGAAGGTCACCCCGGCGGCGGCGAACGCCTCCGCGGTGGTCTTCGCGATCTCGCGGGTGGACACGCGCAGCGTCGGGATCCGCGGACGCATGTACCGTGCGAGCCCGTACCGGAGGAGGATCCGCTGGATCTGGGAGAGCCGGCTCACCCGGCGGTACCAGACCGGGACGCGCGTGGCGGAGCGGAGGAGGTGGGTGAAAGAGCCGCTGGGGAGGACGAGCTCGATCGCGAGGAGGATCGCCATCTGGACGACGACGAGCCAGGCGAACACGAGGAGGAACACCATGACGGCGGGGAAGCTCATCTCGATCCACGGGATGTCGCCGTCCTGGGAGATCCCGAACATCTCGAAGGCCTGGAGGGTGATCGGCCACAGCGACATGCCGATGACGAGGGAGACGATCGTGTTGCGCAGCGCGCCGGTGCCCACGGTGATCGTGCGGCGGACGAGCACGCCGACGACGACGGCGTTGAGGAGCCCGAGCAGGATCGACCAGAGGATATTCACAGGACCACCTGTCGTGTCGGGGCGGGTCGGGTCGGACCCAGCCTACCGGTCCGGATCAGCCCTCCCGGGGATCGAGGCGGAGGCGGCGGGTGTTCGCCGCGAGGCCGTCGGCGGCCGCGGCGAGGGACTCCGGGGTGTCGACCCCGGCGCGCACATAGCGCCCGGACCAGGCGTCGAGCCAGCCGCCGGCGAGCGCGAGCGCGAGGTCGACGAGGGCGGCCGGGGAGGTCCAGTCGTCTCCGGTGCGCCGGTCGTGGATCGGCATCGAGCGGGTCATGTCGGATTCGATGACGCCCGGGGACATCTCGAAGATCCGCAGCCCGCGCTCCCAGCCGAAGTGGTGCACGGAGTCGGCGAGTCGGAACAGGGCCGCCTTCGACGCGGAATAGGCCGCGTACTGCGGGGTGCCGGTGGCGCCGGAGCCGGAGTTGAGGTCGATGATCCGCACCGGTTCCCCGGTCGCGGCGGCGACATCGAGGAGATGGGGGACGAACCGGTGGACGACGAGGAACGGGCCGATGGTGTTCGTCCTGATGACGCGGACGAGGTCGGCCGGATCGGCCTCCCAGACCGGGCCCTCGGTCGATTCGATGACCCCGGCGTTGTTGACGAGCACGCCGAGCCGGATGCCGCGCTCGGCCTCGAGACCGGTCACCGTGTCCAGCAGTGCCGCGACGCTCTCAGGGTCCGCGACGTCCAGCCGCACTCCGAGCACCGTGGCCCCGGTCTGCTGCGCGATCTCCGCGGCCGCGCGCTCGGCACCGGCGGCGGACGTGGCGGTGAGGAGCACCGGATGCCCGGCGGCGGCGAAACCGGCCGCGAGGTGGCGGCCGATCCCCCGGCTGCCACCGGTGACGAGGACGAGCGTGGAGTCATTCATCGGCTCAGCTCCTCACCTCGGCGCCGAACCGCTGCGCGGCGACGGCGGTGGCGGCCTCGCGCAGCGCGGAGGCCTCGTCGGCGGTGAGCGTGCGGTCCGCGGCACGGAAGGTCATCCGGAACGCCAGGGACTTCCGTCCCTCGGGCACCTGGTCACCGGTGTAGACGTCGAACACCTCGAGGGTCTCGAGCTCCGCACCCGCCCCGTCCCGCAGGGCCCGTGCGACCTCGGCGGCCGGGGTGTCGGCGGCGACGACGAGCGCGACGTCCTGGCGGGACACCGGGTAGGAGGACAGGACGCCGGCCCAATCACGGGAGTCCTCCTGGCCGAGCAGCGCGTCGAGGTCGATCTCGAAGGCCACGCTGCGCTTCGGCAGGCCGAGGTTCTCGAGCACCTTGGGGTGGAGCTCCCCGGCGTGGCCGAGCACGGTGCCGTCGGCGAGCACGAACTCCGCGCACCGCCCCGGGTGGAACGGCGCCCGGCGGGCTGCGCGCACCTCGGCGCCGAGACCGCACGCCGCGACCATCCGGCGCACTGTGTCGATGACGTCGGCGGCCTGGGCGGCCCGTCCGGCACCCCAGGTGCCGGGCAGCTCCGCGCGGCCGGCGATGACTCCGGCGTAGTGGAAGGGCTGGGGCGGGACGGAGTCGCGGATCGCCGCGAGCTCGTCGGCGCTCGGGTGGTAGCCGGGCTCGAACCGCAGCCCGGGTTCGGGCGCGCGCTCGGGCAGGGTCACCATGCCGGCCTCGAACACCGCGACGTCCTTGAAGCCGCGACCGGTGTTGCGTGCGACGGCGTCGACGAGCGTGGCGAGCAGGTGGGTGCGCATGAGCGGCTGGTCGTCGGCCATCGGGTTGGCGAGCCGCACGGCCCGGCGGCGGGCGTCGTCGGCGGGCAGGAGCAGCTCATCGCTGCGCTTGTCCGAGGTGAACGGGTAGGTGAGCACCTCGGTGTAGCCGAGCCCGGCGAGCAGGTTCGACAGGCGCCGGCGGGCCCGCTGCGCGGCGGTGAGGCCGCGGCCGCCCGGGGCCTGGGGCAGCACCGAGGGGATGCGGTCGTAGCCGCCTGCCCGGGCGATCTCCTCGACGAGGTCGATCGGATCGGTGAGGTCGGAGCGCCATGTCGGCACGGTGACCTGCGCGGTGTCGCCGCTGACCTCGACGTGCGCGCCGATCGCCTCGAGCAGCCCGGTGACCTCGGCCGGCGAGTAGTCGACCCCGACCTTCCGGGCGGCCAGATCGAGCGGCAGGGCGATGGTGCGGGCGGCGGGCGCCTCGCCTGCGACGGTGGTCGCCGGGTCGAGGGTGCCGCCGCCGAGCTCGACGAGGAGCTCCGCGGCACGCTGGGCGGCCACCGGGCCGAGTGCCGGGTCGACGCCGCGCTCGAAGCGGCGCGAGGCCTCCGAGGGCAGCCGGTGCCGGCGGGCGGTGCGGGCGATCGAGACCTCGTCGAAGTGCGCGGCCTCGAGGAGGATGTTCCGGGTGGTCGCGGACACCTCGAGCGCGGCGCCGCCCATGACGCCGGCGAGCCCGATGATGCGGGAGTCGCCGTCGGACTCGTCGGTGATGAGGAGATCCTCGGGATCGAGCGTGCGGGCGACGTCGTCGAGCGTGGTGAGCGTCTCCCCGGCACGCGCGCGCCGCACGACGATGCGCTCCCCGAGCAGGTCGAGGTCGTAGGCGTGGAGCGGCTGGCCGAGCTCGAGCATGACGTAGTTCGTCACGTCGACGGCGAGGCTGATGGGGCGCATCCCGGCCTCGAGGAGCCGGCGCTGCATCCAGAACGGGGTGCGCGCGCCCGGGTCGATGTCGCGGACGATGAGCGCGGTGAAGCGCGAGCAGCCGGGCACCCCGTGGATCGGAGCGTCGTCGGCGAGGTCGACCGGGAAGCCGTCGGCGGTGGGCTCTGCGACCGGGCGGTCCGCCGGATCGCGGAACGCCTGGCCCTTGAGCATCGCGTACTCGCGCGCGATGCCGCGGATCGAGAGCTGGTAGCCGCGGTCGGGGGTGACGTTGACGTCGAGCGTGGTGCGGTCGAGGCCGAGGAGTGCCGCGGCGTCGTCACCGGGCTCGCCGGTGAGGCCGAGCGCGGTGAGCACGATGATGCCGTCGTGGTCCTCGCCGAGACCGAGCTCGCGCAGCGAGCAGATCATGCCGTCGGACACGTGGCCGTAGGTCGTGCGCGCCCCGATCCGGAAGTCGCCGGGCAGCACGGCACCAGGGAGCGCGGCGACGACGAGGTCGCCTGCGGCGAAGTTGTGGGCGCCGCACACGATGCCGCGCGGCTCGTCCTCCCCGACGTCCACCTGGCACCAGTTGATCGTCTTGCCGTTGGAGTGCTCCTCCGGTTCGAGCGCGAGGACGCGGCCGACGACGAGCGGGCCGGACACCTCGGGACCGAAGAAGTCCTCCTCCTCGAGGCCGATGCCGGCGAGGTCGGCGGCGAGCTGGTGCGGGTCGTCGACGACGGTCAGGTCGACGTGCTCGGAGAGCCATTCGAGTGGGACGCGCATCAGGCGTTCACCCCGAACCGGGCGGAGAAGCGGAGGTCGCCCTCGACCATGTCGTGCATGTCGTTGATCCCTTCCTGGAGCATGAGCGTGCGCTCGATGCCCATGCCGAATGCGAAGCCCTGGTACTCCTCGGGGTCGATCCCGGCGGCGCGGAGCACGTTGGGGTGCACCATGCCGCAGCCGCCCCACTCGATCCAGCCGGGACCGCCGACCTTGTTCGGGAACCAGAAGTCCATCTCAGCGCTCGGCTCGGTGAAGGGGAAGAAGCTCGGGCGCAGCCGGGTGTGGGACTCGGGTCCGAACATCGCGCGGGCGAAGTCGTCGAGCGTGCCCTTGAGGTGCGCCATGGTGAGGCCGCGGTCGATCGCGATGCCCTCGATCTGGTGGAACACCGGGGTGTGGGTGGCGTCGAGCTCGTCGGTGCGGAAGACCTTGCCCGGGCACACGACGTAGAGCGGCACGCCGCGCTCGAGCAGCGAGCGCGACTGCACCGGGGAGGTGTGGGTGCGCAGGACGAGGGCGGCGGCCTCCGGGTCGAGGAAGAAGGTGTCCTGCATCTGCCGGGCGGGGTGGTCGGGGCCGAAGTTGAGGGAGTCGAAGTTGAGCCATTCGGCCTCGACCTCGGGGCCCTCGGCGACCTCCCAGCCGTGGGCGATGAAGTGGTCGGCCACGCGCTCCTGGAGCAGCTGCAGCGGGTGGCGGGCGCCGGTGGAGCGGCGAGCGGTGGGGAGGGTGACGTCGATGGTCTCGGCGACGAGCACCTCGGCCTCGCGCTGCTCCTCGAGCTCGGCCAGCCGGGCGTCGTGGGCGCGCTTGACTGCGCCGCGGGACTGCCCGACGAGCTTGCCGGCCTGGGCCTTCTCCGCCTTGTCGAGCTGCCCGATGCCGCGGTTGGCCAGTGCCAGCGGGGAGCGGTCGCCCATGTGATCGATCTTGGCGGCCTTGAGCGCGTCGAGGGTGTCGGCGGCGGCGAATGCGGCGGCCGCGGCGTCCACTGCGGCGGCGATCGCGGTCTCGTCGCGCGGATCGAGGTGCTCTGTCATCGGCCTTCTTTCTCTCGTGGTGAACCGACCGTCCATCAGTCTAACGAAGGATGACCCGCCCCGGCGTCGCTATGCTGGGGATCATGCCCACCCTGCCGCACGCCCGCCTGGTTCTCGCCGGGTTGTCGCTGGGCACCATGCTCAATCCGCTGAACTCGACGATGATCACCGTCGCCGTGATCGCGATCGCCGGAGACCTCGGGGCGACGTTCGTCGAGGTGAGTTGGGTCGTCACCGTGTTCTACCTCGTGTCGTGCACCGCGCAGCCGGTGCTCGGCCGGTTCGCCGACCGCTACGGCCCGCAGCGGATCTTCGTGTCCGGGATGCTCGTCGTCCTCATCGCCGCGGTATGGGGCTCGCTCTCGCGCGACATCGTGGGGCTCAGCGCGGCTCGCGGCCTGCTGGCCCTCGGCACCGCGTGCGCGTACCCGTCCGCAGTCAACCTGCTGGGGCGGTGGGTGCGGCCGGGGCCCGATTCGGTGCGGGCGCTCGGCGGGATCCAGGTGGTGAACTTCCTCGGGATGGCGCTCGGGCCGGCGCTCGGCGGTCTCGCGCTCGCGCTGTTCGACTGGTCGGCGCAGTTCTGGCTCAACATCCCGCTCGCGCTCGGCGCCGGCATCATCGTCGCCCTCGCCGCGCCCCGGGATTCCGCCCGTGGATACTCCGCGGCGAGCACGGGACCCGCCGCCGAGGCGCCCGCGGACGCGCCCGGTGCGGACACCTCGGCCCCCGGCGGCACCAGGGACGGCACGGACCGGGGAGGTGGTGGACCGCGGCGCGGGCTGCTCGCGGTCTTCTTCACCGCCGATGTCCCCGGGGTCCTCGGGTTCTCGCTGGCGATGTCGGCGCTCATCCTCGCGCTGCTCGACTCGGTCCCCGGGATGCGCGCACCGCTGGCCGTGCTCGCGGTGGGCGCCGGGGTGCTGTTCGTGCTGTGGGAGCTCCGCGCGCCGGTGCCGGTGCTCGATCTGCGCGCGCTCCGGGCGAACCCCGCGCTGCTCATGGTGCTGCTCCAATTCGCCCTGTTCAACGTCGTGTTCTACCTGGTGCTGTTCGGGTTCCCGCCGTTCCTCGAGGCGGTCGTCGGGATGCCGGTGGCGCAGGTGGGGCTGTGCATGGCCGCGCTCGCGGTGGTGTCGGCGTCGATGGTCGCCCCGGCCACCCGGCTCCTCGGCCGGTGGGGGCTGCAACGGTTCCTCGTCCTCGGGTCGGCGATCCTGCTCCTCGGGGTCGTCGTACTCCTGCCGATCGGCACCGGGTCCGCGTGGTGGCTCAGCGCACTCGCCCTCGTGCTCCTCGGCGTCCCCTACGGCCTCATCCCGCTCGGGCTCAATCAGGCGATGTTCACCGCCGCCCGGGTCGGCGCGGCCGGGGTGGCGGCCGGGCTGTTCCAGCTCGCACGCTATCTGGGGGCGGTCGTCGCGATGGTGATCATGGCGGTCATCGTCGGGGATGCGATCTCCCCGGCGGGCTGGATGTCCCTCGTCGTCGCGATGATCGTCGTCACCGGGCTCGGCATCCTGCTCGTGCTCGCATCCCGCCCACCGCGCGCGGGCCGGTGACCGGGCCGTTCACGTGGCGGGCCCGGGCCCGAGGCGAGTTCGGGCACGAGGCGCATCCGCTCCCCAGGCGCACCCGGGTGTTGCCCGGGCACCCGGCCGCGGCGAGACTGGGGACATGAGTGGAGCCCCGAGTGAGAGACGTGAGTCGTACGCTGCGTCCCGCGCCCAGGCACTCGCGCGGTTCGAATCCGCCGCCCGGTCCGCCGTGGAATCCCGACGCCTGCCCGCGCTCCTCGCCCTCACCGCAGGCCGAGAGACCTACTCCTTCTCCGCGACCCCGCCCGGCGGGGAGTCCCTGAGCGAGGACACGGTGGTGTGGTACGCCTCGCTGTCGAAGACGTTCACCGCGCTCGCCGCCCTCCGCCTCGTCGACGCAGGCCTGCTCGACCTCGACGCCCCGATCACCGATGTCACCCACCTCCGAGAGGTCCGGATCCTCACCGGGTACGACGCGTCCGGCGCCCGGTATGCCGTGCCGCGGACACCGATCACCGCGCGGATGCTGCTGACCCACACCGCCGGGTTCGGCTACGACTTCCTCGAGTCGCGCCTCGGCCGCTACGCCCGCGAGCACGCGGTGCCCTCCCGGGTGAGCAGCCGCGCCGCCAGCCTCGAGCTGCCGCTCATCGCGGAACCGGGTACGCAGTGGAACTACGGGATCGGCATCGACCTGCTCGGGGTCGTGCTCGAGGCCCGGTGCGGGGAGACCTTGGAGCGCATTCTGCGCACCTGGGTGCTCGATCCGCTGGGCCTCGATTCGGTGCGCTTCGGCCCTCACGGCCCGGCGGCGCCGATGCACTCGCGCACGCGGTACGAGGACGGGAGCGCGCGGCTCGCCCCGCTCGACCTGCGCTACCCCGACGATCCGGAGCAGGCCGCCGGCGGGGGCGGGCTCTACGGCACACCGCGGGACTTCCTCCGGCTGCTCCGCGCGCTGCTCGCCGATTCCGCCCCGCAGCGCTCCAATGCACCGGGCTCCCCCGCACCTCACTCGGCCGACTCGGGCTCCCCTGCACTCGGCTCCCCCGGCATCACCGGTGCGCCGCTGCTGAGCCCGGTGCTCTCCGCCGAGGCGCGCCGGGCCCAGTTGCCCGCCAGCTGGGTCTCCCCACGCCGCTCGGCGCTGCCGGCGAGCACGGAGGACTGGGACTTCATCCCGGAGCAGGGCGACAACTGGTCGCTGCTCGGAATGACGAATACACGGACCGGCCCCCATGGCCGCGCTCCGGGCGGGCTCATGTGGGCCGGTCTGTGCAACTCCTACTTCTGGGTCGACTGGGAGAACCGGGACTGCGGGGCGCTGTTCACACAGATGCTGCCGTTCGCCGACCCGTGCGCCCTCGAGCTGTTCTCGCTCCTCGAGGCGACGATCCCCCGCACCTGACCCCGTCGCACCGGCCCCGGCGGGTGGTCCTCGGCGCTCTCAGTCCGCGGTCGAGGCGAAGGCGCCGTGCGGGTGGGCGAGCTGGTCGTCGGGGGCGACCGGGCCGATCGCGTCCCACAGCTCTACCCAGGCGCCGTCCTCGATCCGCCACAGTTCGCAGAAGAAGTGCCGCTCCCCCGCGATCGACCCCTCGGAGTAGGTGAGGACGAAGTCCCCGTCCGCGACGGACCGGTGCATCGTGTCGTAGGTCAGCGCCGAGCCGTCGGCCTTGAGCTGCTCGAGGAAGTCGACCATGTTCTGCACACCGTCGGCGATGTCCCCGGAGTGCTGCGCGAACCGGTCGTCGGCGCGGATGAACTCGCCGGCCGAGGCGTAGTCCTGTCCCTGGAGGAATCGCGTCCACGCCGTCTCGACGAAGGCGCGGCTCGCCTCGGAGTCGGCGGTCGGGTCGACCTCGGTGGGCCCGTCGAGCTGGGTCCGTCCGGAGGCGTTGGGCGGCGTCTGCTCGACGAGGCCGTCCCAGTGCTCGACGATCTTCCCGTCGGCCACCCGGTAGATGTCGAAGCCCACGTAGACGGTGTCCGGGTCGAGCCCGGGGTAGGCGCCGTGGAGGGCGACGAGGCCCTTCTCCTCGTCGACGAGGACGCGGGCGACGTCGTGCCGCAGGCCGTCGCCGGCCCCGCTGACGAGGGCGCGCAGGCCGTCCTTGCCGTCGGCGACGAGCGGGGAGTGCTCGACGTAGTCGGCGGAGAAGTTCCGGTCGAGCGTGGAGAGGTCGTGCTCGGTGAAGAGCTCCCGGTCCGCGGTGAGGACGAGTTCTCGGATGTCGGTCATCTTCTGCTCCTTGGTCGCTGGGCGGTGGGGCGCCTGCGGACCCGGTCGCACACCGGTGTGCGGCCGGAGAAGTGCGGGCCCGTCCGCTTCCCAGGCTACGCCCCGCGGCCGTGCGGGGACACCCCTGCGGCAGCCCGCGAGACCACGCCTCTCGCCGCGGTGCGGGTGGTTACGCCTGGGCGGCGCGGGCGCTCTCGTAGATGCAGATCGCGGCGGCGGTGCCGAGGTTGAGGCTCTCCGCGCGCCCGTAGATCGGGATCGCCACCGCACCGTCGCACTCGGCGCGGTCCTTCTCCGGCAGCCCCCATGCCTCGTTGCCGAACACCCACAGGGTGGGCCGGGCGAGATCGAGTCCGGTCTCCCACGGCTGGTGGAGGTCGTGGGCCGGCGGGTGGGCGTCGGCGGCGAGCACCTGGAGCCCGCGGGCCCGGGCGAGCTCGGCCACCTCGGGCAGGCCCACCCCGGTGACCACGGGGACGTGGAAGAGGGAGCCGGCGGTCGAGCGGACGGTCTTCGGGTTGTAGACGTCGACGCTCGAGGAGGTGATGATCACCGCGTCGGCGCCGGCGGCGTCGGCGACCCGCAGGACGGTCCCGGCATTGCCGGGGTCGCGCACCTGGGACAGCACGACGACGAGGCGCGCGCGCTCGGTCACGATCTCGGTGAGCGGCACGTCGAGGGTCGAGCAGACGGCGACGATCCCCTGCGAGGCGACGGTGTCGGAGATCTCGCCGATGAGCGCGTCGGCGATCGCGCGGACCGGGATCCGGGCCGCCGCGGCGGTTCCGAGGATGTCGGTGTGACGGGCGGCGGTCTCCTCGGTGACGAAGACCTCGATCACCCGGACCGGCACGAGGGCGCCCCGATCCCCGGCGGCGGCCACGGCCTCGCGGACCGCTTGGGGCCCCTCGGCGAGGAACCGGCCCTCCTTGGTCCGCCACGAGCGGTTCGCCAGCTTGGCGGCGGCGCGGATGCGGGCGGACTTCGGTGAGGTGATGCGGTCGTCGGCGGGCGTCGGGGTGCGGCTCATGCCCTCCAGCCTAGTGGTGCGCCGGGCCGGTGAATAGCGCGATCCCGGGGAATCGGTGTCGATTCCCCGGGATCGGCGACCGGCGGATCCGCCGTGGGCGGAGCGCGATCAGGCTGCGGAGGTCTTGGCGGCGTTGACGTCGGCCGGCAGGGCTTCCTTGGCGATCTTGACGAGCGCGGCGAAGGTCGCGGCGTCGTTGACGGCGAGCTCGGCGAGCATGCGGCGGTCGACCTCGACACCGGCGCCCTTGAGACCCTGGATGAAGCGGTTGTAGGTCATGCCGTTGGCGCGCGCCCCGGCGTTGATCCGCTGGATCCAGAGACGACGGAAGTCGCCCTTCCGGGCGCGACGGTCGCGGTAGCTGTAGACCAGCGAGTGGATGACCTGCTCTTTGGCCTTGCGGTAGAGACGGGACCGCTGTCCGCGGTAGCCGCTCGCGCGGTCGAGGATGACCCGGCGCTTCTTCTTGGCGTTGAGCGCCCTTTTCACACGTGCCACGTGTACTCCTTAGAACGAATCGGGTGCCGCACTGCGGCGGCGCAGGCCTGCACGGCCTCGGGAACCGGTGATCAGCGCTTGCCCAGCAGCTTGAGGGCCTTGGCGGCGTCACCCTTGGTCAGCGTCTGGTCCATCGACAGCCGACGCTTGCGGCGCGAGGACTTGTGCTCGGCGAGGTGGCGATTGTTCACGCGCTCGCGCATGACCTTGCCGCTGCCGGTGAGGCGCAGGCGCTTCTTGGCGCCGCTGTGGGTCTTCTGCTTCGGCATGGTGCCGTTCTCCTTCTCATGTCGACGCGCCGGTGGGAACCGGTGCGATCGACGATCGGTGTGCGTGTCGCGCGCTCGCGCCCACCCGCGGTGCGGGCCGGGTGCGAGCACGAAGAACTTATGACTCGTCGTCGTCGGCGGGAGCGGTGCCCGCCTTGGCCTGGGCCGCCCGTTCGCGCCGGGACTTGACCTCGGCGCTCGCGCCCTTGGCGTCGCGGCTCGCCTTGCGGGATTCCGCCTTGGCGTCCGCCTTGTTGCGGAAGGGTGCCACGACCATCACCATGTTCCGGCCGTCCACACGCGGCGAGGACTCGACGGAGCCGAGCTCGGACACGTCCTCGGCCAGCCGGTTGAGCAGCTTGATGCCCATCTCGGGGCGCGACTGCTCGCGACCGCGGAACATGATCATGACCTTGACCTTGTCGCCGCCGGCGAGGAACCGGGAGACGTGGCCCTTCTTGGTCTCGTAGTCGTGCTCGTCGATCTTCAGCCGGAACCGGATCTCTTTCAGCGCCATGTTGGCCTGATTCTTCCGGGACTCGCGTGCCTTCTGAGCGGATTCGTACTTGAACTTGCCGTAGTCCATGAGCTTGGCCACGGGGGGCTTGGCCTGCGGTGCCACCTCGACGAGGTCGAGGTCTGCCTCGCGGGCGAGGTCGAGTGCCTTGCGGATGGCGACGATCCCCACCTGCTCCCCGTTGGGGCCGACCAGGCGGACTTCCGGTACCCGAATCCGATCATTGATGCGCGGCTCGCTGATGTGCTCGCTCCTTCTTCGACGATGAGGTGAACCGAAAGAGAAAAGACCCCCTTCGGCACATGCGAAGGGAGCCCGGTTCGAAGCATACGCACGCGGAGACCACGTCCGATCGGTCCGTGTGGAGCAGGACCGTGTTCGAGAACCCGATCGCCTGAGGCGATCCAGGTGGGAGCCAGGCTCCTCTTTGCACCCGTTCATCGTACTACGCCCGGTGCCGGACTGCACAATCGAACCCGCATCGGGTGTCGGGGAACCCCCACCCGCCCCCGGGACCGCGCCGCCGAGTCGACCCCGCCTCGGGTGCGGGCGGACAGCGGACCGCGCCCGGGGCGGGGCGCCGCCGTGCCGGAGCAGGGCGCAGGATATGGGATGCTGGGGGGATGACCGAACCGCACACGAATCCCCCACTCGACCCCGCCTCGGACGCGGACGCCCAGGCCGTCCGGGACATCGCCGAGGTGCCGGCCGTCGAGATCATCTCCGCGGCCGCCGTCCACCTCATGAGCGCCGCCGCCGTCAAGTGCGGTCTCGCCGAGGACACCGACGCGCAGAGCGCCGCCGAGCTCACCGACCTCGACGAGGCGCGCAAGCTCATCACCGCCCTCGCCGGACTCGTCACCGCCGGCGCCACGGAGATCGGCGACCACCACGCCCGGCCGCTGCGCGACGGGCTGCGCAGCCTGCAGCTCGCGTTCCGCGAGGCCTCGTCGATCCCCGACGCCCCCGGCCAGGGGCCCGGAGAGAAGTTCACCGGCCCCGTCCGCTGACCCGCCCGGGCCCCGCTCACCGATCCCTCCCCGCAGAACTGCGCGGTATCCGGATCCGGTCGCGCAATTGCGCGCTCGGTTTCGGATACCGCGCAGTTCGCGGCTGTGCCCCGCTCAGTCGAAATAGCTCGGGACGTCGATCGCGCCGCCGCCGGCCGTGAAGTCCCGCTCGACGGCCGCGGCGAGCGCGTCGTCGCACAGGTAGTCGAGGGCGGTGGCGGCCAGCCCGTAGGCCCCGTCGACCACCGCGGCATCGGCCCGCGGGGACGCGGCGGCATCGGCGAAGGCGCGGGTGTGCCAGGCGACGTCGGCGTCCGCGATCGCGATCGTCGGGTGGATCCCCGGCATCCGCCAGCTCACGTTCCCGAAGTCCGTCGAGGCCGCGAGCGTGTCCGGCACGATCCCGGCCGGCACGGGCTGCCGTCCGCGCTCCTGCTCGTGGACGGCCCAGCGCGCGGCGAGCTCGCCGCTGGCCCGCACCGGCAGGCTCGGCGGATTGGCGTCCCAGCCGACCTCGACCCCGCAGCCCGTCATGAGCGCCGCGCCGCGGGCGATGTCCTCGACCCGGGCGGAGAGCTCGCGCAGGGTCTGCGGGTACGCGGAGCGGACGTACACGCTCACCCGTGCCGACTCGGTGATGATCGACGGCCGGTCCCCGCCGTCCGGGATCGAGGCGTGGACGCGGTCGACGGGGAGCATCTGCTGGCGCAGCAGTCCGATCCCCTGGTACATGAGCGCGGCCGCGTCGAGCGCGTTGCGCCCCATGAACGGCTGCGCCGAGGCATGCGCGGCGATCCCGCGGAACGTGACGTCGAGCGTGCGCCGTCCGAGCCAGGTCTGCTCCGCGGCATCGGTGCCCGAGGGATGGAGCATGAGCGCGGCGTCGATGCCGGCGAAGGCCCCGTGGCGGGCCATGATCTCCTTGCCGGTGCGCCCCTCCTCCGCCGGCGTGCCGAGGAGCACGACCCGTCCGGGCAGCGGCGTGGCGGGGTCGGTGCCGCGCATGACGTCGACGACGGCGAGGAAGGCGCCCACGGCCGAGGCGGCGATGACGTTGTGGCCGCAGGCATGGCCGATGCCGGGCAGCGCATCGTACTCGGCGAGCAAGGCGACGGTCCGACCGGTGTCCGCGCTCCCCCAGCCCGCCTCGAGCGCGGTGTCGAGGCCGTGCACCCCGATCTCCGCACTCACCCCGGCACCGGCGAGGACGCCCTCGAGGAGGCGCACCGAGCGATGCTCCTCGAAGGCCACCTCGGCGGTGCGGTGGACAGCATGGGAGAGCGCGACGAGGCGCTCCCGCCGACCCTCGAGCGCGGCGCGGAGGCGGTGGAGGACGGAGACCGGCGCCCCGGTGTGCACCGAGTGGGGCGGACCCGCCGCCCGGGCCCGCGCCTCGGTCTCGGCCCGCATCGCATCGAGGTAGAGCGTGCTCGGACGGGTGGGCTCGGCTCGATCACTCATGCTCGCCACCCTATCGGCCGGGTGAGCGACTCCACAGTCGTTTTCTTGAGCAGTTCCAGAAAAGGGCATAGAGTGGTGGACGTGACGACATCGAGTGCCTCCGAGCTGATCCGGGCTGCCGGGCTGCGGGTGACCGCGCCCCGCCAGGCCGTGCTCGAGGTGCTCCGCACCTCCTCCGGTCATCCCGACGTGGAGGAGATCACCGCCGCCGCCCGCACGCGGATCGGCAGGGTCTCGCATCAGACCGTCTACGACGTGCTCGCAGCCTTCGAGCGCGCCGACCTGGTCCGGTGCATCGACCCCACCGGCTCCGCCGCGGCCCGGTACGAGTTCCAGCGGCACGACAACCACCATCATCTGGTCTGCCGGTCCTGCCGGGAGATCGTCGATGTGCCGTGCAGCGGGGACGATGTGCCGTGCATGCACCCCCCGGAGTCCCACGGCTTCGCCGTGGAGCTCGCGGAGGTCGTGTACTGGGGGCAGTGCGCCCGGTGTCGCGACGCCCAGGAGGATCCATCACGATCCGCAACGGTCTCCCTTTAAGGAGGAACAATGGCCGAGAACTACACGACCAACGATTTCGGAATCCCCGTCGGCAGCGATGAGCACTCGCTCACCGTCGGCCCCAACGGCCCGATCCTGCTCCAGGACCACTACCTCATCGAGAAGATGGCCCACTTCAACCGCGAGCGCGTGCCCGAGCGCGTGGTGCACGCCAAGGGCGGCGGCGCGTTCGGCACCTTCACGGTGACCCAGGACGTCTCGAAGTACACCCGGGCCGCGGTGTTCCAGCCGAAGACGAAGACCGAGACCCTCACCCGGTTCTCCACCGTCGCCGGCGAGCAGGGCTCCCCCGACACCTGGCGCGATCCGCGCGGCTTCGCGGTGAAGATGTACACCACCGAGGGCAACCTCGACATCGTGGGCAACAACACCCCGGTGTTCTTCGTCCGCGACACCATCCAGTTCCAGGACTTCATCCACTCGCAGAAGCGCCGCAGCGACTCGGGTCTGCGCGACCACAACATGCAGTGGGACTTCTGGACGCAGGTGCCGGCCTCGGCCCACCAGGTCACCTACCTCATGGGCGACCGCGGCATCCCACGGTCGTGGCGCGAGCAGAACGGCTACGGCTCGCACACCTTCCAGTGGATCAACGCCGCCGGTGAGCGCTTCTGGGTCAAGTACCACTGGATCTCCAACCAAAAGCAGGAGTTCATCGAGAAGCACGGCCACGAGGGCTTCTCCGCCGAGGAGGCCGACGAGATGGCCGGCATCGACGCGGACTTCCACCGCCGTGACCTGTTCGACGCGATCGAGGCGGGCAACGTCCCGTCCTGGACCCTCAAGGTGCAGATCATGCCCTACGAGGACGCCAAGGACTACCGGATCAACCCCTTCGACGTGACGAAGATCTGGCCGCACGCGGACTACCCGCTGCACGAGGTCGGCGTGATGGAGCTCAACCGGAACCCGGAGGACTTCCACTCCGAGATCGAGCAGGCGGCCTTCGCCCCGTCGAACCTCGTCCCCGGCACCGGCCTGTCCCCAGACAAGATGCTCATGGGCCGGATCTTCTCCTACGCCGACACCCACCGCTACCGGATCGGCCCGAACTACGCGCAGCTGCCGGTCAACCGCCCGAAGAACGCGGTGAAGAACAGCTACTCTCAGGCCGGCCCGATGTCCTACGAGAACTACCCGAAGGACCAGCCGACCTACGCGCCGAACAGCTACGGCGGCCCGCACGCCGATGCCTCGCGGACCACCGAGGGCAACCTCGTGTCCGTCGAGGGCGATGTCCTGCGCTCGGCCCCGACCCTGCGCAAGGACGACGGCGACTTCAACCAGGCCGGCGATCTCGTGCGCAATGTCCTCGACGACGCGGCCCGCGACCGCATGGTCGGCAACATCGCCGGGCACCTGCTCAACGGGGTGTCCGAGCCGATCCTCGTCAAGGCGTTCGACTACTGGAAGAACGTCGATGCGGACCTCGGCGCGCGCGTGGAGAACGTCGTGCGCGGCGCCCAGAAGGAGGGCGCCGGCACCGCCGCGACGGAGAACAAGCCGAGCTGATCTCACGGATCAGTTGAGCGCACTGCGCAGCTGAGCTCCCGGCCCTGTGCCTGCGAGCCGAACTGCACGCGACGGGCCCCGGACCTCTGGTCCGGGGCCCGTTGACGTGTCCGGGTCTCGCGCCTCCCCCATCGCAGGCAGCCGCGGGCGTGGCACGACTGCGTGCGGGCGACAGCCACTGCGGCCGGGCCGCAGCCCCGGGTGGGTCTCAGCTGCGGGCGGGGTCGATGGAGATCACCATCGAGTCGACGCGCTCGACGAACTCCGCGTCCGTGCTCAGCGCCTGACGCAGCGCGGCGGTCTCACCCGGCTCCGGGAGCCGGTCGACGCTGAGGACGAGAGCGAGCTCGGGACCTGCGCGGTGCACGGACCGGCCGGCCGGGGCGAGTCCCACCCGGGCGATCCAGTCGAACTGCGCGGCGATCCGGCCTGCGGCCCGGGCGACCTCGCCGTCGGCCCACGCCGGCGTCCACGGCTGGTCCTGGACGAAGGCCCACAGCGCGGTGCGACGGAGCAGGAACGGGTGGGCCGACCCGGCGTCGATGACGACGAGCTGCGCGCCCTCCTCGATCGCGGCGACGCACAGGCGCTCGGCCTCGATGGGCACCGGCCTGGCCGCGGTGCCCCAGGCGGTGAGCGCGGGGATGTCGGAGAAGCACGGGGTGCACTCCCGGCCGTCGTCGGCAGCGAGGCGCACCATCGCCATCTCCGAGGAGTTGTCGTGGACGAGGCCGCGCTCATCGGTGGTGTGCTCGACGGCGGTGGGCAGGACCGGGGCGTACACCCGGACACCGCGCAGGGCCATGAGCACACCGCGGTGGGCGGCCGGGTCGAAGGGGGCGGCGGTCACCGCATCGAGCGCGGCGGTGAGCCGCGGCTCGGCCAGCCCGGTGTCCCCGGAGAACGGATTGGGCTTGAGGTCCCTGCCCGCCCACGGCACCCCGGCCGAGTCAGCAGTGTTCCCGGCGGTCATGCCGGTGAGGTGGGCGGGCAGGTCCCGGCTCCCCGGGGCTCCGGGGGTGTCCTCGGTCATCGGTGCGATGGCCTCAGCGGCCGGCGACGTCGAGCGCCTCGGCGAGCGTGAACCGGCCGGCGTAGAGCGCCTTGCCGACGATCGCGGCCTCGACGCCCTCGGGCACGAGCGTGCGCAGCGCGGCGATGTCGTCGAGGCTCGACACTCCCCCGGAGGCGACGATCGGGCGGTCGGTCCGCGCGCACAGGGTGCGCAGCAGGTCGAGGTTGGGGCCCTGCAGGGTGCCGTCCTTGCGCACATCGGTGACGACGTAGCGGGCGCAGCCGGCGGCCTCGAGCTCGGTGAGGACGTCGTAGAGGTCCCCGCCGTCCTCGGTCCAGCCGCGGGCGGCGAGGGTGGTGCCACGGACGTCGAGGCCGATCGCGATCCGGTCGCCGTAGTCGCGGATGACCTCGGCGGTCCAGGCCGGGTTCTCCAGCGCTGCGGTGCCGATGTTCACCCGCTCCGCACCGGTGTCGAGGGCGCGCTCGAGGCTCTCCGTGTCGCGGATGCCGCCGGAGATCTCGACCTTGATCGACAGCGCCTTGGTGACCTGGGTGAGCAGTGCGTAGTTCGAGCCGCGGCCGAACGCGGCATCGAGGTCGACGAGGTGGATCCATTCCGCCCCGGCGTCCTCGAACTGCTGCGCGGCCTCGACGGGCGAGCCGTAGTCGGTCTCGGAGCCCGCCTCGCCCTGGACCAGCCGCACGGCCTTGCCGTCGGCCACGTCGACGGCCGGCAGCAGGGTGAGCGCGGGTTCTGTCACGAGTTCAGTCATCGTCTCTTCCTTCATCGGTTCTCAGTCGAGGGCCTTCACCCAGTTGGCGAGCAGCTGCGCGCCGGCGTCCCCGGACTTCTCGGGGTGGAACTGCGTGGCCCAGGTGGACCCGTCCTCCACGGCTGCGACGAACGGCTCGCCGTGGACGGTCGTGGTGGTGCGCGCTCCTGCCGGCGCGGTGTGCGCGGCGTAGGAGTGCACGAAGTAGAAGCGCTCGTCGCCGATCCCGGCGAACATCGCGCTGTCGACCGGCGGGGCGACGGTGTCCCAGCCCATGTGCGGGATCACCGGGGCGTGGAGGCGGGTCACCTCGCCGGCCCACAGGCCGATGCCGGCGCTGGTGACCCCGTGCTCGGAGCCGGAGGCGAACAGCACCTGGAGGCCGACGCAGATCCCGAGGAGCGGTCGGCCGGCGGCGTGCCGCTCGCGGATGACGTCGACGGCACCGCCGGCACGCAGGCCGTCCATGACCGAGGCGAACGCCCCGACCCCGGGCACGACGAGGCCGGCGGCAGCGGCGGCGCGCTGCGGGTCGGAGGTGAGCTCGACGCGCGCACCGGTGCGCTCGAGCGCCCGCACGGCCGAGCGGATGTTCCCCGAGCCGTAGTCGAGGACCGCGACCGGGGCGCTCATGCGGTGCGTCCGGCGAGCAGGGAGCGGAGGCGGAGCGCGGCGAGGACGAGCACGACGAGGCCGAGTCCGGCGGCGACCCAGGCCGCGGTCATCCCGCTCAGCGCGGCGATGACGCCGACGACGATCGCGATCACGGCGAGGAGCGCGACGACGCCCCACAGGATCGCGGTGCGGGCGAGTGCCGCGCGGGCCGGGGTCATGGTCGCCGCGCTCGCCTGGAGCTTCGTCATCGAACCGGTGTCGATCCATCCGTCGATGTCCTGCGGGGAGAGGGTCTCGAGGAGGAGCTGCTCGAGCTCGGAAGGCAGGTTGGTGAGGGCGAGCCCGGCGGGGACGTCGGCCTCCCGGGTGCCGCGCCGGTAATGTGCAGCGTCGATCTGCTCGTCG
This sequence comes from Brevibacterium sp. R8603A2, assembly GCF_023072605.1. Taxonomy (NCBI): domain Bacteria; kingdom Bacillati; phylum Actinomycetota; class Actinomycetes; order Micrococcales; family Brevibacteriaceae; genus Brevibacterium; species Brevibacterium sp. R8603A2. The sequence goes on from NZ_JALLGN010000002.1 coordinate 51,820, forward strand.
TTGCGGACGAGGAGGAGCACCTCGTGCTGTCCGGTGAGCTTCGAGAGCTCTGCGGCCGCGGCGTTGCCCTCGGCGATGTCGGTGCCGGAGAGCACGAGCGCGGAGAAGTCTCCGATCGGCACGACTTCGCCGGGGATGTCGGAGAGCACGCACGCCGCGGCGAGCTGATCCGGCCGGCCGAAGGGGGTGACGATGACGGTGCGGCTCACAGTGCTCCCTTGGTGCTCGGGATCCCGGTGACGCGCGGGTCGGGCTCGACCGCGGCGCGCAGCGCCCGGGCGAAGGCCTTGAACTGGGCCTCGGCGATGTGGTGGGGGTCGCGGCCGGCGAGCAGCGAGAGGTGGACGGTGAAGCCGGCGTTGAATGCCAGCGACTCGAGCGCGTGGGCGACCATCGAGCCGGTGAAGTGACCGCCGATGAGGTGGTACTGCTGGCCCTCGGGCTCGCCGCTGTGCACGAAGTACGGGCGGCCGGAGACGTCGACGACGCACCGCGCGAGCGATTCGTCCAGCGGTACGAGCGCGTCGCCGTAGCGGCGGATCCCGGCCTTGTCGCCGAGCGCTTCGCGCAGGACCTGGCCGATGACGATCGCGGTGTCCTCGACGGTGTGGTGGACGTCGATCTGGACATCGCCCTCGGCCTTCACGTTGAGGTCGATGAGCGAGTGCTTCGACAGGGCGGTGAGCATGTGGTCGTAGAACGGCACTCCCGTGGAGATGTCCGAGGCACCGGTGCCGTCGAGGTCGACGCGCACGGTGACGTCGGATTCGCTCGTCGCACGGTGTGCCGAGGCCTGGCGTTCGGTCATGCGGGGTCCTGGTCCTTTGCTGTACGGGGGGCGGCGCCGGCGGGCGGGCCGGCGGGGATCTGAGTGGGGACGGCGAGGTGCTCCGGGGTGCTCTCGAGCACCCGGTGCACGGCATCGATGAAGGCGTCGGTCTCCTCGGCGGTGCCGGCGTTGACGCGCAGGTGACCGGGGATCCCGGTGTCGCGGACGAGGACGCCGGCGTCGAGGAGGTCCTGCCACAGGGCGTGGGGCTCGGCGATGCCGCCGAACAGGAGGAAGTTCGAGTCGCTCGGCACCACGGTGAAGCCGGCGTCGAGCAGGGCGGCGGCCATGCGCTCGCGCTGCTCGACGAGCGCGTCGACGGTGGCGAGCAGTGCGGGGGCGTGGGCGAGCGCGGCGCAGGCGGCGGCCTGTGTCAGCGCGGACAGGTGGTAGGGCAGCCGCACGAGGCGCAGCGCGTCGATCACGGCCGGGTGTGCGACGGCGTACCCGAGGCGCACGCCCGCGAAGGCGAAGGCCTTGCTCATCGTGCGCGACACGATGAGCCGGGGGTGGTCCGGGAGGAGCGTGAGCGCGGTGCGGAATCCGGGTCGCGCGAATTCGGCATAGGCCTCGTCGACGATGACGATGCCGGTGCTCGCGGCGAGCACGGCTTCGACGACGGCGAGGTCGAGACCGTTGCCGGTGGGGTTGTTCGGGGTGCAGAGGAACACGACGTCGGGCCGGTGCTCGCGCACGGCGGCCACCGCGGACTCGACGCTGATCCCGAAGTCCGCCTCGCGGTCGACGGCGATCCACACGGCGCCGGTCGACGCGGTGATGAGCGGATGCATCGAGTAGCTCGGGGTGAAGCCGAGCGCGGTGCGGCCCGGACCGCCGAAGGCCTGGAGGATGTGGGCAAGGACCTCGTTCGATCCGTTCGCCGCCCAGATCTGCGCCGGGTCGATGCGCCCGGTGCCGGTGTTCTCGGTGGCACTGCGCTCGGAGTCGGTGCGCTCGGGCGCGGCGGTTCCGGCGGCAGGGCCTCCCTGACGCTCGAGCACCCCGTCGAGGTAGTGGGCGAGCGCGGAGCGCAGGCGGTCGAACTCGCGGTCGGGGTAGCGGTTGAGGTCGTGGAGCACCGCGGAGAGCTCGTGCTCGAGCGCGCTCACGACCTCCGCGGGGACGGGATGGGAATTCTCGTTGACGTTGAGCCGGACGGGGACGTCGAGCTGCGGGGCGCCGTACGGGGACCGGCCGCGCAGGTCGTCCCGGAGCGGGAGATCATCGAGAGTCGTCACCGCAGAAGTCTATCGTCCGGGGACGGCGAGCTCCTGCCCGGGGTGGACCACCTGACGGTCGAGTCCGTTGACCTCGACGATGTCGAGGACGACGTCACGGGTGTCCTGGCCGCCGGAGACCGATTGTGCGATCGACCACAGCGAGTCGCCCTCCTCGACGACGACGGTGTCGAAGCCCGCACCGGCCGGGGCGCCGGCGGCGGACCCGGCGGAGGCCTGGGCCCCGGAACTCAGCGTGATGACGATCCCGATGACGAGCGCGCACAGGGCCAGACCGAGGGTGCGGGCCAGGCGCAGGGCGCGGCGACCGCGCGGGGTGAGCACGGTGGCGGCCGCGGGTGCGGGTGCGGGTGCGGTGTTTGCAGACATGGGGTGTCCTCCTCTTCATCGATCCCGAGGCCGGCCGGTGCGCCGAACTGATGATGCGCGGCGACTGCGGTCCGGGGATTCGAACTCATGTACTATTGAACACAACAATCGAACGGATGTCCACTATTTCTCGAACACGTGTGTGAAAATGGATTCGAACGACGTCGCGATCGGCTATGTTCGAAGTGTTGCACCGGGCACGGACACGGCCTCGCGGTCGGGACCGGAGCCCACGACGCTCCGGTCGTGCAGCACGGTGAGAGGAACGGGAAGGGAAGAGGAATGAGCCCCCAATCACGACGCCCCAGAGGACGCCCGCGCAATGACGCCGTCGTCGACGAGATCGAGGACTTCCGCGCCACCCAGGCCGATATCGTCGAGCTCCCCGAGGGCTCGGCCGCCGCCGGGGACCAGCGCCTCACCCCGCGCCAGCGGCTCGTCCTCGAGACGATCGAGTCGGCCGTGTACACCAACGGCTACCCGCCGAGCATGCGCGAGATCGGCAAGGCCGCCGGTCTGGCGTCGCTGTCGAGCGTCGCCCACCAGCTCTCCCAGCTCGAGCGCCTCGGCTACCTGCGCCGCGATCCCAAGCGCCCCCGTGCGATCGAGATCGTCAACCCGGCCGAGGAGGCCCCGCCGGCCGCCGAACCCGGTTCGGCGAACACGGCGATGGTGCCGGTGCTCGGGCGGATCGCCGCCGGCGGCCCGATCACCGCGGAGCAGGCGGTCGAGGACGTCTTCGCCCTGCCCACCCAGGTCGTCGGCTCCGGTGACCTCTTCCTCCTCCAGGTCGCCGGCGACTCGATGATCGACGCCGCGATCTGCGACGGCGACTGGGTGGTCGTACGGCGCCAGCAGTCGGCGGAGAACGGCGAGATCGTCGCGGCACTCCTCGACGACGAGGCCACGGTCAAGACGCTCAAGCGCAGCGGCGGCAAGCAGTGGCTGCTGCCGCAGAACCCGATTTACGACCCGATCGACGGCGACCACGCCACGATCATGGGCATCGTCACCGCGGTCATCCGGCGGGTCTGAGGTCTGCTGGACACCGACCGCACAGCGCGTCCGCAGCGTCACGAGGGCGGAGCACCGATCGGTGCTCCGCCCTCGTCGTGCCCGGCCGCGCCCCACCCAGACTTCGTCTGATCCCGCCCTCGTCGTACCCCGGCGGTCGGCCTCAGTCCTGCTCGGCGAGGCGGGAGAGGGCGGAGCGCACGGCCGCGCCGTCCTCGGTGCGCCACATCGGGGGCAGCGAATCGGCGAGGAAGCCTCCGTAACGCGCGGTGCGCAGCCGGGAGTCGAGCACGGCGACCACGCCGCGGTCGTCGGTGGTACGGATGAGCCGGCCGACCCCCTGCGCGAGCCGGAGCGCGGCGTGGGTGGCGCTGACCGTCATGAAGCCGTTGGCGCGGTTCCGCTCGGCGGCCTGCGTGCGCGCACGGGTGAGGGGGTCGTCGGGGCGCGGGAACGGGATCCGGTCGATGACGACGAGCCGGCATGTGCGGCCCGGCACGTCGACCCCCTGCCACAGCGACATCGTGCCGAACAGCGAGGTGTCGTCCTCCGCGGAGAATCGAGCGACGAGCGCGGCGAGCGACTCCTCCCCCTGGAGCAGCACCGGGGTGTCGAGCGTCTCGCGCAGGGCCGTCGCGGCCTGCTCGGCGGCGAAGCGGGAGGAGAACAGTCCGAGCGCACCGCCGCGTGAGGCGGTGACGAGCTCGCGCAGCTCGGCGATCATCTCCTCGTTGAGCCCGCTGCGCGCCGGTCGGGGCAGCCCGGAGGCGACGTAGAGGATCGCCTGCTTGGGATAGTCGAACGGGGAGCCGACGTCGATCGCGTCGTACCGGGGCGCCTCGGGACCGGCGAGGCCGAGCGAGGCGGCCACGGGCTCGAACCGGCCGCCGAGTGCCAGGGTCGCCGAGGTGGCGACGACGGTGGACTCGGCGAAGATCCCGTTGCGCATGGTGCCGGCGACGCTGAGCGGAGCGACGACGAGGGAGACGGTCTCCGTCTCCCGGAAGGTCGAGCGGGTGACCCAGGTGACGTCGTTGTCGGCGAGCTCGCTCATCCGCTCGGCGAGCTCGAACACCTCCTGGAGGCGGGCCCGGGCCATCTGCAGGCCGGCGTCGGCCTCCTTGGACTCGGTGCCGCGACCGGCCTCGGCGATGATCTGCCGGGCGGCGTCGCGGACGGCGATGACGGCGGTGGTGAGCGCTCCGGGCCAGACCTGGAGCAACCCCTCGGTGGTCGCCTGGAGCGCCTTGTCGAAGGCGGAGGCGGCGGTCTCGAGGAGCCCGATCACCCCGTCCTGCACGGCGGTGTTCTTCCGCGCGGCCTGCGCGGCGGCGTGGAGCATGGCGACGGTGAGCGAACCGGAGAGCGCGTTCGTCACCCGGTCGCGCAGCTCGTGGGCCTCGTCGATGACGACGGCGTCGTGCTCGGGCAGCACCGCGTGGTCCCCGAAGGCGTCGATCGCGAGCAGCGCATGGTTGGTGACGACGAGGTCGGCTGCGGCCGCGGCGATCTTCGCCCGCTCCGCGTAGCACTCCTCGAACACCGGGCACTTCGAGCCGAGGCAGTCGAAGGCGTTGACCGACACCTGGGCCCAGGCCCGGTCGGAGACACCGGGGACGAGGTCGTCGCGGTCCCCGGACTCGGTGATCCGCTCCCAGCTGCGCACCCGCTGGATCTCCTCGCCGAGCGCGGACGCGGACCCCGAGGCGGAGCCGCGCCCAGCGGCGTCGTCGGCCCCGAGGTCGAACAGCATGCCGAGCGCGTCATCGGGGTAGCCGCCGTCGAGCTTGTGCTTGCACACGTAGTTGCGGCGGCCCTTGAGGACCGCGGCGCGCGGCTTGCGCTCGAGGTCTCCGCCGAGCGCCTTGAGCAGGCGGGGCACGTCGCGGTTGACGATCTGGTTCTGCAGCGCCAGGGTCGCCGTCGATACCACGACCCGCTCGCCGGTGCGCACGGCGTGCTCGAGCGCGGGCACGAGGTAGGCCAGCGACTTCCCGGTCCCGGTGCCGGCCTGGACGAGGAGGTGGGTCTCCGAGCCGAGAGCGCCGGCGACGGCCTCGGCCATGGTCTGCTGCCCCTCCCGCGGGCTGCCGCCGAGCGCGGCGACGGCACTCGCGAGGAGGTCGGCGGTCGCGGTCACGCAGCCGGCCCGGAGAACATGTCCGGCTTGCGGTACTCCTCGAGCTCGCTGAGGAGGTCGGAGTCGACGCGCGCCTGCACTGCGGTGCCCTCCGCCAGGTGCTTCTCCTCGAGCACGGTGCCCTCGTCGTGGATGCGGGACACGAGGTCGCCGCGGTCGTAGGGCAGGAGGACGGTGAGCTCGTGCTCGGGCTCGGGCAGGAGCTCGGCGATGCGCGCCTCGAGCTCGGCGATCCCCGCCCCGGTCGCGGCGGACACCGCGAGCGCACCCGGGTGCGCACGGAGCAGCGCGGAGAGGGCGACCGGGTCGGCGATGTCGGCCTTGTTGAAGACGATGAGTTCGCCGATGTCGGCGGTGTCGACGTCGGCGAGGACATCGCGCACCGCCTGGATCTGGCTCGTCGGGTCCGGGTGGGAGGCGTCGACCACGTGGACGAGGAGGTCGGCGTAGGCGGCCTCCTCGAGGGTCGAGCGGAACGCCTCGACGAGCTGGTGGGGCAGGTTGCGGACGAAGCCCACGGTGTCGGTGTAGGTGAAGTCGCGGCCGTCGGCCGTCTGCGCCTGCCGCACCGTCGGGTCGAGGGTGGCGAACAGGACGTTCTGCACCATGACGCCGGCGGCGGTGAGCCGGTTGAGGAGGGAGGACTTGCCGGCGTTGGTGTAGCCGACGATCGCCGCGCTCGGCACGTGGTTGCGCGTCCGGTTGGCGCGCTTGGTCTCCCGCGAGGGCTCCATCGCCTTGATCTGCTTGCGGAGCTTGGCCATCCGGGTGCGGATGCGGCGCCGGTCGAGCTCGATCTTCGTCTCACCCGGACCACGCGAGCCGATGCCCTCACCGCCGGCCACCCGGCCGCCGGCCTGCCGGGACATCGACTCGCCCCAGCCGCGCAGCCGCGGCAGCAGGTACTCGAGCTGGGCGAGCTCGACCTGGGCCTTGCCCTCGCGGCTCTTGGCGTGCTGGGCGAAGATGTCGAGGATGAGCGCCACCCGGTCGATGACCTTGACCTTGACGACGTCCTCGAGCCCGCGCCGCTGGCCGGGGGCGAGCTCGGAGTCGACGACGACGGTGTCCGCGCCGACGGCGGCGACGATCTCCGCGAGCTCCTGGGCCTTGCCGCGCCCGAAGAACGTCCCCGGGTCCGGGGTGTCACGACGCTGGAGCAGGCCGTCGAGCACGGTCGAGCCGGCGGTCTCGGCGAGCGCGGCGAGCTCCCGCAGGGAGGTCTCCGCCTCGAGCGCGGTGCCGGAGGTGTAGAGCCCGGCGAGCACGACCTTCTCGAGGCGCAGCTGCCGGTACTCTACCTCGGTGACGTCCTCGAGCTCGGTCGACAGTCCGTCGACGCGGCGCAGGGCGCGCCGCTCGAGCACGTCGAGCTGGGTCTCGTCCTCGTGCGTGAGCTGCTCGTCGGTGAGCGCGGTGCCGGCGCGGGAGAGGACGCGGTCGATCATCGCGCGCCGCCGGTCCTCGCTGGTCGGGGCGGTGCTCGGGTCGTCGTGCGGGGTGCCGTTCGACGGCTGGTCGGTCGTCGGACGATCGACGGGGGAATCCGGGGTGGATCCGGTCACGGGCATCGACTTCTCTCGGTGGTGGTCGGTCTTCCATTCTCCCACAGGCGCGCCGGGCGGCGGCCGGTGCGCGGATTACCATGGGCGTGATGACTGAACACTATTTCTCCGCGAATCCTTCCGCGCCCGGGCCGCTCCGGACGATCACCGCCCCGCTCGCGGGCCGGGAGGTCGCGGTGACGACGGCCGGTGGCGTGTTCTCCCCCGGCCGACTCGACCTCGGCACGCACGTGCTGCTCAAGGCGCTGCCGGAGCCGCCGGCCGGGGAGCTGCTCGACCTCGGGTGCGGCTGGGGGCCGATCTCCCTGCAGGCCGGTCTCGAGGCGCGTCAAGCGGGGACCGCGGTGCGGATCTGGGCGCTCGACGTCAACGAGCGGGCCCTCGAGCTCACCGCCCGCAACGCCCGCGACCTCGGGTTGGATGCGATCCGGACCGTCACCGCCGCCGAGGTGCCCGCCGACATCGCGTTCGACGCGATCTGGTCAAACCCCCCGATCCGGGTGGGCAAGGAGGTCCTCCACGGGCTGCTGGAGACCTGGCTGCCGAGGCTCGCCCCGGGCGGGCAGGCGTGGCTCGTCGTGTCGAAGAACCTCGGCGCCGATTCGCTCCGGGTGTGGATCGCCGACATGCTCGGCGCGGGCTACACGGTGGCCAAGCACTCCTCGGCGAAGGGCTTCCGCGTCCTCGTCGTGACGCGCTCAGCCGACTGAGAGCCGGGGATCATACCTTCCGGAACCGTTGACCTCCGCTCGCCGGCACACGGCCCCGCGCACACACAGGCTGATAGGGCGAGGATCCGGGAGCTGCGCGGCCTGTCAGCGCGCGGCGAGGGCTGCGGCGAACTCCGCGGTCGGCACCACGTCGCCGATGAGCACGGCAGGACCGGACAGGGCGACCGAGCTCTCGCTGATCTCGACCTCGACGGTGCCGCCGGGCAGAGCGATCGTCCAGGTCGTCGGGCCGTTCGATCCGGCCCAGAAGCGGGCGGCGAGCGCAGCCGCGCAGGCCCCGGTGCCGCACGACTGCGTCTCCCCCACCCCGCGCTCGTGGACGCGCATCGCGAGCCGGCCGGTCGACGGATCGCCGTCGTGGTCGGGCTCGATGACGATGTACTCGACGTTGGTGCCGTGCACGGGCAGCGGGTCGACCGCCGGGAGCCGGGTGAGGTCGGCGGCGGCGAGCTCCTCGGCCCCGGCGAGCGCGACGACGGTATGGGGGTTGCCCATGTCGACGCTGATCGCCGGACGGGGGACGTCGATGCCGGCGGTGTCGACGAGTGAGTCGGCACCCTCGGTGATCGGGCGCGGGAACTCCCAGCGGCCCATGTCGACGCGGTACCAGGCCTCCTGCGCGCCGGTGGGGTCCGGGACCCGGGTGACGTGCTTGACACCGGCCCGGGTGCCCACGGCGAGCGGTCCAGCGGCGAGGTCGACGAGGCCGTGCTCGACGAGGTGGTGGGCGAAGACGCGCACGCCGTTGCCGCACATCTCCGCGATCGAGCCGTCGGCGTTGCGGTAGTCCATGAACCATTCGGCGCCGACCGTGTGGGCGTCCACGGCTTCGGGGATCCCGGCCGCTGCCGAACGGACCACCCGGATGAGACCGTCGCCGCCCACGCCGCGCCGACGATCGCACAGCAGGGCGACCGCTTCGGGAGAGAGGTCGGCGGCGCCGTCGAGATCGGCGAGGAGGACGAAGTCGTTGGCGGTGCCGTGGCCCCGGGTGAGTGCGTACGTAGTCACTCGGCCAGTCTACTGCTCCGCTCTGCTGCCGCCCCGATCTACCGCTGCGCGCCGCCGTCCGCCCCGAGGATCTCGAGAGCGCGATCGACGGCCGAGGCGCCCGCGGGCAGCCAGCGGATCCGGGGGTCGCGCCGGAACCACGTGTCCTGCCGCTTGGCGAACTGGCGGGTGCGCACGATCGTCGATTCGCGGGCGGCGGGCTCGGCGAGGCGGCCGGCGAGCAGGTCGACGATCTGGGCGTAGCCGATCGCCTGCCGGGCGGTGGTGCCGGTGAGCAGGCCGCGCGGCAGCAGGGCGCGCACCTCGTCGACCCAGCCGGCCTCCCACATGCGCCCGACGCGGGCTGCGATCCGCTCGTGCAGGGTCGCCCGGTCGAGGGCGAGCCCCACCTGCACGGTGGGCAGGGCGTACTCGTAGCGCGGCAGCTGGGCGCTGAAGGGCTCGCCGGTGATCTCGAGCACTTCGAGGGCGCGCACCACTCGCCGGGTGTCGGCCGGGGCGATGGTCTGCGCCGCCTCCGGGTCGAGCCCGGTGAGCCGCCGGTGGAGGACCGTGCTGCCGTGCTCGTGCGCCTCGGCCTCGAGCCGGGCCCGGACCTGCGGGTCGGTGCCGGGGAACGCCATCCGATCCGTCGCGGCGCGCACGTAGAGGCCGGAGCCGCCGACGAGGATCGGCACGTGCCCGCGGCCGCGGATCGCGGTGATGAGGGCGCGAGCCTCGCGCTGGAAGGTCGCGACAGAGGCGTCCTCGTCGACGTCGAGGATGTCGAGGAGGTGGTGGGCGATGCCGCCGCGCTCACCGGGCGTGAGCTTCGCGGTGCCGATGTCCATGCCGCGGTAGAACTGCATCGCATCGGCGTTGATGATCTCCCCGCCGAGGCGCTGGGCGAGGGCGATCGCGAGCTCGGACTTGCCGGTCGCGGTCGCGCCGACGACGTTGATCACGGGATGGTCGGAGGCGTCCGGGCGGTCGGGCCCGTCCGGGTGCGCGGGATCGACCGGGTCTTCGGGGCCGTGAGATGCTCCGGGGCCGTCGGGGTGTGCGGCGCGGGCCGGCACGGATCAGCTCCGGGGGCGCAGGGTGGGCATGCCGAGCACGGTGGGCCCGCCGGGTGCGCCGCCGCCGGTGCCGCAGGAGTCGGCCTGTGCGCGGTCCCAGGCGTCGCCGGAGGCGGTGGGCCGCACGAGGGCCGGACCGTCGGCGATGAGGAAGAACGGCCGGGCCTCGCTCACCTCGGCGCTGAGGACGTCGCCGGGACGCACGGTGGGCAGCGGGCCGGTGGGGCCGACGTGGACGAGCCGGTTGTCGGCGGCACGGCCGGTGTACCGGTGGTGCTCGCTGTCGGGAAGGGAGGTGACAAGCACCTCGACCCGGCGGCCCACCTGGGCGCGGTTCTCCTCCCAGGAGATCTCGTCCTGGAGGGCGACGAGTCGCTCGAAGCGCTCCTGCACGACCTCCTTGGGGAGCTGGTCGGGCATGTCCGCCGCCGGCGTGCCGGGACGCTTGGAGTACTGGAAGGTGAAGGCCTGGGCGAAGCGGGACCGGCGGACGATGTCGAGGGTGCCCTGGAAGTCCTCCTCGGTCTCCCCCGGGAAGCCGACGATGATGTCGGTGGTGATCGCGGCGTGCGGGATGCGCTCGCGCACCTTCTCGAGGATGCCGAGGAACCGCGAGGTGCGGTAGGAGCGGCGCATCGCCTTGAGGATCCGGTCCGAGCCGGACTGGAGCGGCATGTGGAGCTGCGGCATCACCGTGGGAGTCTCCGCCATCGCGTCGATGACGTCGTCGGAGAACGCCGCCGGGTGGGGGCTGGTGAAGCGCACCCGCTCGATCCCCTCGACCGCGCCGACGGCGCGGAGCAGCTTGGCGAAGGCGCCGCGGTCGCGGAACTCCGCCCCGTAGGAGTTGACGTTCTGGCCGAGCAGGGTGACCTCGATGACGCCGTCGGCGGCGAGTGCCTGGACCTCGGCGAGGATGTCGCCGGGCCGGCGGTCCTTCTCCCTGCCGCGCAGCGCGGGCACGATGCAGAAGGTGCACGTGTTGTTGCAGCCGACGGAGATCGACACCCAGCCGGAATGGTGCGACTCCCGCCGGGTGGGCAGGGTCGAGGGGAACACGTCGAGGCTCTCGAGGATCTCGACCTGCGCCTCCTCGTTGTGGCGGGCGCGGTCGAGGAGCGCAGGCAGCGAGCCCATGTTGTGGGTGCCGAACACGACGTCGACCCACGGGGCCCGCTCGACGATCGCGGCGCGATCCTTCTGGGCCATGCAGCCGCCGACGGCGATCTGCATGCCCGGGCGCTCCTTCTTGACCTGGGCGAGGCGTCCGAGGTTGCCGTAGAGGCGGTTGTCCGCGTTCTCACGGACGGCGCAGGTGTTGAACACGACGATGTCGGCGGTCTCGCCGGTGTCGGCCGGCCGGTAGCCTGCGTCGTCGAGGAGGCCCGAGAGCCGTTCGGAGTCGTGGACGTTCATCTGGCACCCGTAGGTCGTCACCGCGTAGGTGCGGGCATCTGCGGGGGCCTCGGTCAGCGGCAGCGGGGGTGCGGTGGTGTCAGTCATCAGGGCTCCAGTGTACCGAGGCCTCCCGTGCTGCCCCGAAGGCTCCATGGCCGTCGACTCCGGGAACGCCGGGTCGGGAGAGTCGAAGACAGGGGGACGTCACGGACAGAGGAACGTCGCGAGCCAGGGTGCGTCGCGGGAATCGAACGCGCCCTCGGAATGCTCAGGCGTCCTCGAGAGCACGGCGGGCTGCGGCCATGCACACGGATTGGGGGAAGCCGCGCCGGGCAAGCATGCCGAGCGTGCGGCGCAGTCGTGTGTCGTGGGGCAGGTTCGCGGTGCTCCGCGCCTTCTTCAGCGCGACCTCGTAGGCGAGGTCGTACTCGTCGTCGAGGTCCTCGAGCGCGTGCTCGCTGACGGATTCAGGGATCCCCTTCTTCGTGAGCTCCTGGCGGAGGGCCCGTACGGAGAGCGCGCGGGATTCCCGGCGGGCGCGCACGAAGCCGGCGGCGAACTGCTCGTCGTCGAGCAGCCCGGAGGCGGTGAGCCGGTCGAGCAGGGTGTCGACGACGTCCTCGGGGTGCTCCTTGCGCAGGAGCTTCGACCGGAGCTCCTCGGTCGCATGGTCGCGGGCGGCGAGCATGTTGAGCGCCCGCTTCTTCGCGCGCTTGTACTCCGGGTCGTCCGGGCTCACCCCGCCGGCGAGTGCCGCGGACTCGTCCTCGGCATCGGATGCCGCAGGTGCTGCAGGCACCGGGGCGGGCTCGGCACCCCGCCACACCCCGGCGAGCCCGCCGGGCAGCGGTGCGCCACCGTCAGGTGACCCGGCGGCACCGGAATCGCCGGTCGCCCCGCTGCTCGAGCGGGCCATGACCTCGTCGATGGCCTGCCGGGCCGCCGCGAGGACCGCCTCCGCGGAACGGTCCTCGCGGCGGTGCGCGTCAGAAGTCGACATTGCTCTTCTCCGGCGCGGCCGCCGGGTCGTCGGCCGGTGCCGGTGCCGGTGCTGCGGCATCCTCGGCGGGCGCGTCCGGGAGTTCGGCGATGAGGCCGAGCTTGTGCTTGATCTTGAGCTCGATCTCCTCGGCCAGGCCCGGGTTGTCGCGGAGGAAGTTCCTGACGTTCTCCTTGCCCTGCCCCAGCTGGTCCCCGTCGTAGGTGAACCAGGAGCCGGACTTGCGGACGATGCCGTTGTCCACGCCCATGTCGATGAGGCTGCCCTCGCGGGAGATCCCCTGGCCGTAGATGATGTCGAACTCCGCCTGCTTGAAGGGCGGGGCGATCTTGTTCTTCACGACCTTGACGCGGGTGCGGTTGCCGACGGCCTCGCCGGCCTCCTTGAGCGTCTCGATGCGGCGCACGTCGAGGCGCACCGAGGCGTAGAACTTCAGCGCCTTGCCACCGGAGGTGGTCTCCGGGGAGCCGAAGAACACGCCGACCTTCTCGCGGAGCTGGTTGATGAAGATCGCGGTGGTCTTCGAGTGGGCGAGCGCACCGGTGATCTTGCGCAGCGCCTGGGACATGAGGCGGGCCTGGAGGCCGACGTGGGAGTCGCCCATCTCGCCCTCGATCTCCGCCTTGGGGACGAGCGCGGCGACGGAGTCGATGACGATGACGTCGAGCGCTCCGGAGCGGATGAGCATGTCCGCGATCTCCAGCGCCTGCTCACCGGTGTCCGGCTGCGAGACGAGCAGCTGGTCGGTGTCGACGCCGAGCTTCTTCGCGTACTCCGGGTCGAGCGCGTGCTCGGCGTCGATGAAGCCGGCGATGCCGCCGGCGCGCTGGGCGCTCGCCACGGCGTGGAGCGCCACGGTCGTCTTGCCCGAGGACTCCGGGCCGTAGATCTCGACGACGCGGCCGCGCGGGAGCCCGCCGATGCCGAGCGCGATGTCGAGGGCGATCGAGCCGGTCGGGATGTACTCGATCGGGGCGCGGGTCTCGTCGCCCAGGCGCATCACTGCGCCCTTGCCGTACTGGCGGTCGATCTGGCCGAGCGCGGCCTCGAGCGCCTTGGACTTGTTGTCCGCCGAGCCGGCCTGCGGTGAGCGGGGGGTGCGTGCTGCCATGGGTTCCTCCTTGGGTGGGTCCGTCTGCCAGCACTCTAGAACGCGGCACGGACACGGGTCCGGATCAGCGGCCCGGCTGTGGATGAGAACGGTGGTGCGCACGTCCCCGGGTCACAGCCGAACCCGTCATGGGACCCATCCTAACCCGGAATGGGAACACCTGTTCGATATGTCCGGGCGTGTCGTGGCGATGCTGTGACCCGCGGACGGCGGGCCGTCGTCACCCGTCCCCAGGCACACGGCACCGGCAACGGGCGCACGCCGCCTCAGAAGGGTGCTGCGCGCGGGGTGTCGCGGCCGAGCCGCCGCTCCGGGGGCACCCCGGTGGCCTCGCAGATCGCGGTCCAGATGTCGCGCGGCTCGATTCCGGCGTCGAAGGCCTCGGCCGCGGTGCGTGAGCCCAGCGTGGACAGGGCGAGGTCGGTGTGGAGGGATTCCGCGCGGACCTGTCCGAACTCCTCGTTCATCAACGTCCAGTAGAGCGTGTGACGCATTCAGGCGGGCCCGGCCAGGGCATCGGCCGGTTCGCCCTGGAGCACGCGCCGGGACATCTCCACCGGGACGGTGTCCGGGATCTCCACGCCCTCGCTGATCGCGAACCGGTCGCTGACCTCGCGGAGCAGGGAGGACACGGGCAGATCGAGGGCCTCGCAGATCGCGGACAGGAGCTCCGAGGAGGCCTCCTTCTGGCCGCGCTCGATCTCGCTGAGGTAGCCGAGCGACACGCTCGCGCCGGTGGAGACGTCGCGCAGAGTGCGGTTCTGGCGCCGGCGGGCGGCACGCAGGGAGTCGCCGATCTCGGTGCGCAGCAGCGTCATGACGATCCTCCCGGTAGCAGCGGACGGTGGGTGCGGTCTCGGTTCAGAACTCTATCCATGTGAAGGATGCAACCGCCGACGCCACCGATTTGTTCCCTGTAGCCTACCCGCACCGCACCCGGCCGCTCCATCCCGCACCGGCCTGCGCAGGCGATTGACAGCGAACTGTGACGCTGCCGGAGGGCTACTGTCGAACCGGGCGACGCCCGGCCCCGGGACCCGGGGCGCCGCGGCTGCGCAGGTGCTCCGCGAGGAGCGCGATCCCCGCGGCCGTCGTCGCGGCGCGGATCGCCGCCCGGTCGCCGGAGAAGCGGTGCGCCGCGTGCTCGGTGCCGTCGGCATGGGCGAGTGCGAGGTGGACGAGGCCCACCGGCTTCCCGTCCTGCGGGTCCGGGCCGGCCACTCCGGTGCACGCGAGTCCGAGGTCGGCGCCGCACACCCGGGCCGCGCCCTGGGCCATCTGCTTCGCGACCTCGGCGTCGACCGGACCGACCCGGTCGAGCAGCGCGGGGTCGACCCCGGCGAGACGCGCCTTGAGGTCGGTGGCGTAGGTGATCAGACCGCCCCGCACCGCGGCCGAGGCGCCGGGCACCGTGACGAGGGTCGCGGCGATGAGGCCGGCGGTGAGGGACTCCGCGGTCGCGAGGGTGAGCCCGCGCTCGACGAGGCCGGTCACGACCTCGGCGACAGCGGGGCCCGGGTCCGGGTCCGGCGAGCCGCTCATGCGCGGGCGCGGGGCTCGCGCGGCTCCCGCAGCAGCCGGGCGATCCGGATGCAGTAGTCGATCCCGGTGACGAGCGTGACGATGACGGCGGCGGTCATGACGACCCAGGCGATGACGATGACGGCGATCGTCACGCCGTCGGGGACGACTGCGGCCAGCGGCAGGAGCACGATGAAGAGGCCGATCGCGATCGTCTGCAGGAGCGTCTTGAGCTTGCCGCCCTTCGAGGCCGGCAGCACTACTCTGCGCACGATGAGCAGCCGGAGCACGGTGATCCCGAACTCGCGGACGAGGATGACGATCGGGATCCACCACGGCAGCGCACCGATGAGGGCGAGGCCGATGAGGGCCGCGGCCATGAGGGACTTGTCGGCGATCGGATCGGCGATCTTGCCGAAGTCGGTGATGAGGTCCCAGCGCCGCGCGAGGTCCCCGTCGATCTTGTCGGTGAGCATCGCCAGACCGAACACGACGAACGCGCCGAGGCGCCACATCGGGTCGAGGCCGTCGTAGCCGAGCAGCAGGAACAGGAACAGCGGGACGAGCAGGATGCGCAGCACGGTGAGCGCATTCGGCAGGTTCCACGGACTCGGCTGCGGCTTCTCGGTCATCACCGCTCCAGCCTACCTGCCGGTGAGATCCCAGGCGTCCTCGCCGCCGGCCTCGACGACCTCGAGCCCGGTGTCCGGATCGATGTCCCCGACGGTCGGCACGACGTCGGTGGGCTCGGCGTCCGGGTCGGTCCCGTACGCCGCGCCCGCCGCTCCGGCGGCACCGGCTCCCGCTCCGGCGGCACCGGCCGCACCCCCGCTGGCGGGCGCGGCCTCTCCCGCCGGCGGTTCCTCGCCGCGGATCACCGCGAGCGTGCCCGGCAGGTCCTCGGGGGTGACGAGGACGTCGCGGGCCTTCGACCCCTCCGAGGGGCCGACGATGCCGCGGGACTCCATGAGGTCCATGAGGCGCCCGGCCTTGGCGAAGCCCACCCGGAGCTTGCGCTGGAGCATCGAGGTGGAGCCGAACTGGGTGGTGACGACGAGCTCGGTGGCCTGGAGCAGGAGGTCGAGGTCGTCGCCGATCTCCTCGTCGATCTGCTTCGCCGGCTTCTCCACCGCGACGTCCTCGCGGTAGACCGGCGTGAGCTGGCCCTTGACGTGGGAGACGACCTTCTCGATCTCGCTCTCGTTGATCCACGCACCCTGCACGCGCATCGGCTTCGCCGCGCCCATCGGGAGGAACAGGGCGTCGCCCTGGCCGATGAGCTTCTCCGCGCCCGGCTGGTCGAGCACGACGCGGGAGTCCGCGAGCGAGGAGGTGGCGAAGGCGAGCCGCGAGGGCACGTTGGCCTTGATGAGGCCGGTGACGACGTCGACGCTCGGGCGCTGGGTGGCGAGCACGAGGTGGATGCCGGCGGCACGGGCGAGCTGCGTGATCCGCTGGATCGAGGCCTCGACGTCGCGCGGGGCGACCATCATGAGGTCGGCGAGCTCGTCGACGACGACGAGGAGGTACGGGTACGGCTGGAGCACCCGCTGGGAGCCGGGCGGCACCTGCACACGGCCCTCGCGGACGGCCTTGTTGAACTCCTTGACGTGCTTGAACCCGAACTGCGCGAGGTCGTCGTAGCGTGCGTCCATCTCGCGGACGACCCATTCGAGCGCCTCGGCGGCCTTCTTGGGGTTGGTGATGATCGGGGTGATGAGGTGCGGGATGCCCTCGTAGATCGTGAGCTCGACGCGCTTGGGGTCGACGAGGATGAGGCGCACCTCGTCCGGGGTCGCGCGCATCATGATCGAGGTGATCATCGAGTTGATGAAGCTCGACTTGCCGGAGCCGGTCGCGCCGGCGACGAGCAGGTGGGGCATCTTCGACAGGTCGGCGACGACGAAGCCGCCCTCGACGTCCTTGCCGACGCCGACGACCATCGGGTGGTCGGTCTTCCGCGCGGCCTGCGAGCGCAGCACGTCGCCGAGCGCGACGGTCTCGCGGTCCGCGTTGGGGATCTCGATGCCGATCGCCTTCTTGCCCGGGATCGGGGACAGGATGCGCACGTCGGCGCTCGCCACCGCGTACGCGATGTTCTTGCTCAGCGCAGTGACCTTCTCCACCTTGGTGCCGGAGCCGAGCTCGACCTCGTAGCGGGTGACCGTCGGGCCGCGGGAGAACCCGGTGACCTCGGCGTCGATGTTGAACTGCTCGAGCACGTCGCGCAGCGCCTCGACGACCCGGTCGTTGGCCTCGGAGCGCTCCTTCGCCGGGGGCCCGGCGAGCAGATGATCGGAGCTCGGGAGGGTGTAGGTGATGTCACCGGCCAGCGTGAGCTGCTCGACGCGCTGCGGGAGCTCGCCGGTGGCCTGCGGAGCCGGGGTGGACACGGCGGGGACGGTGGCCTCGGGGTCGGGCTCGCGGTCGATGACGCGGGTCGCCTCGTCCTCCATCCCGAGGTCGGCCTTGAGCTTGGCCGTCTCCTTCTCCGCCCGGGTGGGGCGGCGCTGACCGGGGCGGACCCGCGGTTCGGCGTCGACGTCGTAGAGCTCCGGCTCCGGGGACGGGGCGGCGGGAGCGTCGGGGTCGACCTCCGCGTCGTGGATGTAGGCCTTGTCGTAGGCCTTCTCCTCCTCCTTCTCGTACTGCGGGGCGGAGTCGTCCTTCTTCTTCCGGGAGCGGCGCTTGGCGCCCATCACCGGCTTGAGTGTGCTCGTCGTGCGGTTGTCGCGCACGAGGTCGGTGTCGTCGGCTCCGGCGGCCTCGCGGGGCGCGGCCTCCCCGCCGACGAGCAGGGTGTAGAGGCCGTGGAGACGCTGCGGGATCGTGTTGACCGGGGTGGCCGTGATGACGAGGAGCGAGAACAGTCCGAGGAGCACGAGGAGCGGGACGGCGACGTACACCGTGGTCGCGGCGACGAGCGGGGAGGACACGATGAAGCCGAGCGCCCCTCCCCCGTTGATCATCGCCTCGCGCGAGTTCGCGAAGCCGGGGCTGCCCGCCGCGATGTGGGCGAGCCCGGCGGCGGCGAGCACGAAGGCGATGAGACCGATGAGGATCCGGTTGTTGCCGCGGGTGTCCTCGCCGCGCAGGAACAGGCGCACGGCGTAGCCGAGGAGCAGCACGGGCAGGGAGAGCGCGACGCGCCCCAGGGAGCCCTCGATGACGGCGCGCACGCCGTTGCCGAATGCGCCGGGGATGTTCCACCACTCGAAGGCGGCGACGACGATCGCGAGCCCGACGAGGAAGAAGGCGGTGCCGTCGCGTCGGGTCGGGCTCTGCTCATCGGGGGTCTCGGTGAGCACCTTGCGGGTCCTGTTGCCTGCCATGCGGGCCACTCCCATCCATGCACCTGTCACCACGTTCGGGTCGGTCTCGTGTGCCCCCGCACGTCCGGTGGGTGCGGTCGACGCGCTGCGTCGACGCCTGGTGCCGGTACCAGCAGCGGGGGAAGTCGTACTGGTCGCCATGATCCCCATAGTACGGGGAAGCGGGTCCGGGAACCGGGATTCGCGCACCCTGTGTCCTCCCCGCGAACGCCGCGGGGGAACCCACCGATCGGTGGGTGCCCCCGCGTCGCCTGCCCGGGCGGCAGGACCGGCCTCGGCCGGTGCGACTCGGATCAGTCGAGCAGCTCGTAGGCCGGGATGGTGAGGAAGTCGTGGTACTCCTCGGCCGTCGCCATGCGGGCGAAGAGGTCCTTCGAAGTGCCCCACTGCGCGGCACCGCCGGGCAGCGAGTCGACCTCCTCGTCGATCAGCCGGTCGACGAGCTCCTTGGTCACGGCCTCCCCGGTGTCGGTGAGGGTGACGCCGAAGTGGAGCCACTGCCACACCTGCGAGCGGGAGATCTCCGCGGTCGCGGCGTCCTCCATGAGCCCGTTGATCGCGGCCGCGCCGTTGCCGCTGAGCCACGCCCCGACGTACTGGATGCCCACGGAGATGTTCGCGCGCAGACCGGCCTCGGTGATCTCACCGGGGGTGTCCTTGACCGACAGGAGGTCGGCGGCGGTGACGGCGACGTCCTCGCGGGTCTTGTCGATCTGGTTGGGGCTGTCGCCGAGCACCTTGGTGAACTCGGCGCGGCAGGCCTCGACCATTCCGGGGTGGGCGACCCACGAGCCGTCGAAGCCGTCGTTCGCCTCGCGCGACTTGTCCTTCTCCACCTGGTCGAAGGCCTTGGTGTTGGCGGCCTCGTCCTTGGAGGGGATGAACGCGCTCATGCCGCCGATCGCGTGGGCACCGCGCTTGTGGCAGGTGCGCACGAGGAGCTCGGTGTACGCGCGCATGAACGGCACGGTCATGGTGACCTGGGCGCGGTCGGGGAGGATCCAGTCCTCGCCCTTGGCGCGGTGGGTCTTGATGACGGAGAAGATGTAGTCCCAGCGGCCGGCGTTGAGGCCGGCGGAGTGCTCGCGGAGCTCGTAGAGGATCTCCTCCATCTCGAACGCCGCCGGGTAGGTCTCGATGAGGCAGGTGGCGCGGATGGTGCCGCGCGGGATCCCGAGCGCCTCCTGCGCGTGGATGAACACGTCGTTCCACAGGCGCGCCTCGAGGTGCGACTCCATCTTGGGCAGGTAGAAGTAGGGGCCGCGGCCCTTCTCGATCTGCACCTTGCCGGCGGTCGCGAGGTAGAGGGCGAAGTCGACGAGCGATCCCGAGGCGATCTCGCCGTCGATCCGCATGTGCTTCTCCTCGAGGTGCCAGCCGCGGGGGCGGACCACGATCGTCGGCAGCTCCTCGTCCGGGCGCAGCGTGTACTCCTTGCCCTGCTCGGACACGAAGTCGATCTCCCGGTTGAGGGAGTCGAGCAGGTTGACCTGGCCGCCGAGCACGGAGTCCCAGGCCGGGGTGTTCGCGTCCTCCTGGTCGGCGAGCCACACCTTGGCCCCGGAGTTGAGCGCGTTGATCGTCATCTTGCGGTAGGTCGGGCCGGTGACCTCGACGCGGCGGTCCTCGAGGCCGGGGGCGGGCGGTGCCACCTTCCACGAGTCGTCCTCGCGGATCGCCTTCGTCTCCTCGAGGAAGTCGAGCTCCTCGCCGGCGTCGAGGCGGGCCTGGCGGTCCTTGCGGGCGGCGAGGCGCTCCTGGCGGGTGCCGGCGAAGGCGCGGTGCAGCGAGACGATGAGCTGCAGGGCGTCGGGGGTGAGGACGGACAGGTGCTCCGGCTTGATCTCGCCGGTGATCTCGAGGCCGTCGGGCAGGTCGATCGGGGTCGTGGTCATGAGGGACTCCTCAGTCTCGGGTGCGGGGGCGGTCTGGAGCGGGTGGCGCGATGGACTGTGGCGGGCGGATGGCCCGGTGCGGTGCGGTGGGCCGGGTCAGGCCGTTGCCGGGGGTTCGGCCCCGAGCCGTTCGAGCACGGCCGCGGCGATCACCGCATCCTCGTCGGGCTTGCCGCCGGCGACGCCGAGGCCGCCGACGAGGGTGCCGTCGAACACGAGCGGCACCCCGCCGGCGATGCTCGTGAGCAGGCCGCCGGTTCCGTGCTCGAGCTTCTGCGCGAGCTCGGGGTTCATGAGCGCGCTGGGCCGGCGGGTGGAGGCGGCGGTGTTCGCCTTGCGCCGGCTCGTCTCGACGCTGTGCGGTGTCATGCCGTCGGCGCGGCCGTAGGCGACGAGCCCGAGGGCGGGATCGACGATCGTCGCGCAGGCGCGCACACCGACCCTCTCCCCCTCCTCGATGGTCAGCGCGACGGCACGGGCGGCGGTGTCGTGGGTGATGACGGGAACGGTGGTGTAGACCGGGGCGGTCGTATCGGAGGTCATTCAGCGTCCTTCCTGGGCTTCGAAGACGGTGCCCGGATTGAGGATGCCCTGCGGGTCGAGGGCGTTCTTGATGCGGTGGTTGAGCTCGAGGACGTCCGGGCCCAGGTAGTCGCCGAGCCAAGGCCGCTTGAGGCGACCCACCCCGTGCTCGCCGGTGATCGTGCCGCCGAGCGAGACCGCGAGGTCGATGATCTCGCCATAGGCCACGTGCGCGCGCTCGCGCTGCGCGTCGTCGGTGGGGTCGAACACGACGAGCGGGTGGGTGTTGCCGTCCCCGGCGTGGGCCATGACGGCGACGAGCACCTCGCGCCTGCGGCTGATCTCCTCGATGCCGGAGACGAGGCGCCCGAGCTCGGGCAGCGGCACGCCGCAGTCCTCGAGGAGGATCGTGCCCTTCTTCTCCACCGCGGGGATCGCGATGCGCCGGGCGGCGATGAATGCCTGGCCCTCGTCGGGGTCGTCGGTGTGATAGCACTCG
The DNA here is from genome assembly GCF_023072605.1 of Brevibacterium sp. R8603A2. Taxonomy (NCBI): domain Bacteria; kingdom Bacillati; phylum Actinomycetota; class Actinomycetes; order Micrococcales; family Brevibacteriaceae; genus Brevibacterium; species Brevibacterium sp. R8603A2. The sequence goes on from NZ_JALLGN010000002.1 coordinate 73,053, forward strand.
GTGGCGTTGTTCGCCTCGCACACCTCGGCGATGGTCTCGATCTCGTGCTGGGCGTAGCCGGCCGGCTCGTCGGACTGCACGATGAGCATCGCGGCGGCCTCCCGGTCGAGGCCCATCCGGGTCTCGTCCTCGACCGCGTTGATCGTCGGGCGGTCCATGAACTCGAGCATCGAGGGGCGCATCTGCTGGGTGATGCCGAGCACCGCACGAGTGGCGTCGTCGAGGGTCCGGAAGGTCGCGACGAGGGTGCTCGGATTGCGCTTGATGTGGATGAGGCGCAGGGTCACCTCGGTGATGATGCCGAGCGTGCCCTCGCTGCCGACGAAGAGCTTCGTCAGGGACAGCCCGGCGACGTCCTTGAGGCGCGGCCCGCCGAGCGTGACGAGGCGGCCGTCGGAGAGCACGACCTTCATCCCGAGCACGTAGTCGGTGGTCACGCCGTACTTCACGCAGCACAGACCGCCGGCGTTCGTCGCGATGTTCCCGCCGATCGAGCAGAACTCGAAGGAGGCCGGGTCCGGCGGGTACCACAGTCCCTGCTCCGCGGCCGCGTCCTTGACCTCGGCGTTGATGGCGCCGGGCTGGGCGACGGCGGTGAGGGTGAGCGGGTCGATCCGGATCTCGCGCATCCGCTCGACGGAGAGCACGATCGCACCGTTCTGCGCGGTGGATCCGCCGGACAGCCCCGAACCGGCTCCGCGCGGCACCACCGGGGTGTTCGTCGCGGCCGCGAAGCGCACGGCGGCCTGGACGTCCTCGGTGCAGGTGGCGCGGACGACCGCGAGCGGCATGCCCGCGTCGGGGTCGTTGGCGCGGTCCCAGCGATAGGCCTCCATCTTCACGGGGTCGGTGATGACCGCCCCGTCGGGCAGCTGGGCGGCGAGCTCCTCGAGCGTCTGTGCAGTGGTCGTGGCGTCCACGGTGGTCATGGCTTCCGTCCTTCCCGGGCCGCGGGCCGCGCGGCCGAGTATGAGGTGCGACACCTTCGTCACTCGCAATCTACTCCTTTGAGAATGAAATCGCGATTCCGCACTGTGAAATCAGTTTCCGAAGCCCGGTCTCATTTCGAGAACGTTTTTCTGCCCTGCGGAAGCCCGGCCTCCCGAATCGCCGGGGACCGCTCACATCCGGCTCCCCGCGAAGCACTCATCGAACGCTTGCACAGTGCTGCGGCATGCTCTACTGTCACCGTGATTGGAATCACACCCCGCTCGGGCACCGCCGCCTCGCGGGGACGTGCCGACCCGACACTTCATGCGGCTCCCCCGCAGACAGGAATGACATGGACAACCTCTTCGTCGCGGCGCTGCTCGCGCTCCTCCCGATCATCGTGGCCGGCGTGCTGCTGCTCGGCTTCCGGATGCCCGCGGCGATCGCCATGCCCATCAGCCTCGTCGTCGCGGCCGCGGTCGCGTTCTTCGCCTGGCAGATCGACCTCGTGACCATCGGCGCCTCGATCGTGCAGGGCATCCTCGTCGCCATCGGCCTGCTGTGGATCGTGTTCGGTGCGCTCGTCATGCTCGCCACCGTGACGAAGTCCGGGGCGATCGACACGATCCGCGCCGGGTTCATCTCCGTGTCCGCCGACCGCCGCGTCCAGGTCATCATCGTCGCCTGGCTGTTCGGCAGCTTCATCGAGGGCGCGGCCGGATTCGGCGCACCCGCCGCGGTCGTCGCTCCGCTCATGCTCGCCCTCGGCTTCCCCGCGATCGCCGCGGTGCTGTTCGGCCTCATCATCCAGTCGACCCCGGTGAGCTTCGGCGCGGTCGGCACCCCCATGCTCACCGGCATCGGCAACGGCCTGGCCGATGAGACCGGTGCGATGTCGGCCGATGTCGCCGAGCGCGCCGGCGTGCTCGGCCTCGATCAGCTCGGCTTCGTCGCGCACACCGCCGGCCAGGTCGCGCTCATCCACGCGATCTGCGGCATCCTGATCCCGCTCACCCTGTGCTGCTTCATGACCGGGTTCTTCGGCAGCCGCCGCCGGTTCGCTGACGGGCTCGCCGTCGCACCCTTCGCGATCTTCGCCGCCTTCGCGATGATCGTCCCCTACCTCCTCGTCGCCACCTTCCTCGGCCCGGAGTTCCCCTCGATGATCGGCGGTCTCGTCGGCCTCCTCATCGTCGTGCCCGCCGCCCGCGCCGGTTTCCTCACCCCCAAGGACACCTGGGAGTTCGCGCCGCGCTACCGCTGGCCCGAGCGCTGGATGGGAACGGTCAGCCCAGCCGCGGAGGCCTCGCACCTCAAGAAGCGGATGCCGCTCGTGCAGGCCTGGGCGCCGTACCTCATCGTCGTCGTCCTCCTCCTCATCACCCGCAACATCCCGGCGGTCAAGGCATTCCTCACCGGCCCCGCCGTCATCAAGGTCGAGGGCATCTTCGGCACCCCGATCAACCAGAACATGGACCTGATCTACTCGCCGGGTGCGCTCTTCGTCCTCGCCTCGCTCATCACCATCGCGCTCCACCGCATGAGCGGCCGCCAGGTCGCCGCCGCGTGGAAGCTCGCCGGCGGGCAGATCGCAGGTGCGGCCGTCGCACTCCTGTGCTCTGTCCCGATGGTCCGGGTGTTCATCAACTCGGGCCCGGACTACAACGCCGCGGGCATGGATTCGATGCCGGTGACGCTCGCGTCGGCGGCGGCGGAGACGCTCGGCCACAACTGGCCGCTCGCCGCACCCTTCGTCGGGGCGCTCGGCGCGTTCGTCGCGGGGTCGAACACCGTGTCCAACCTCATGTTCTCGCAGTTCCAGTTCACCACCGGCGTGAATATCGGTGCATCCTCGCCGGAGACCGTCGTCGCCGCGCAGGCGGTGGGCGGTGCGGCCGGTAACATGGTCGCGGTCCACAACGTCGTCGCCGCCGCCGCGACCGTCGGCCTGCTCGGCCGCGAGGGCGACATCATCCGCAAGACGATCATCCCGATGGCCGTCTACTGCCTCACGGCGGGATCGATCGCCTACATGATGGTGTTCGGACCCGGCCTCAACATCGGCACGATCATGTTCGCGCTCATCCTCATCGGCCTCGCGGTGACGTTCGTCCTGCTCTCCCGCTCCAGCGGCCGGGACAACGACGAGCTGCTCCCGGTCGACGAGGAGCAGGAGCGCGCGGCCGCCGAGGTCCCGGCCGGCAGCCTCGCCGCGGATCCGCACGCCGATCGCACGGGCGACCGCGCCGCCGATGGGGACGACCGCCCCGGCGGCACCGGGCCCGCCGGCCGCCGCTGAACCATGTCCTCGCCCCAGCGCGTCCAATCGGTCGACCGCACCCTCGACGTCCTCGAAGCCCTCGCGGACGCCGGGGGTGCGGCGCGGAGCAAGGATCTCGCTACGGCGATCCGGCTCCCGGTGCCCACGGTGCACCGGATCCTCGGCACGCTCGCCGCTCGCGGGATCGTGCTCCAGCTCGCCGACCGGAGCTATTCGCTCGGGCCGCGGCTCGTACGGCTCGGCGCGGTCGCCGCGCACCAGACGGGCGCGGAGGCCCAGCCGCTGCTCGCCGCGCTCGCGGAGTCGCTCGGGGAGACCGTCAATCTCGCGTTCTTCACCCGCGATTCGATGACCTACGTGGCCCAGGCCGCCTCGCCTCGCTCGATGCGGATGTTCACCGAGGTCGGCCGCCGCGTGCCGCTGCACAACACCGGGGTCGGCAAAGCGGTGCTCGCCGCGCTGCCGGTCGAGGAGGCCCGCGGACTGCTCGCCCTCCCGCCGGTGGACAGCGGCCCGGCCCCCGATGTCGAGGCGCTGCTCGGCGAGATCGCACGCGCCCGCGAGGTGGGCTACGCCGTCGACGACGAGGAGCAGGAGGTCGGGGTGCGCTGCCTGGCGGTCGCCGTCCCCGGCGGACCGGCGCCGGCCGGGCTGTCGGTGTCCGGGCCGTCCTCCCGGCTCACCCCGCAGACCTTCGCCGAGGTCGCCCGCGCCCTCAGCGCGACCGCCGCCGGGCTCGCCGAGCGCTGGCACGCCTACGACCGGGGCTGAATCCGCACGGATGTGAAGAGCCGGCCCACCCCGCGGGGTGGGCCGGCTCTTCACACACTCGTGCGGCGAGCTCCGTGGCGGGCAGTCGGCTCAGACGATGACGACCATCGGGACGATCATCGGCTTGCGGCGCAGCTTCGAGGAGATCCAGCGGCCGAGCGTGCGGCGGATGACCTGCTGCAGCCGGTGCTCGTCCTTGGTCCCGCTCGCGAGAGCGTCCTTGACCGCGGATTCGATCTTCGGGCGGATCGAGTCGAACACCGCGTCGCTCTCCGCGACGCCGCGCGTGTGCACGATCGGACCGGCGAGGATCTCCCCGCGCTTGGAGTCGACGGTCATGAATACGGACACGAAGCCCTCGTCGGCGAGCGTGCGCCGATCGCGGAGGTCCGCCTCGGTCACCTCGCCCACCGAGGAGCCGTCGACGAACACGTATTCGCAGTCCACGGCTCCGACGACCTCGGCGCGCCCGTCCTTGAGGTCGACGACCCAGCCGTCGTCGGCGAGCACGACGTGATCCTCGGGCACCCCGGTGTCCATCGCGAGCTGCGCGTTGGCGAGCATGTGGCGCCATTCGCCGTGGACCGGCATGACGCCGCGCGGCTTGACGATGTTGTAGCAGTAGAGGAGCTCGCCGGCCGAGGCGTGCCCGGACACGTGGACCTTGGCGTTGCCCTTGTGGATGACGTTCGCCCCGAGCTTCATGAGCCCGTTGATGACGCGGAACACGGCGTTCTCGTTGCCCGGGATGAGCGAGGAGGCGAGGATGACGGTGTCGCCCTCCCCCACCTGGATCCGGTGGCTGCCGGCGGCCATCCGGGACAGGGCGGCCATCGGCTCGCCCTGCGAGCCGGTGCACATGAGCACGACCTGGTCGTCGGGCAGCTTGTCGACGTCCTTGAGGTCGATGAGCACGCCGTGGGGCACGTGGAGGTAGCCGAGGTCCTGGGCGATCTTCATGTTGCGGACCATCGAGCGGCCGACGAGAGCGACCTTGCGGCCGTGGGCGTTCGCCGCCTCGAGCACCTGCTGGACGCGGTGGACGTGCGAAGCGAAGGAGGCGACGATGATGCGCCGCTCCGCGGTGCCGAACAGGGTCTCGAGGACCGGGCCGATGTTCTTCTCCGGCGAGGTGAAGCCGGGCACGTCCGCGTTCGTCGAATCGGTGAGGAACAGGTCGATGCCCTCCTCGCCCAGTCGGGCGAAGGCGCGCAGGTCGGTGATCCGGCGGTCGAGCGGCAGCTGATCCATCTTGAAGTCGCCGGTGTGGAGCACGGTTCCGGCGCCGGTCCGGATGCACACGGCGAGCGCGTCGGGGATCGAGTGGTTGACGGCGACGAACTCGAGGTCGAACGGGCCGAGCTGGTCGGTGTCGTCCTCCTTGACCACGCGGGTGGTCGCCTTGATCCGGTGCTCCTTGAGCTTCGCCTCGATGAGCGCGAGCGTGAGCACGGAGCCGAGGATCGGGATGTCGGCGCGGCGCTTGAGGAGGTAGGGCACCGCACCGATGTGGTCCTCGTGGCCGTGGGTGAGGACGAGGCCGACGATGTCGTCCATCCGGTCGTCGAGGTAGCTGAAGTCCGGCAGGATGAGGTCGATGCCGGGCTGCTCCTCCTCGGGGAAGAGGACGCCGCAGTCGACGATGAGGATCTTGCCGCGGTACTCGAACACGGTCATGTTGCGGCCGACCTCGCCGAGGCCGCCGAGGGCGACTATGCGCAGCGCCTCCGGATCGACGACGGGCGGTTCACCGGGCTCTGCGAGAAATGTGGTCACTGGAGGTAACCGCTCCTTATCAGTTGAGCGCGCAGGGACTCGACCTGCTCGTCTGCTGCGGGGAGCAGCGGCATGCGAGTGGCGCGGGTGGGAATCACTCCCTGGAGCTCGAGGGCGGCCTTGACGGCCACCACTCCGGGGAGGTGATTCATGATGGCGTCGACGAGGGGCGCGAGCTCCCCGGCGATGCGGCGGGCGGAGTCGAGGTCGTTGTCCCCGACGGCGGCCACCATGGAAGCGAACTTGTCGGCGCTGACGTGGCCGACCACGGAGACGATGCCCACGGCGCCGAACGCCATGAGGGGGAGGTTGAGCGCGTCCTCGCCGGAGTAGTAGACGAGGGAGCTCTCGGTCATCACGCGCTGCGAGGCGACGAGGTCGCCCTTGGCGTCCTTGACCGCGAGGATCCGCGGGTGCTCGGCGAGCCGGAGCAGGGTCTCGGTGTCGATCGGCACCCCGGAGCGGCCCGGGATGTCGTAGAGCATGACCGGCAGCTCGGTGGCGTCGGCGACGGTGCGCATGTGCTCAGCGATCGCGGCCTGCGGCGGCTTCGAGTAGTAGGGGGTGACGACGAGCAGCCCGTGCGCGCCGGCGGCGGCCGCCTGCTGGGCGAGCTCGACGGAGTGCGCAGTGATGTTGGTGCCGACGCCGGCGAGGATCCGGGCGCGATCGCCGACGGCGCCGACCACGGTCTCGAGGAGGCGTCTCTTCTCCCCATCCGTCGTGGTCGGGGATTCCCCGGTGGTGCCGGACACGACGAGCTGGTCGTTGCCGAGGTCCACGAGGTGCTCCGCGGTGGCTTCCACGGCGGCGTAGTCGATGCCGCCGGCGGCGTCGAAGGGGGTGATCATCGCGGTGCCGACGGCACCGAACGCCTCGCGCGCCACGGCCGCGTCGGAATCACTGATCAATGCCATGCGCCCAGTCTAGCGGCTGGGGTCCACGGTCGGGCGGCGGACGCGGCCGCGACGGCGGCTCCCGTAACATCGCTCACAACCTCGGCTAGATTCAGCCTTGCGAACGTTCAGTCGCGTTCAAACGACGCCGACCCGAGGAGCATCCCCGTGACCACCGTCACCGTCGAAGCAGCGGCGCTCGCACTCAGCCGATCGCCGTCGCTGGTCGGCAAGCTGCTGCGCCACGCGCACGAGATCCCCGATGCCGTCGCCATCCGCTATCGCGACGAGGAGACGAGCTGGCGGGAGTGCGCGGACTCGGTGCTCGCGCTCGCCGTCGACTTCCGCCGGCGCGGCATCCGCACCGGCGACCGGGTGGCGGTCCTCACGACCAACCGTCCCGAGTTCCTCCTCACCGCGGCGGCCGCAGCGGCGCTCGGCGCGATCATCGTGCCGATCAACTTCCGGCTCAGCGCCGGGGAGATCGCCTGCATCGTCGACAGCACCGACCCCCAGCTCCTCGTCACCGAGCCGGCGACCGCGGAGCAGGCCCGCGATGCCCCCGCCACCACCGACTCCGCACCGGTGGTGCTCGAGTGCGGGTCCGAGGAGTTCCGCACGGCAGCGACGAGTGCAGACCGGCTCCCGGTCGAGGACCTGTTCGTACCCGCCGGCACGGATGACTTCGTCATCCTCCACACCTCGGGCACCACCGGGAACCCCAAGGGCGCCGTGCTCAGCTGCCTCACCGTGTTCTCCTCCGCGATCCAGAACTCCGCTCGCTGGGGCGTGGAGCCCGGTGGCGGGGTCATCATGCTCGCCCCTCCCCTGTTCCACATCGGCTCCTTCATGTCCTTCCTCAGCGCACTCGCCCGCGGCGCGACGGCCCTCGTCATCCCGAGCGCGGGCTTCGACCCCGCGGCCACGCTCACGACCATGAAGCGCAGCGCGGTGAGCGCGGCCTTCATGGTCCCGCAGCAGTGGCAGCTCCTGTGCGAGGAGATCGAGCGCTCCGGCGGCGAGGGACTGGCGATCACCCATGCGAACTGGGGCGGGGCCCCGGCGAGCGAGAAGCTCCTGCTGCGGATGGCCGAGTGCATGCCTGACGCGGCGATCACCGCGGTGTTCGGGCAGACGGAGACCACCGGAACGGCGGTCAGCCTGCGCTTCGAGGATTCGTTGCGGAAGATCGGGTCAGTCGGGAAGCCAACCGCGGAGACCTCCATCAGGATCGTCGACCCTCAGATGAACGACGTCGGCGTCGACGAGGTCGGCGAGATCGTCTACCGCGGACCCTGCGTCATGGACCGCTACTGGAACAACGAGACAGCCACCGCCGAAGCCTTCCACGGCGGCTGGTTCCACTCCGGCGACCTCGTCCGCCGCGACGCCGACGGATTCATCTACGTCGTCGACCGCCTCAAGGACATGATCATCTCCGGCGGCGAGAACATCTACTGCGCCGAGATCGAGAACGCACTCACCTGGCACCCCCAGATCTCCGAGATCAGCATCGTCGGCAGACCCGACGAGACATGGGGAGAAGTCCCCATCGCCTGCATCGTCCCCAAGAACCCCGACGACCCACCCACACTCGCATCCATCCGCGACTACCTCACCGACCGCCTCGCCAGCTACAAACACCCCAAGGACATCCGCATCCTCGACACCTTCCCCCGCTCCGGGATGGGCAAGATCCAGAAGACCGTGCTCCGCGACACCGTCGCCGGGGGCTGAGTCCCCCGTCCGACACCACCCTGCCGAGCGCCTCGCGGGTTCCCGCATCCGCACCGCACGGCAGGGCTGCGGCCGGTGCGCGCTGTGGCACAATCATCACCATCCGCACCTCCGTCTCACCCGCAGGAGCCCGTGTGCCCGACGCCTCGACAGTGGCCCGCCGCCTGGCACCGGCCGGACGGAACCTCGGCATCGACACCGCCCGCGGGCTGGCGCTGTTCGGCATGATGGTCACCCACGTCCTCACCTTCGTGTCCGCCGAGGGCGCATTCACCCCCGCGGTGTGGTTCGCCGGCCGGTCCTCGGCGCTGTTCGCCGTCCTGGCCGGATTCTCCGTGGTGCTGAGCACGCAGCGCGTCCTCGCCCGGCCGGGTGCCCGCCCGTGGGCCGCCGCCGCGGCCGGCCTCATGCTGCGCGGGCTCCTCATCTCGATCGTCGGCCTGCTGCTCGGCATGGTGACCTCGAGCATCGCCGTCATCCTCGTGTTCTACGGTGTGATGTTCGCCCTCGCCCCGCTCTTCCTCCGTCTGCCCGCGCTCGCGCTCGGCCTGCTCGCACCGCTGTGGATGGCGCTCGCACCCGTGCTGAGCATGGCGCTGCGCCGCGGCCTCGAGCTCGAGACCTCCTCCATCGTGCCGACTCCCGGGGACCTCCTCACCCCGCAGTACCTCTTCACCGATCTGCTCCTCACCGGCTACTACCCGGTGCTGCCGTGGATGGGCTACCTGCTGCTCGGGATGTTCCTCGCCCGGCTCGACTGGCGCTCGGTGCGCACTGCGGGCACCGCCGTGATCATCGGGCTCGGCACCGCGCTGCTCGCGAAGGCCGTCTCCTCCCTCCTCCTCACCGCCGGCGGACGGGCCGTGCTCGAGGCGTCCGTCGGCCCGGTCCCGGACCCCGAGCCGGGCTCCCTCGAGTACGCCCTGCAGGCCGGCTCCTACGGGGTGACGCCCACCGACACCTGGTGGTGGCTGGCGATCGCCGGTCCTCACTCGGCCACCCCCTTCGACCTGTTCCACACCTCCGGGGTCGCCGTCGCGGTGCTCGGCCTGTGCGCGCTCGCCGCGATCGCACTGGGGCAGCGCTCCTGGCTGCTCGCCCCGTTCAGCGCCCCCGGCTCGATGCCGTTGACGGTCTACACCGGCCACATCGTGTTCCTCGAGATCAGCCGGCTCGCACCGATGGGCGGCCTGACCGAGCTGTTCGTCCATGTGGGGATCGCGATGCTGTTCGCCCTCGCCTGGCGCGGACTCGCATCACCGCGCGGGCCCCTCGAATGGCCGCTGTCGAGCGCGGTGCGGGCCGTGCAGCGTGCGATCCTCGGCCCCGTTCCGGCGCGCACGGATGACAGGGACATCGCCGTCCACTAGATTCAGGAGCACCGACCGAACGCTCGGTCATCCTGAATGAGGAGACGTCGACGATGACATCTGCAGACCTGGCCGCCCTGTCCTTCAGCCGCTCCGCATCGGTGGTCGCGAAGATCCTCCGCCACGCCCACGAGGTGCCCGATGAGATCGCGGTGAGCTTCCGCGGCCGGGACACGAGCTGGGCGGTGTTCGCCTCGCAGATCCGCCGCACCGCCCAGGACCTGCGCGAACGCGGCGTGGGTCGCGGCGACCGGGTCGCGGTCCTCCTGACGAACCGACCGGAGTTCCTCGTCCTCGTGCAGGCCGCCTCGGCGATCGGCGCGATCATCGTGCCGATCAACTTCCGCCTGTCCTCCGGCGAGGTCGCGTTCATCCTCGACAACGTCACCCCGGACCTCCTGTTCACCGAGGAGTCGCTCGCGGAGCTCGCCGCCGGCGCCGTCGCCGCGGCCACGGCGAGCCCGGAGGTCATCGACTGCGATGCGGTCGACCTGCTCGAGACCGCCGAGCGGGTCGAGCTCGCCGATGCGGAGCTCGTCTCTCCCGCGTCCGGCGACGACTTCGCGATCATGCACACCTCGGGCACCACGGGCAATCCGAAGGGCGCCGTGCTCTCCCACGGGAACATCTTCGCCTGCTCCGCCCAGGTCGCGAACCGCTGGGGCATCAAGAGCGGGCAGGGGGTCGTCATGCTCGCCCCTCCCCTGTTCCACATCGGTGCCTTCCTCGGCTGCCACGGTGCGCTCGCCGGCGGCGGGACCGCTCTCGTCATCCCGAGCGCCGGGTTCGACCCGGCGGAGACGCTGGCGACGATGAAGCGGTTCGCGGTCACCGCGACGTTCATGGTCCCGCAGCAGTGGCAGCTCCTGTGCGAGGAGATCGAGCGCAGCGGCGGCGAGGGGCTGGCGCTCACGCACGCGAACTGGGGCGGGGCCCCGGCGAGCGAGAAGCTCCTCGAGCGGATGAAGGGCGCCCTGCCCGGCGCCGAGGTCAAGGCCGCCTTCGGCCAGACCGAGACGACGGGCTACGGGGTGGGTCTCGAGTTCGAGGATTCGCTCGTCCGGATCGGGTCCGTGGGCAAGCCCACCGACGACACTGCGATCCGGGTGGTCGACCCTCAGATGAACGACGTCGGCGTCGACGAGGTCGGCGAGATCGTCTACCGCGGACCCTGCGTCATGGACCGCTACTGGAACAACGAGACAGCCACCGCCGAAGCCTTCCACGGCGGCTGGTTCCACTCCGGCGACCTCGTCCGCCGCGACGCCGACGGATTCATCTACGTCGTCGACCGCCTCAAGGACATGATCATCTCCGGCGGCGAGAACATCTACTGCGCCGAGATCGAGAACGCACTCACCTGGCACCCCCAGATCTCCGAGATCAGCATCGTCGGCAGACCCGACGAGACATGGGGAGAAGTCCCCATCGCCTGCATCGTCCCCAAGAACCCCGACGACCCACCCACACTCGCATCCATCCGCGACTACCTCACCGACCGCCTCGCCAACTACAAACACCCCAAGGACATCCGCATCCTCGACACCTTCCCCCGCTCCGGGATCGGGAAGATCCAGAAGACCGTGCTCCGCGATCGGGTGCAGTGAGCGGCGCTCAGCGGCCGCGCTCGAGCGCGATCGCCCGACGCATGGTGCTGCGGGCGCGTCGCCGGTCCCCGGCCGCGTCGTAGGCGCACGACAGGCGGAACCAGCGCCGCCATTCCTCCGGGGCGGCCTCGACCTCGTCCCGGTACTTGGCGAACTCGGCGTCGGCGGCCTCGCGGACGATCCGGCCGCCCGGGGTGCGCGCCAGGGTGTCCTCGGGCAGGCCGCCCTCGTCCTCGAGGATCGAGCCGAGGCGCTGCATGCGCGAGCCGAACAGGAGCTCGGCGATGAGGGCCCAGGCCCCGACCACCGGCAGCGCGAACAGTGCGATCCCGAGGATCTTCGCGATCGGGTCGTCCTCGGTGAGCATGATCCAGCCGCGCTGCACGGTGAAGACGAGGTAGACCGCGAGCAGCGCGGCGACGACGAGGGCGCCGATCTTGGCCTTCGACATCAGAGGGTGAGGTAGTTCTCGAGCCCGACGGCGAGTCCTTCGCGGCCGCCGATCTCGCGGATCGCGGTGATGATGCCGGGCATGAAGGCCGAGGTCGAGAAGGTGTCGGTGCGGAGGGTGAGCGCCTCGCCGTCCGCGCCGAAGTGGATCTCCTCGCTCGCATTCATCCCCAGCTGGCGGACCGCGTGGACGTGGATGCCGTCGATGACGGCGCCGCGCGCCCCGTGGGGGTCGGATTCGGTGGCATCGGGCACCGCCGGGAGACCGGCCGCGCTTCGGGCGGCGGCGATCCGCTGCGCAGTGTGCACCGCGGTGCCCGACGGCGCGTCGAGCTTGCGCGGGTGGTGGATCTCGACGACCTCGGCGGAGTCGAAGTACTTCGCGGCGAGCTCGGCGAAGTGCATCGCGAGCACCGCGCCGATCGAGAAGTTCGGGGCGATGAGCACCGCGGTGCCGGGGTGCTCGGCGAGCAGCGATTCGAGCCGGGAGAGGCGCTCGGCGTCCCAGCCGGTGGTGCCGACGACGGTGTCGATGCCGTGCTCGACGAGGAAGCGCACGTTGTCCTCGGTGGCTCGCGGCACGGTGAGCTCGACGGCGACGTCGGCCTGCGCGTCGAGCACGGCGTCGAGGCCGTCAGCGCTGCCGAGCGCGGCGACGAGGGCGAGCCCCTCGGCCTCCTCGATCGCTGCCACCGCATGCGAACCCATGCGTCCCTGTGCGCCGATGACGGCGACCCTGATCTCACTCATATGTTGATCCTCCCGGCGACCCATCCTACCGCCGCGCCCGCTCCGCCCACGCCCGCACCGGGTCGAGCGCCGCCGGGTCGACGGCCCCGGAGTCGGTGCCGAGGAGGGCGAGGAACTGCTCGTCGGTCGCGGTGCGTCGGCGCCGCAGGCGGGTGATCGCCCCGAGCGTGTGCATCATCACCCGCTCCCGCAGGCCGAGCTCGGCCCACCGGATGCGGCCGGGGACCTGGAACACGGGAGTGTCGCCGAGGTGGGTGCGGGCCACCTCGGCCCGCCGGGAGGAGTCGATGGGCATGAGCCCGACGAGCACCGCTGCCGCCGGCTCCCCGGAGCGCCGACGCAGCTCCGCGAGGCCGTGGATGCGGCCGGCGTAGATCGGCGCGACCAGGATCACCGGCGCTCCGGCGGGGGCAGGGTCCGCGAGCGGGTGCGCCCCGGTCCCGAGGTCCGCGGCGAGGTTCTCCGCATAGGATCGGGCGGTCCCGTGCTTCGAGCTGTGGACGATGTGCCAGGGCATGGCGTTCCTCCGATGCCCCTGCAGACGACTGCGGACCCGGTCGAGGACCGGGTCCGCAGTCGGACCGCAGGGTTCAGGTGCGGTGCGGGGTGCTCATCACTTGCCGAGCAGCAGCCCCGGGGTCTGGGTGCGTGCGCGCTCGAAGCGGGCCTGCACGTCCTCCCAGTTGACGATGTTCCACCACGCCTTGACGTAGTCGGGCTTGACGTTCTGGTAGTCGAGGTAGAACGCGTGCTCCCACATGTCGAGCTGGAGCAGCGGGATGTAGCCCACCTGGACGTTGCCCTGCTGATCATAGAGCTGCTCGATGGTGAGGCGCTGACCCAGGGTGTCCCAGCCGAGGATGGCCCAGCCGGAGCCCTGGATCGAGGTCGCGACACCGGTGAACTGGCCCTGGAAGGCGTCGAATCCGCCGAGCTGGTCGTCGATCGCCGCGGCGAGCTCACCGGTGGGCTTGTCGCCGCCGTCCGGGGACATGTTGTTCCAGAAGATCGAGTGGTTGACGTGGCCGCCGAGGTTGAACGACAGGTCCTTCGACAGCTTGCCGATGGTCCCGAAATCACCCTTCTCGCGGGCCTCCGCCATCTGCTCGAGGGCGGTGTTCGCACCCTTGACGTAGGTGGCATGGTGCTTGTCGTGATGGAGCTCCATGATCTTCGCCGAGATGTGCGGCTCGAGAGCGGCGTAGTCGTAGGGCAGCTCCGGGAGCGTGTACTGCTCAACCATGTGTTTCCTCCTCATTCGGACGTGTCCGGGCCGACGTGGTCGTCCCGGCGCGGCAGTGTGCCGCCATGCACTTCGACCCTATCGAAGGGTCCTATGCCTCACAACGCGTTCCCACCTGGCAGTATTCCGAACGGCTCCGGCGAGCTGCCCGGCATCCCGGTCGCCGCGGGGATCCGTGGAACCGGTCCGGAGGCGCTCAGCCCGGGAGCTCGAAGGCGGTGCCCGGTCCGCAGGTGACGAGCGCGCGCGGACCGGCGGCGAGGCGCTCGGCGAGCGCGGTCACCTGCTCCGGCGTCACCGCCCGCACCCGGTCGATGAGCTCGGACGGGGTCTGCAGCGGCCGGCCGTAGAGCTCGGCGCGCGCCAGGCGGTTCATCCGGGCCGCCGAGCTCTCGAGGCCGAGCACGGTGGACCCGGCGACCTGGGACACGATCGCCTCGACCTCGTCGCGGCCGGGCACAGTCGTTGCCAGCCGGTCGAGCTCCGCCGCGCACAGGTCGATGACCTGCTGGGCCGAGGCCGGCGAGGTGCCCGCGTAGATCCCGAACTGCCCGGAGTCGGCGTGGGTGCTCGCGATGCAGTGGACGCTGTAGGCGAGCCCGCGCTCCTCCCGGATCTCCTGGAACAGGCGCGAGGACATTCCGCCGCCGAGCAGCGAGTAGAGCACCGTCATGGTGAACCGCTCGTCGTCGGCCTCGGGGAGGCCGGGCATGCCGAGGATGATGCCCTGCTGCTCGGTGTCCTTGACGACGGTGTGCACCCCGCCGTGGAACTCCGGAGGTGTGCGCACCGGGCGGAGGCCGGCGCCCGGAGCGGAGGACAGCTCGGGCAGGTCGGCCGTCGCGCGGGCGACCATCTCCACCACCGCGGAGTGCTCGGCGCCGCCGGCGGCGGCGAACACGAGCCGCGGTCCGACGTAGTCGTGCGCGTAGTGGTCGAGGAGCGTCCGGTGGTCGAGTGCGCGGATCTGCTCCTTGCGCGCCCCGACCGGCCGGCCGAGCGGGTGCCCGGCGTAGACGAACTCGTCGAAGGCGTCGTAGAGCACCTCGCCGGGGTCGTCGGCACTCATCGCGAGCTCCTCGAGGATGACCCCGCGCTCGCGCTCGAACTCGCGGGCGTCGAGCGTCGAGTGGAGCACCATGTCCCACAGCAGGGCGGTGATGTGGTCGACGTCGTCGACGAGGCAGCGGGAGAAGTAGCAGGTGTACTCCTTCGCCGTCACCGCGTTGCTCTCCCCGCCGGTGCGGTCGAACTCCTCGGCGATCCGGCGGGCGGAGCGCTGCGGCGTGCCCTTGAAGAGCATGTGCTCGAGGAAGTGGGTCGACCCGGCGGCGGTCGGTGCCTCGTCGCGGGAGCCGGAGTCCACCCAGATGCCGACGGTCTCGGACTCGAGACCCGGCATGGTCTCGGAGATGACGCGGATACCACTGGGGAGGACAGAGCGGTAGACGCTGCTGCCCTCCCCCAGGAGCTGTTCGGTGATCAAACCGGCGGCTTACTCCTCGGCCCCGGCGGCGTCCTGGCCGCTCTCGGCGTCGTCCTCATCGGTGACGGGGACGAGCGAGAGCTTGCCGCGGTCGTCGACCTTGGTGATCTCGACCTGGATCTTCTGACCCACGGACACGACGTCCTCGACATCCTCGACGCGCTTGCCGTCGTTGAGCTTGCGCAGCTCGGAGATGTGGAGCAGGCCGTCCTTGCCGGGGCTCAGCGACACGAAGGCGCCGAAGGACATGCACTTGACCACGGTGCCGAGGTAGCGCTCGCCGACCTCGGGGACCTGCGGGTTGGCGATCGCGTTGATCGCCGAGCGCGCGGCGTCGGCGGCCGGACCGTCGGTCGCCCCGATGAGCACGGTGCCGTCGTCCTCGATGCTGATCTCCGCTCCGGTGTCCTCCTGGATCTGGTTGATCATCTTGCCCTTGGGGCCGATGACCTCGCCGATCTTGTCGACCGGGATGCGCACCGAGATGATGCGCGGCGCGGTCGGCGCCATCTCCGCCGGCCCGTCGATCGCCGCGGCGATGACCTCGAGGATGACGTCGCGGGCCTCCTTCGCCTGCTTGAGCGCAGCGGTGAGCACGGCCGCCGGGAGTCCGTCGAGCTTGGTGTCGAGCTGGATCGCGGTGATGTACTCCGAGGTGCCGGCGACCTTGAAGTCCATGTCGCCGAAGGCGTCCTCGGCGCCGAGGATGTCGGTGAGCGCGGCGTAGGCCGTCTGCGGGCCGCTGTCGGTCTGGACGACGTCGGACACGAGGCCCATCGCGATGCCGGCCACGGGGGCCCGCAGCGGCACACCGGCGTTGAACATCGACAGGGTCGAGGCGCAGACGGAGCCCATTGAGGTCGAGCCGTTGGAGCCGAGCGCCTCGGACACCTGGCGGATCGCGTAGGGGAACTCCTCACGCGTGGGCAGCACCGGGACGAGGGCGCGCTCGGCGAGCGCGCCGTGGCCGATCTCGCGGCGCTTGGGGCTGCCGACGCGACCGGTCTCGCCGGTGGAGTACGGCGGGAAGTTGTAGTGGTGGAGGTAGCGCTTGCGCGTCACCGGCGACAGCGAGTCGATCTGCTGCTCGAGCTTGAGCATGTTGAGCGTGGTGACGCCGAGGATCTGGGTCTCGCCGCGCTCGAACAGGGCCGAGCCGTGGACGCGCGGGAGCACGCCGACCTCGGCGGTGAGCGGCCGGATGTCCTTGAGGCCGCGGCCGTCGATGCGCACCTGCTCGGTGAGGATCCGCTGCCGCACGACCTTCTTGGTCAGCGCGTTGAGGGCGCCCGCGATCTCCTTCTCGCGGCCGGCGTACTTCTCGCCGAGCTCGCTGAAGAGGGTGTCGAGGAGGGCGTCGCCGGCGGCTTCGCGCTCCTGCTTGTCCGCGATCTGGAAGTTCTTCGTCTGCTGCTCGAAGGCGAGCTTCTCGACGTCGGCGTAGACGTCGTCCTGGTACTCACGGAAGACCGGGAACTCGACGGTCGGCTTCGCGGCCTTGTCGGCGAGCTCCTGCTGGGCGCGGACGAGTTCGCGGATGAAGGGCTTGGCGGCCTCGATGCCGTCGGCGACGATCTCCTCGGTCGGCGCGGTGGCGCCGCCCTGGACGAGATCCCAGGACTGCTCCGTGGCCTCGGCCTCGACCATCATGATCGCGACGTCGTCACCGACGACGCGGCCGGCGATCGCCATGTCGAAGGTGGCGTCCTGCAGCTGCGAGTAGTTGGGGAACGCGACCCACTGGTCCTCGATGAGCGCGACGCGCACACCGCCGATCGGGCCGGAGAAGGGCAGCCCGGAGAGCTGCGTCGACAGCGAGGCGGCGTTGATCGCCAGGGTGTCGTAGATGTGGTCGGGGTGGATCGACATCACGGTGACGACGACCTGCACCTCGTTGCGCAGGCCCTTGACGAAGGACGGGCGCAGCGGGCGGTCGATGAGGCGGCAGGTGAGGATCGCGTCCGTGGAGGGGCGTCCCTCACGGCGGAAGAACGAGCCGGGGATGCGGCCGGCGGCGTACATCCGCTCCTCGACGTCCACGGTGAGGGGGAAGAAGTCGAAGTGCTCCTTCGGGGACTTGCCGGCCGTGGTGGCCGACATGAGCATGGTCTCGTCGTCGAGGTAGGCGACGGCGGCGCCGGCGGCCTGCTGGGCGAGGCGCCCGGTCTCGAACCGGACGGTGTGGGAGCCGAAGCGCCCGTTGTCGATGTGTGCGACTGCTGATTCTGGATTGAGGCCCAAGTGAGCTCCGTTCTACGTGCGCACGCCGGATCCGGCGGTGCGCGTGGGGTGGACCGCCGCGGTCGGTGCGCACCGTGTGCGCACCCGGTGATTCGGCCCGGTCATCGATCGAGGCCCACGCATTCTCTGTGCTGCGGAGGCCACTACCGATCACCGGCGACGCCGATCCGGCGGGCTCTGACCGTGCCAGTCTATCAAGTGAGGCCGCCGGAGCCGACCGGCCTGTGCCGGCACCCGACAGCGGGCACGCAGGACCCGGATGAATGACACAGGACCCGCTGAGATCTCAGCGGGTCCTGTGGCTTCGGCGCGGTCCGGATGGACCGCTGCGATCATGCGATCAGCGGCGCAGGCCGAGGCGCGCGATGAGCGCGCGGTAGCGCTCGATGTCGACCTTCTGCAGGTAGCCGAGCAGACGGCGACGGTGGCCGACGAGCAGCAGCAGGCCCCGGCGCGAGTGGTGGTCGTGCTTGTGCTCCTTGAAGTGCTCGGTCAGATCCTTGATGCGACGGGTGAGCACGGCGACCTGGACCTCGGGGGATCCGGTGTCGCCTTCGTGGATTGCGTATTCCTTGATGATCTCCTGCTTGATCTTGGGATCAAGAGCCATGGATGTCTCCTCCGGGTCGTTGCGCGGCGCCCCGACCTCGTGTCGTGAGCACTGTGGAACCGCGGCCGGCTGTGAAAAAACGGCGTCTACGAGCCTAGCACAGCGCGGACGTCGTCGATGTCCCGGTGCATCTGGGCGATGAGGGCGTCCATCCCGTCAAAGGTGACCTGGCCGCGGATGCGCTCGATGAACTCGAGCGTCATCCCGGATCCGTAGACGTCGAGGTCGGGGAACGCGACGTCGACGATGTGGGCCTCGACCCGCCGTTCGGCACCGTCGAAGGTCGGGTTGGTGCCGATCGAGATCGCCGCCGGGTAGCGCTCGGGGTCCGCGTCGAAGAAGGCCCAGCCGGCGTAGACGCCGTCGGCCGGGACGAGCCCGGCGGAGTCCGGGGACAGGTTGGCGGTGGGGAATCCCATCTCGCGGCCGCGGGCGTCGCCGTGCACCACGGTGCCGTTGACGGTGTGGGGGCTGCCGAGCATCTCCCCGGCCGCCCGGACCTCGCCCTCGCGGAGCAGGCGGCGGACCTCGGTGGAGGAGTAGCGGCCGTGCTCGCCGACGTCGTCGATCGTCACGACCTCGAAGCCGTAGGTGCGGGCGAGGGTATGGAGGGTGTCGATGCTGCCGGCGTTGTCGCGGCCGAACCGGACGTCCTGCCCGACGGCGACGAGGCGCGCGCCGAGGCCCTCGACGAGGTAGTCGCGGACGAACTCCTCCGGGGTCTGGGCGGCGAAGTCGAGGGTGTACTTCTGGACGAGCACGGCGTCGATGCCGGTCTCCGACATCCGCGCGAGGCGGTCGGTGAGCGCCCCGATGAGCTCCGCCGGGGTGTCCGGCCGGTGCACGGTCTGCGGGTGGGGGTCGAAGGTCACGGCGACGGACCTGAGCGAGCGCCGCCGCGCGAGCTCGGCGAGGTCGCCGAGGACCGCCCGATGCCCGCGGTGCACCCCGTCGAAGTTCCCCAGGGTCACCGCCGTGGGACCGAACTCCGCGGGGATGCGGTCGAGCTCCCAGAAAATTTCCACGTCCGTCCTTCCCAGCGCGAATACCCGGTTCAGGTTACCGCATCACCACCACAGCGCCCGCGCCAGGATGCCGATGCCCGAGGCGATGAGGAGCGAGGCGAACGACCCGATGATGAACCGCTCCCCCGCCGCCCGGCTCCGCGTCAGCTCGGGGAACCGACCCAGCCCCTTGACGGCGACGACGACGGCGAGGATCGCGGGGTGTCCGACGACGATCCCACCGGTGACGAGCGCACGCTCGAGCAGCCCGATCCACAGGCCGCCGCGGAGAAGTCCCGCTCCGTCGATCGCCTCGTCAGCACCCTCCTCCGGCTCCTCCTCGGACGCGGTCGGCCGTTCCTGTCCCGCCTCCGGTCGCAGATCCGCGCTCTCATCGGTTCGAGCGGCGATCCGCAGGATCAGCGACGTGATCGGCCAGCCGACCAGCGCCGAGGTGATCGACGCGGCGATGACGATGACGATCTCACTCATCGGCGCTCCCCTCAGGGGTGCCCCAGATCGTCAGGAGCGCGATTGCGAGGTCACGGGTCGACGCGATGAGCTCGGCCGCCGTGACCCGCAGCGTCTTCGAGACGAACTGCTGGCTCACGTCGAGGCGTTCGGCGAGCACGTGCTGGGTGATCCCGGGCTCGTCGAGGACCGCGGAGACGACCGCCCATTGGACCTCGGTGCACTCGCCGATGAGGTGGACGAGCAGCCGGAGCGCGGTCTGCGCCTCGACGCCGGTGATCGACGGGGCGCGCGCAGTGTCCGGCTGCCCCTCGAGCACGAGCGGGACGAGCTCGCCCTTCGCCGCCTCGACCGCCGCCCGGGCATGGACGAATGCCGCGCCGCGGGCATCGCGGCTGTGCGGCGGCAACGGGGTCTCCACCGAACCCGCTCCGATTCCGATCGACCACTGGGCGGGATGAGAGGCACGGAGGACAGCGGCGACGAGGTCCTCCGGAGACTCGACCACACCCTGGACCTCGTCGCCGATCGTGCGGGCGAACGGCACGACGGCATCCACCTCCGCGAGCGCGGACAGGAGGTCCGGTACCGCATCCGGCGCCGTGCGCGAGCGCTGCTGATCGATGGTGAGGACGAACATGGAGGCCAGTCAAGCAGAATCCGCCTCCCATTACAACCGATTATGGTTGTAACTGTGAACAACAACCGTAATCGGTTGTACTCGTCGGAACCCGTGATATCCGGTCACGGAAGCGCGGCCGACCGGGCACCGGGCCTCAGCCGTCGCCGCGACCCGGCACCGCGATGCCGGTGGCGGACTTGAAGCGGCCCGCACGGCGTTCGAGGACGGCGATGAGCTCTCCGCCGGCGATCCCGGCCCAGTGCCCGCCCGGTGCCGGGGGCACTGCGGCGAGATCGACGAACTTCCCCTGCATGAGCGCGGACGCCGTCTCCCGGTCGAGGTCGACCACCGGCAGCACGCGCGCGGCCGCCTCGGCGAGCGGCATGAGGTCCGGCGGTGCCGCGGTCGCGGGGTCCTGCGGCAGCTCAACCGCCCCGGAGAGGTCGAAGGCGCCCACCCGGGTGCGGCGGAGCGCGACGAGGTGGCCGTGGACGCCGAGGTCCCGGCCGAGGTCGCGGGCGAGCGCCCGGATGTACGTGCCCGAGGAGCAGGTCACCTCGACGTCGACGTCGACGTGGCCGCGCCCCGCCGCGTCCTCCCCCGCACGGATCGGGCCGACGGCGAACGCGGACACCGTGACCGGGCGCGCCCGCAGCTCGACCTGCTCGCCGGCGCGCACGCGGGCGTAGGAGCGCACGCCGTCGACCTTGATCGCGGACACCGCGCTCGGCACCTGCTCGATGTCCCCGGTGAGGCGCTGCGCCCCGGCGCGGACCCGCTCCTCGGTCACGCCCGCGAGGTCCGCCGGGTCGGCGAAGAGGTCGGGGGCGGAGTCGGCGTCGTCGGTGGGCGTCGAGGAGCCCAGCCGGATCGTCGCGGTGTAGGTCTTGTCGGCCCCGACGATGTACGTCAGCAGCTTGGTCCCGCGCCCGAGCCCGAGCACGAGCACCCCGGTGGCCATGGGGTCGAGCGTGCCGGCGTGCCCGACCTTGCGCGTGCCGCACCACTTGCGCACCCGCGACACCACCCCGTGGCTGGTGATGCCCTGGGGCTTGTCGATGATGAGCATGCCGGTGATCGGGTCCATGACCGTCCTGTCGCTGGGGATATCGCGGGGGCGGGATCGCCGCGCGCCCCGGATGGACCGCCGCCGCGCCCGCCGTGAATGGGAGAACCGCTGCGCCGAGGGTATCAGCGCAGCGGTTCCGCCGCCGTGCGGGTCCGGCCCGGGTGGGGGCCGGAGGACATCACTGGAAGGAGATGTGCACGTGGTCGTAGTGATTGGCCGTGACGGAGCCGCGATCCGACATCGGGCGCCCCTTCCAGCCGGTGTAGGAGGCAAAGATCTTCTGCTCCCGGATCACGTACTTGATGTTGAGCTCGGACTTGTTCGCGATGAGGTATTCGGTGATGCGGTCGCCGGTCGAGCCGGTGATCATCACGTCGACGGCGTTGCCGGAGTGGTGGTCCGAGCCCGGGTCGTTGCGGCGGCCGCCGTAGGACTTGACCTCCGGGAAGGCCGCGCAGACCGCACGGTAGCCCTTCTTCGCATTGGCGGTGAGGCCGGACTCGATCGAGGACGACACCGAGCACGGCGAGTTCGACACGCCCTCGGACGAGGAGCCGGACGACGACTCGTCGGAGGACTCCTTCGAGGAGCCGGACGACGACTCGTCGGAGGACTCCTTCGAGGAGCCGGACGACGACTCGTCGGAGGACTCCTTCGAGGAGCCCGAGGCGGTCTCACCGGAGCGGTCGCTCGAGCGCGAGCTCGACTCCGTGCGCTCCTTCGACTTCGACTTCGACTCCGAGGGGGTCGGCTCGGGCTCCGGGGTGGGGAGCTTCGCCTCGGTCTTCACTTCCGACGTGTAGTTCGGGTCGTCCTTGAGGGACTCGAAGTACTCCTCGGCGGCCTTGTCCCAGTGCTCCTGCTCGGCGGCCTCGTCGACCGCGGGGGTCTCCTCGGGCGCCTCGGCGGGCGGGGCGGTGGCCTGGTTCTCGGCCTTGACGACGCCGGCGTTCTCGTCCGGCGCGAAGGCGAAGGAGGAGGCGACGATCGCGGTGGTCGCGGCGGCCGGCAGCGCGATCGCGGCGACCATCGGCCGACGCTTGACCGTCTTGAGAACTCCGGTCGCGGTGTTCGGTTCGGCGCTGTGACGCCCCGAAGACTTGCGTCCCATGGCGGAGATGTCACGGACGAGAGTCCGTGCGTTCGCGCCCCAGGAGGGCTTCGGATCAGAGTGCTTACCCAATTCGACTGTCCCTTAACAAAGTTGTAATCGTTCCGTGATCTCAACCGAGTGTAGCCGGGATTCCGGTGATGACAAAACGATAACGACACCTCGTTTCCGTGACATCGATCGCACCCCGGCTGACGAGGCGGAACGCACGCGTCCCCCGATCCGGTGCGGGATCGGGGGACGGGACCGGAGCGGCGTGCGGAGCCGGCCGCGGCCTGTGATCAGGACCCTGCGGTCTGCTCGCCCTCGTCGTCCTCGGCCTTGGGCCTGCGGTACGGGTCGGCGTCACCGGCAGGCTTCGCCTGTGCGGCGAGCCGGGCCACCTCGGCGTCGTGCGCGGCGGCCTTGGCGAGCAGCTCGTCGAGCTCCGCGGCCGCAGCCGGCACCTGGTCGGCGACGAACTCCAGCGTCGGGGTGAGCCGGATCTGCAGACCCTTGCCGACCTCGGACCGGAGCAGCCCCTTCGCGGAGTTCAGCGCCGCCTGCGTCGACGCCAGCTGCTCGTCGTCGCCGTAGACGGTGTAGAACACCGTCGCGTGCTGCAGGTCACCGGTCACCCGCACATCGGTGACGGTGACGAACCCGAGGCGCGGGTCCTTGACCCGCTTCTCGAGCGTGCGGGCGACGATCACCTGGATCCGGTCGGCGATCTTCCTGGCGCGTGTGGGATCGGCCATGATGGTCCTTTCATCGGAGCCGCGCACGGGCTGCGGTGCAGCCCGTGCGCGGATCGGTCGGAGCGGGCGCGAGGTCAGTCGCGCGGCTTCTCCTGCATCTCGAAGGTCTCGATGAGATCTCCGTCGCGGATGTCGTTGAACTTGCCCAGGCCGATACCGCACTCGTAGCCCTCGCGGACCTCGGTCGCATCGTCCTTGAACCGCCGCAGCGACTCGATGGACAGGTTGTCCCCGACGACCACGCCGTCCCGGGTGACCCGGGCGGTGGCGTTGCGCTTGATGATGCCGTCGCGCACGATGCAGCCGGCGATATTGCCGAACTTCGACGAGCGGAAGATCTCGCGGATCTCCGCCGAACCGGTGTGCACCTCCTCGAACGTGGGCTTGAGCATGCCCTTGAGCGAGTTCTCGATGTCGTCGATCGCGTCGTAGATCACCGAGTAGTAGCGGACGTCGACGCCCTCGCGCTCGGCGGCGTCGCGGGCCTTGGCCTCGGGACGCACGTTGAAGCCGATGACGATCGCGTTGTCGACGGTGGCGAGGTTGATGTCGTTCTCCGTGATCGCACCGACGCCGCGGTGGATGATCCGGAGGTCGACCTCGTCGCCGACGTCGATCTTGAGCAGCGAGTCCTCGAGCGCCTCGACGGCACCGGACACGTCGCCCTTGAGGATGAGGTTGAGCATGTCGACCTTGCCCTCTTCGAGCGCCTTGGCGAAGTCCTCGAGGCTGATCCGCTTGCGGCCGCGGGCCTGAGCGGCGTTGCGCTCGATGGCATCGCGCTTCTCCGCGATCTGCCGGGCCGTGCGGTCGTCGTCGGTGGACAGGAAGGTGTCACCGGCGCGCGGCACGCTGGAGAGGCCGAGCACCTGCACGGGACGGGACGGGCCCGCCTCGTCGAGCTGCTCGCCGTTCTCGTCGAACATCGCGCGGACGCGGCCGAAGGCCGTGCCGCAGACGATCGCATCGCCCTGACGCAGGGTGCCGGACTCGATGAGCACGCTCGCGACCGCACCGCGGCCCTTGTCGAGCTTCGCCTCGATCGCGATGCCGCGCGCGGACTTGTCCGGGTTGGCCTTGAGATCGAGGGCGGCGTCGGTGGTGAGCAGGACGGCCTCGAGCAGGTCCTCGATGCCGGTGCCCTTGAGCGCCGAGATCGGGACGAACATCGTGTCGCCGCCGTACTCCTCCGAGACGAGGTTGTACTCGGTGAGCTGCTGCATGACCTTGGCCGGATTCGCCCCGTCCTTGTCGACCTTGTTCACCGCGACCACGATCGGCACGTCGGCCGCCTGGGCGTGGTTGAGGGCCTCGATGGTCTGCGGCATCACGCCGTCGTCGGCCGCGACCACGAGGATCGCGACGTCGGTGGCCTTCGCACCGCGGGCACGCATGGCGGTGAACGCCTCGTGGCCCGGGGTGTCGAGGAAGGTGATGCGACGCTCCTCGTCGTCGTGCTCCACGGCCACCTGGTAGGCGCCGATGTGCTGGGTGATGCCACCGGCCTCCTTCGAGGCGACGTTGGCCGACCGGATCGCGTCGAGCAGCTTGGTCTTGCCGTGGTCGACGTGACCCATGACGGTGACGACCGGCGGACGCGGCTGCTTGTCCTCGGCGTCCTCGGCCTCCTCCTCGGCCTCGAGGTCGATGTCGAAGCTCTCGAGCAGCTCGCGGTCCTCGTCCTCCGGGGACACGATCTGCACCTTGTAGCCGAGCTCCTCGCCGAGCACCTGGAAGGTGTCCTCGTCGAGGGACTGGGTGATCGTCGCCATCTCACCGAGGTGGAACAGCACCGTCACGAGATTCGTGGGATCGGTGTTGATCTTCTCCGCGAAATCGGCGAGCGAGGAGCCGCGACGCAGGCGCAGCGGGGTGGTGCCGTCGCCGCGCGGGACCGAGACGCCGCCGACCGACGGAGCCTGCATCTGCTCGAGCTCCTGGCGCTTGGCGCGCTTGGACTTCCGTCCGCGAGCGCGACCGCCGCCGCGGCCGAACGCACCCTGCGTGCCGCCGCGACCCCGGCCGG
Organism: Brevibacterium sp. R8603A2; assembly: GCF_023072605.1. Taxonomy (NCBI): domain Bacteria; kingdom Bacillati; phylum Actinomycetota; class Actinomycetes; order Micrococcales; family Brevibacteriaceae; genus Brevibacterium; species Brevibacterium sp. R8603A2. The sequence continues at coordinate 98,241 of NZ_JALLGN010000002.1, forward strand.
AGCCGCGCGGGCCGCCGGGACGGCCGCCGGCGCGCGGAGGACCACCGGGTCCGCCGCCGGGTCCGCCGGGTCCGCCCCGACCGCCGCCGCGCGACGGGGCGGGCTTGGCGAGGGCGGAGTTCTTCAGCAGGCCCGGGTTGGGGCGCGGAGCACCCGGACGCGGGCCGGGCTTGGCACCGGGCTTCGGGCCGCCCGGACGGGGCGCACCCTCGACCGAGGGCTTGGGGCCGGGCTTGGCACCAGGCTTGGGCATCCCCTGCGAGGGCGCGAAGGGATTGTTGCCGGGGCGGGCGCCGCCGCGCTTGCCGCCGGGTTTGGGCATCCCCTGCGAGGGCGCGAAGGGATTGTTGCCGGGACGGGCGCCGCCGCGGGGCTTGGGGGCCGGACCACCGGGCTTCGGGGTCTCCTTGGCCGCCGGCTTCGGAGCGGGTGCGCCGGGCTTCGGCGCGGCCTGCGCCGCCGGGCTCGGGGCCGGGGCGGCGGGGCCGGGGGTCGCCGCCGGTGCAGGCTTCGACTCGGCCGGCTTCGCCTCGGCCGCGGGAGCGGCGGGTGCCGGCCTGGGTGCGGGCTTGGCGCCCGGGGCTCCGGGCTTCGGGCCGGACTTCGCTCCCGGCTTCTGGGCGCCGGGCTTCTGCGCCGCGGACTTCTGGCCGGCCGGCTTCTGCTCTGCGGTCTTCTTCTCCGCAGAGGCGCGGCCGGCCTGGTCGCCGTAGGTCTCCTTGAGCTTGCGGACGACCGGTGCTTCGACGGTGGAGGATGCGGAACGGACGAATTCGCCCATGTTCTGCAGCTTCTCCAGGACGTCCTTGCTTGTTGTGCCGAGCTCCTTGGCGAGCTCATGGACACGGGGCTTTGCCACTTTTCTCCTGTCCGGGTTCCTTCCCGGACAGGGAGGAACCTCATTACCGGGTAGCAGTCATCTCACTGCTCACGACCGTCAGTGTGGGGTGTCATTTCTGAGCACTCACTGGTTGGTTTCCATCTGGTGTACCCGCTCTTCTGTCGAATGGTGGATCCAGCGCGGGATCTCCGGGGGCTCTATGCGAGCCACACGGAAGGCCCGCGCGAATGCATTCTTCTTCCGTGCCGCCTGCCAGCACTTCACCGTGGGGTGGATCCAGGCTCCCCGTCCGGGGAGCCTGCGACGGACGTCGACGACGGCCTGCGGCGGATCGCCCCGCTGCACGGTGAGGCGCAGGAGGGCGGACTGCGGTCCGCGTCGTCTGCACGCAATGCACATCCGGGTGGGATCGACTGCGTGAGGCACGCCGACCAGTCTACATCACCGCCGGTGCCGGGCCGCACGACGCCCGGTTGCAGCCGCTCCCGGGTCACTCGGCGGCGACGATGTCGATCTTCCAGCCGGTGAGCTTGGCGGCGAGACGGGCGTTCTGCCCCTCCTTGCCGATCGCGAGCGAGAGCTGGTCGGCCGGAACGGTGGCGCGCGCGACCTTGAGCGCGCGGTCGAGCACCTCGACCGAGGAGGCCCGGGCCGGCGACAGCGCGTTGGCGACGAACTTCGCCGGGTCCTCGCTGTGGTCGACGATGTCGATCTTCTCCTGGCCGAGCTCGGCCATCACCGAGCGCACCCGGGATCCGAGCTCGCCGATGCACGAGCCCTTGGCGTTGACGCCGGGCACCGTGGCCCGCACCGCCATCTTGGTGCGGTGGCCGGCCTCGCGGGCCAGCGCCACGATCTCCACGGTGCCGTCGGCGATCTCCGGGGATTCGTGGGCGAACAGCTTGCGCACGAGGTTCGGGTGCGAGCGGGACACGGTGATCGAGGGGCCCTTGAGCCCCTTGTGGACGTCGGTGACGTAGACCCGGATGCGGTTGCCGTGGGAGTACTGCTCGCCCGGCACCTGCTCGTGCGGGGGCAGCACCGCCTCGACCTCGCCGAGGTCGATCTGGATCATCCGCTCGTCGCGGCCCTGCTGGATGACACCGGAGACGATCTCTCCCTCGCGGTCGCGGAAGGAGCCGAGCACGGACTCGTCCTCCACATCGCGCAGCTGCTGGTGGATGATGTTCCGGGCGGCCATCGCCGCGATCCGGCCGAAGCCGTCGGGGGTGTCGTCGAACTCCCCCACCGGGGTGTCGTCGTTGTCGAACTCGACGGCCCAGATGACGACCTTGCCGGTCTTCGTGTCGAGCTCGGCGCGGGCATCGGGGTAGGAGCCCTCGGTCTTGAGGTAGGCGTTGAGCAGGGCCCGCTCGATGAGTTCGACGAGCGTGTCGAAGGGGATCTCCTTCTCGCGCTCGATCAGTCGCAGGGCGCTGAGGTCAATGTCCATGATGATGTCCTCCGATCCGACAGCATCGGTTCTGCCCGGCTGTTCACTTGTCGAGTATGCAGGTGTGAGACCCCACCATAGTCGAACGGCCGCAGCGGCTGAACCGCCGTCGAGCCGGCTCGACGGCCTCTCAGCGGAAGCGGAGGACGACCTCGGCGTGCTCGATCTCGTCGAGCCCGAGGACGACGGGCTCCCCCGTCTTCTCCTCGTGCACGGTGACGGCGGCGTCGTCGACCTCGGCGAGCTCGCCGCGCAGGGTGCGGGCGGCCGTCCGCACATCGATGGTCCGACCGCGCACACGGCGGAAGTGGCGGGCCTCGCTGAGCGGGCGGGAGGCGCCCGGGGAGGTGACCTGGAGGTCGTAGGGATGGTCGTTGAAGAGGGGCAGCTCGTCGATCTCCTCGGACACGATCCGGGTGGCGAGCGCGATGTGCTCGAGCGACACCGGGTCCGCGGTGTCCTCGGGCAGGTCGATCATCACGGTCAGGGTGCGGTGCCGGCCGGCGGCGACCGCCTTGACCTCCTCGACGACGAGTCCGGCGGCCGCGAGCGGGGCGGTGATGCGATCGATGACGGTCTGCTGGTCCTGCGCCATGTCCGGCCTCCTCATCTGCAGTGCTGCACGTCAACCCCCAGGGTAGTTCACGCTACGATTGGGCCCATGCACCTCCTCCCCGGACTCCCGCGCAGCCGTCGTGCCGTGCTGGGTCTGGGGTTCCTCGGCGCACTCGGCGGCCTCACCGCCTGCTCCCTGAGACTCGATGTGCCGCCGGACGTACCGACCCCCGCCGCCCTCGACGCCCTGCGCAACGACGTGGCCCGGATGCTCGCCGCGACCGAGGCGCCCACCGGCGGCGGGGATCCCGCCGACCTCGATGCCCTGCGGGCCGCGGCCGGGCCCGAGTGGGCCCCGCCGAGCGAGCTCGTCACCCCCACCTCCTCCCCCACCCCGGAGTCCTACGGGTTCACCGACGGTCTGAGCGCGGTCACCGAACTCGTCCTCGACCGCCTGCCCGAGGTGATCGGCGGCCCGGCCGGACAGGCCGAGTTCGCCGGCGGGCGCGGCCTCGCCGCCCTCGTCGACATCGCCGTCGGAGCCGTGCTCGCGCTCGCGCCCGCAGATTCCGAGCGTGCCGCGGCGCTCGGCCGGCGCCTGGCCGCACTGCCGGAGAACGCCCCCGACCCCGCCGGCCCCGGAGCCGGGGCCGTTGCTCCCAGCGGCTCCGCGGACGCGGAGGATCCGGAGCCGGACGACGGGGGACCCGAGCCGGACGGCGATCCGAGCGCCACGCCGGCGGCGCCCGGGCTCGAGGGCTTCGTCCGCGCCTGCTATCAGGCCGCCTACGGGTACGAGCGCCTCGCGGTGTTCCACGATGCCGAGGACGCCTACGGGGAGTTCGCCCGCGCCCGGATCACCCGGCTCGACGATGCCGCGATCCAGGGCAACGAGCTGCGTGAGACCGCCGGGCTCGCCGCCGTCGGCAACGAGCCCGCCTGGCAGCTCGATCCCGCCCCCGTGGACGCCGAGTCGGCGCTGCGCACGGCCACCGCCGTGGAAGACCTCGTGGCCGCGGCCGCGCTCGGGCTGTTCGAGACCCCGGGTGCGGAGTACCTCGGCACCGCGCAGCTGTGGATGTCCGCCGACGCCCGTGCCCGGGCCGGGCAGCGGCAGCTCCTGCGCTACCGGATCACCGATGCGTCCACGGCCTCGCCGGCGGCAGGCGGGGGCGCGTGATGAAGATCCCCGAGGTGCTGTTCAACTCCGCCGCGGAGATCATCGGCGTGCCGCGGGCCCAGGCCTGGGCCGACGCGCTCGATCACATGGTGTTCGAGCTCCTCGACCGCTGGAAGCTCACCCCCGACCCGCTGCCCACCGCACCGTGGGCGGGAGCGGAGAGCCTGGTCATCCCCGTCCTCACGAAGGAGCGGTACCAGGCGGTGCTGCGCTTCGCGTGGCCGAACACCGACAACCCGCTCGTGCACGCGCAGGTGCTGCGCGCCCTGCAGGCCTGGGGCGGCCACGGGGCGGTGCGGGTGATCAGCGAGGACTCCTCCTTCCGGGCGACCCTGCAGGAGCGGCTGCGCACCACGGTCAACCTGTCCGCGGAGCCGCTGGAGTCGGTGGCGCCGATCTGGGGGCAGCTCGCCCGCTCCCTCACGGTTCCCGCGCAGCCCGGGTTCGTGCGCGTCCAGGACATCGCGGCGGGCTGGCTCGAGAAGTTCCCCGCCGACGTCGGCCTCGTCACGGAGTTCCCCGCGTTCACGCCGCAGGACCGCTACGTCCTCGACTCCGCCCGCGCGTGGATCGAGACGCTCGCCCGGTCGGAGGAGGCCTGGCTCATCCACGCCGACCTCCACTACTACAACATCCTCGCCGGCAACCCCGATCAGCACGGGGTGGCGACGTGGAAGGCGATCGACCCGCAGCCGCTGAGCGGGCCGACGGCGTACATGGTCGCCCCGGTGCTGTGGAACCGGCTGTTCGAACTCCCCGGGGCGACGCCGGAGGATCAGGCGCGCTGGCTCCACGCCTTCGCCGGCCGGCTGTGCACCCATGCGGAGATCGACCCGGCGTACGGGATCGGTGCGGCGGTGGCGCGCGAGGTCGAGAACATGTTCTGGTACCTCCGCTCCGCCTACGGTGGGAACCGGAAGGCGTTCGGCGACGCCGCGCGCTCGCTGTGGGTGTGTCGGGCGCTGTGCGGTCTGCCGGTGCAGGGGATCGACGCCCACACCCTCAAGCGCCTCGGCTGAGGACCCCGGCTCAGGGGCCGGTGAGGAAGTCGAACCCGAGCTTGAGGATGAGCGCTCCGACCACGACGAGGAACACGATCCGGACGAAGCCGCTGCCCCGGTCGAGCGCGGTGCGGGAGCCGAGCCGGCCGCCGATGATGTTGCCGAGTGCGAGCGCCAGTCCGTACTCCCAGACGACGTGGCCCTGCGGGATGAAGAAGGCGAGCGCGCCGACGTTCGTCGCGAAGTTGATGACCTTCGCCTGGGCCGAGGCGCGGAGGAAGCTCAGACCGATGATCGAGACGAAGGCGATGACGAGGAACGAGCCGGTGCCGGGGCCGAGCATCCCGTCGTAGACGCCGACGATGCCGCCGATGAGCCACGAGTAGGCGTGGTACCGGCGACTGCGGTCGGAGTACCGGAGCACGGCCTCCGCACCGAGGCTCGGCTTGAGGAGGGTGAAGATCGCCACGAGCACGAGGGCTGCGAGGATGATCGGGGTGAACAGGTCCTCCGGGACCGAGGCGGCGAGCATCGCCCCGCCCACCGCACCGAGGAACGCGCACAGTGCGGCGGGCACGACCGCGGACAGGTCCGGCGGGATGCGCCGCATGTAGGTCGCGGCCGACACCGCGGTGCCGGCGATCGAGCCGACCTTGTTCGTCGCGACCGCGGCGAGCGGGGAGACACCGGGGACGAGCAGGAGGACGGGCAGCTGGATCAGCCCGCCGCCGCCGACCACCGCGTCGACCCACCCCGCCAGGAGACCCGCGGCGAACAGCGCCAGCAGGATGACGGGGAGGGAGACGGCGGCTTCGGTCACCGCCCCGTCCGGTGCGCGCCCACGGCCGCGTACTGCTCGTCGATGAAGCGCACGATCTCCGTGACCGCCTCGGCGACGGCCAGGTCCCGGCTGTCGCCGGTGCGGCGGTCGCGCAGCTCGACGGTGCCGTCGGCCAGACCGCGGCCGACGACGAGCACGGTGGGCACGCCGAGCAGCTCGGCGTCGCCGAACTTCACACCCGGCGAGGTCTTGGGCCGGTCGTCGATGAGCACGCGCACGCCCTCGGCCTCGAGTGCGGCGGTGATCTCCTCGGCCTTCGCGAGGATCTCCTCGCCCTTGCCGGTGGCGACGATGTGGACGTCGGCGGGGGCGAGGTGCTGGGGCCAGATGAGTCCGCGCTCGTCGTGGTTGCCCTCGGCGATGCACGCCATCACCCGGGTCACGCCGATGCCGTAGGAGCCCATGGTGACGACGGTGCGCTTGCCGTTCTCGTCGAGCACCGTGAGGTCGAGCGCCTCGGCGTAGCGGCGGCCGAGCTGGAAGATCTGCCCGATCTCCACGCCGCGGGCGAGCTCGAGGGGGCCGGAGCCGTCGGGGGCCGGGTCGCCGGCGCGCACCTCGGCGGCCTCGACGGTGCCGTCGGCGGTGAAGTCGCGGCCGTGGACGAGGTCGAAGACGTGGCGGCCGTGCTCGTTGGAGCCGGTGATCCAGCGCGAGCCCTGCGCCACCCGCGGGTCGAGCAGGTACTTGATGCCGGTCGACCCCTCGAGTCCGAGCACGGGCGCGTCGATGCTGGTGCCGGGGCCGATGTACCCGCGCACGAGGCCCGGGTGGGCGGCGAGGTCGGCCTCGGTGGCGGGCTCGACGGCGATCTCTCCGGCACCGAGCGCTCCGGAGCCGGCGGCGCGGTCGAGGTCGACCTCGCGGTCGCCGGGCAGCCCGATGACGACGATCTCGCGCTCGCCGTCGGGGTGGGTGATCGCGACGACGACGTTCTTCAGGGTGTCCGCGGCGGTCCACTCGCGGTCCTCGCGCGGGTGCTGCTCGTTCGCGGCGGCGACGAGGGTGGCGATCGTCGGGGTGTCGGGGGTGTCCTCGACGTGCGCGGCGGGCACGTGCGCGCAGTCGAGGGGCTCGGGCGTGGGGGTGGTGACGGCCTCGACGTTGGCGGTGTAGCCGCCGGGCGAGCGGACGAAAGTGTCCTCACCGACCTCGGACGGGTGGAGGAACTCCTCGGTCTCGGACCCGCCCATCGCCCCGGCGGTCGCCTTGACGGTGATGTACTCGAGCCCCAGCCGGTCGAAGATCCGGATGTAGGCCTGCCGCATGTTCTCGTAGGAGGCGGCCAGCCCGGCGTCGTCGATGTCGAAGGAGTAGGCGTCCTTCATGATGAACTCGCGGCCGCGGAGCACTCCGGCCCGCGGGCGCGCCTCGTCGCGGTACTTCGTCTGGATCTGGTAGATCGACAGCGGCAGGTCCTTGTACGAGGAGTACAGGTCCTTGACGAGGAGGGTGAAGACCTCTTCGTGGGTGGGGGCGAGGATGTAGTCGTTCTGGCGCCGGTCCTGGAGGCGGAACATGTCGTCGCCGTAGTCCACCCAGCGCCCGGTCGTCTTGTAGGGCTCGGCAGGCAGCAGCGCGGGGAAGTGGACCTCCTGGGAGCCGGCGGCGTTCATCTCCTCGCGGACGATCTCCTCGACCCGGCGCAGCACGGTGAGGCCGAGCGGCAGCCAGGTGTAGATGCCCGGGGCGGCGCGGCGGATGTACCCGGCGCGGTGCAGCAGCTTGTGGCTGGCGACCTCGGCGTCGACCGGGTCCTCCTTGAGGGTGCGCACGAACAGCGATGACATCCGCAGGGGCATGAAGGACTCTCCTCTAGGTCAGGGGCGACCGGTTCGGCAGGGGTGACCGGCTTCGACGATCTCCTGGGACTGTACCACCGCGGGCGCGTGCGGCAGGGCCTGCAACGGAGTCCTCGGGCCGGGCCGGCGCGGGCGCGGGACCTTGGCCCGCGCGGCACCTGCGGAGCACCGGGTCGGGGCGTGTGAAGCACCGGGTCGGGGCCTGCGGAGCACCGGCCCAGGGTCTGAGGAGCACCGGGTCGGGGCCTGCGGAGCACGGGGTCGGGCTCGTGCGGGTGCCTCGCTGATTGAGACGCCCCGGTGCCGCGACGGCGCCTGTGCCACACTGCCGGTACCGTCTCATCGTCATCGTCGGCGCTCCTCGAGGAAGAGGCGTCGGCACTGCTGGTCCCGGGAGGATCCATGACCGATCATCCACGTCTGCCGCTCGCCGGAGTGCGGGTGCTCGAGCTGGGGAACTACATCGCCGCTCCCACAGCCGGGCGGATGCTCGCCGACTTCGGCGCCGAGGTCGTCAAGGTCGAGCGGCCGGGCACCGGCGACGAGCTGCGCAACTGGCGTCTCCAGCAGGGCACGACCTCGCTGCTCTATCGCACGATCAATCGCAACAAGAAGTCGGTCGCGCTCGACCTCCGCTCCCCCGCCGGGCTCGCCGCGGTCAAGGCGCTCGTCGCGGAATCCGACATCCTGCTCGAGAACTTCCGGCCGGGCACCCTCGAGAAGTGGGGTCTGGGTCCCGAGGTGCTCGACGAGCTCAACGACGAGCTCGTGCTCGTGCGGATCTCCGCGTTCGGTCAGACCGGCCCGCTGTCCGCCCGGCCCGGGTTCGCCGCCGTCGCCGAGGCGTACGGCGGCTTCCGCGAGCTCGTGGGCGATCCCGACCGGCCGCCGACGCGGGTCGGGGTGTCGATCGGGGATTCGATCGCCGGCATGCAGGCGGCGTTCGGCGCGTGCATGATGCTGTTCGACCGCGAGCGCCGGCGGGCACAGGCGAACGCGAAGTCCGATGAGCCGGATGCACCGCGCACGGTCGACGTCGCTCTCAACGAGGCGATGTTCTCCGTCATGGAATCGCTCGTGCCCGACTACTCCGCGTTCGGACGGCTGCGCACCCGCACCGGCGGGCGCACCGAGGGGATCGCGCCGTCGAACGCCTATGTGTGCGCGGAGGGGAAGTCGATCGTCATCGCCGGCAACGGCGACGGGATCTTCCGCCGCTACATGGAGGTCATCGGCCGGCCCGACCTCGCCGCCGACCCGGGGCTGGCCTCGAACGCGCAGCGCTGGGCGCGCCGGGACGAGCTCGACGCTGCGATCGGAGCCTGGACGGCGGAGCGCACCGTGGACGACGCGCTCGCCGCACTCGATGCCGCCGGCGTGCCGGCCGGGCCGATCTACACCGCCGAGGACATCCTCGCTGACGAGCAGTACCGGGCGCGGAACATGATCCAGCGCTTCGACGTCGACATCGGCGACGGGGTGCTGCCCGATGTGGCGTTCCCCGGGATCACCCCGGTGATCGGCGGGACCTCGGTGGAGATCGACCACCTCGGGCCCGACCTCGGGGAGCACACACGCGAGGTGCTCGAGGCCGCCGGGGTCGATTCCGGGACGATCGCGGAGATCCTCGGTGGCGGTGGGGCCGACAGCGCGGCCGGCAGTGAGGTCGACGGAGCACGGAGAGCATCAGGAGCAGAGGGAGGACGACCATGACCGAGGACACCACCAGCACCCGTCCCGGTGCGCGCCCGACCGCGCGGCTGCGCGATGTCACGCTGCGCGACGGCCTGCAGCTTACCGGTGGGCTCCTCGAGACCGAGGTCAAGGTCGACCTCATCCGGGAGCTGCTCGCGCTCGGCGTGCCGGAGCTCGAGATCGGCTCGCTCGCCCGGCCGGACCTCGTGCCGCCGATGGCGAACACGCTCGAGGTCGTCGCCGCGCTCACGCCGGAGGAGCTGCGCAGCTGCTGGCTGTGGGTGGCGACACCGCGCCACGTCGAGCGCGCGGTCGCGGCCGGCGTGACCCGCCTGCAGTACTGCCTGTCGGTGTCCGATGCGCACAACCGGGCGAACATCGGACGCTCGACCGAGGACTCGATGGCCGCGCTCCCCCGCGCTCTCGACATCGCCGCCGAGGCGGGTGCGGAGCTCCAGCTGTGCCTGGCGACGTCGTTCACCTGCCCCTTCGACGGGCCGGTCGATCCGCGGCGCACACTCGCGCTCGTGGCTGATCCGCGCGCGGCCCGGTGCAGCGAGACCGTCATCGCCGACACCCTGGGGCAGGCCGATCCGGCTCAGGTGGCGCTTCTCGTGGCGGGGGCCGCACGGCTGCGGCCGCATGCCGGCGTCGTCTTCCACGGCCACGACACCTGGGGGCTGGGCGTGGCGAACACACTGGCGGCGATCACGGCGGGCGCGACCTCGGTCGACGGTGCGCTCGGCGGTCTGGGCGGCTGCCCGTTCGCGCCGGGGGCCTCGGGGAACACCTCGAGCGAGGACGTCCTGTTCGCGACGAAGCCCGACTGGCTGACCACGGAGCGGTTCGCCCGGCTCGTCGAGCTCGGTGAGGACCTCACCGCACGCCTCGGCGAGCGCAACGCCTCGAAGGCGGCACAGGGCGCCCGCTCGACCGCGCATGCCTTCCCGTGGGTGATCAGCGGGACCTGAGCCGTCGAGCGTGACCGGCTGATCTCGATCGTCTGTCGACCGGCATTCCGTGACCGCGCGCGTGACCGGCAATCGGTGACGGATCGAGACTGACCGGCCACCGTGCCTGAGGGTCGACGGCTTCAAACCGGCTGCAGTTGCTCGAACTGGTGGCCGCTGGCACCGCCTCCATCCGCGCCCCGGCGACTGATCGCGGTTCTCAGAACGGCGGCGGGTCGTCGTCGGCATGGGTCCAGAGCGCATCGTCATCGCCGTTGCGGCAGGTCCATGGATCGAGCGGCGCAGCGGGCCGACGACGACGACGTTCAGCAGCACTGTCGGGCGAACGATCAGGCCCGGAGCAGAATCGGTGATCATCCGGTCCGGCCCGGTCACCGGGATCCATCGGTCCCGCGCGGTGGTCAGGCTTCTCCTGACCATCCGGGTCATTCGGATCTGCTGGTCCGGAACCACCGGTGGGATCAACCGGCCCGTCACGGCCGCTGGGGTCCGGCAGCCCGAGGACGCGGAGCATCTCGCGGGCCGCTGCCTGGTCGATGACGCGCTCGGCAGAGCGGACCTCGGCAGTGATGCCGTGGGGGAACTCCCACCGTTTCATCCCTCCCGGACCGGTGCGGAGCGTGAGCGTCCTCTCGGTCTTCATGAGGTGGTGCGCCCTGCACAGGGGATGGAGATTCTCCAGATCGGTGCGTCCGCCGGCCGCCGGATCCGCATGATCGAACGGGATCGCGTGGTCGGCGTCGCAGGTCTGGGCCCGCCGGGCGCATCCGGGCGCAGTGCACCAGATCCATTTCTCGTTCATCGTCATCCGGATGCCTCTGGGGATCACGTAGGAGCGAGCGGCCTCGTCGCAGACGGCGCCGGAGACGGGGTCGGTGAGGATCCGATAGAACGTCGAGCTCCGGGACGCGAACCGCTGGGCCATCTCCACCGGAACAGGCCCGCCGTCCGACCAGTGGCCGGGCAGTTCGGCGTGTCCGGTGAGGCTGAGGAATGGGACCGTGACGACGACGGTCGCCTGTCGGCGCAGCCATTCCTGGTTCGTCGGGCAGGTGATGACGACACGGCTCGGCTCGCCCGGCGGACCACCCGGTTCAGAGGCAGGATCGGCAACGGCCTGCGGTGCCACGTCGAAGGCGTCAGTCGCGCCGCCTGTGGTTCGGACGAGCGCCGCGACGAGGTCACCGGCGTCGGCTTCAGCCGCGGAGTCGGCTTCAGCCGCGGAGTCGGCGCGACCGAAGTCGACGGGGTTGAGGACCTCGACCTCGGTGCCGGGCGCGAGCGTGCTCATGAGGTCGAACATCAGTTGCGGCACCGTGCGGTCGTCGACGATCACCGCTCCCGGCGGGAGTTGCTCGCCGAAGGTGCCGGTCTGCGCCCGCGCGATCGCCCGGGCGGTGGCCTCGAGCCGCCGGTGCAGGGCGTAGAGCGGTTCGAGCGGGCCGGTCAGCAGGAGCTTCCCCTCGGAGGGATCGCTGCGCCAGAACTCGACGCGCCGGCGGGTGTGGACGTCCTCGTCGCGGTCGTCATCGTCGGTGAGCAGGCGGATGAGATCGTTGACCGCTCGGCAGTACGACTCCCACGCCAGATCGAGTCGCAGCTCCGCGATCCCGGCGTCGAGCTCGGCGAGCGCGGCATCCCCCAGGCGATGCGCGCGCCGCGCCGCGTACTGCAGACGGTCGAAGCGCATGGTCCCGGTCTCCACGAGCGTGCGGGTGCGATGGAGGCTGAAACAGGCGATGAGTGCGTCTCGGGCGGTCGAGTAGGCGCGGGTGATCGTGGAGTCGAGCACGGCGGCGAGGCACGTGAGATGCTCCCCCGTCATCCGTTCGAGAACCCATTTCGACGTGGACATGGGCTCCGCGGCGAGTTCGGGCGCCGGTTCGGGCTCGAGGTCGAGGCACTCCTCGACGACGGTGTCCGCGATGAGGCGCATCCGCGCAAGCATGAGCCGATCGTAGGCGGGCAGCGAGTCCTGCAGACGCAGCAGCGCCGGGACTCCGTCCGGCGCTCGTGCGCCTGCGGGGTCGGTTCTCGTCGCGGTCATCGGGCTGCTCGCCTCCTCTCCGTGCCTCGGCTGCACCGGTCCTCGTCCAGCGGTCCTGCGACGGCGAACCGGTGCCGTCTGCTCCACCCGCTCCGACCGGTTCGATCGAACGTGCTCCGGGTCCCGCCGAGCGGTGGTGCTTCCGTGATTCCACGCTATCGAGAGGCACGGACACGGAGCGGGTCAAATCAGCAGAAAAACCGCGTTATCCACAACCCGTTCGAAAATAAGTTGAATATTCTTTCCTGTGTTCCATCGATTGTGGACGAACCCGAGGTGCACCTCGGCCCTTCCCCGCACGTCCGGGTGCCGGTGACTGCACCGGTGATGGCACGATGGCAGGAGGACACCGGCACTCGCCGGTCACCCACCGCACTCGACACCACACCATCCGAGGAGTCACCATGACCCGAGTCGCCGTCGTCCAGACCGGTTCCATCCCCTTCGACAGCGCCGCCACCACGGCGAAGATCTGCAGTCTGATCGACGATGCAGCACGGGCCGGGGCGGAGCTCGCGGTGTTCCCGGAAGCCACTCTCGGGACCTATCCGAAGGGTCTGACCTTCGGCGCCCCGGTGGGCCGGCGCACCGATGCCGGCCGGGACGAGTACCAGCGGTACTTCGACAACGCCGTCGCCCTCGACGGCCCGGAGCTCGAGGAGATCGCGGAGGCCGCCCGCCGCACGGGAGTGTTCACGGTGCTGGGGATCATCGAGCGCCTCGGCCAGACGCTCTACTGCACCGCCGTCCACATCGACGCCGAGCACGGCATCGGCGGCCACCACCGCAAGCTCATGCCCACCGGGTCCGAGCGCCTGATCTGGGGATTCGGCGACGGGTCGACCCTGCCGGTCGTCGACTCCCCCGCCGGCAGGACCGGCGCGGTGATCTGCTGGGAGAACTACATGCCGCTGCTCCGGCAGGCGATGTACGCCCAGGGCGTCGAGATCTACTGCGCTCCGACGGTCGACGATCGCGACACCTGGCAGCACACCATGGCCCACATCGCGATGGAGGGCCGCTGCTTCGTCCTCTCCGCGTGCCAGGCGATCCGCGCGGAGGACTTCGGGGACGACTACGCGAGCGTGCTCGAGCCGAACGAGGCCGGCTGGCTGATCCGCGGCGGCTCGGCGATCTACGGCCCCACCGGCGAACTGCTCGCCGGCCCCGTCTACGACGAGGAGACGATCCTCACCGCCGAGGTCGACGTCACCGCCCGCTCCCGCACCACCTACGACTTCGACCCGGTCGGGCACTACTCCCGGCCCGACGTCTTCGAACTCACCGTCGACACCCGACCCCGGCCCGGCGTCGAGTTCACCGGCTGAGCGGGGCCGCGCCCCCCGCGAGCCGGATCGTCCCGGTCAGCCCGGCCGGCGCAGGGCGGCGCGGTAGCGGCGGCGCACCACCTGCTGGGCGACGAGCAGTGCCGGGTACAGCGGCCGCCAGAACCCGGCCGGGGCGGGCCGGGTGAGGGAGCGGATCGTCAGCCGCACCTCGGGTCCGGCCCGGTGGACGATGAACGCCTCCTCGCCGTCGAGCGGATGGCCGGGGCGGGTGCGGTAGGCGAAGCCCACCCGATCCGCCGCGCGGACGACCTCGACCACCTCGACCGGTTCGACGACCGTGATCCCGAGCAGGCCGGCGGTGACCGTCGGGCGTGCGCCGACGACCGCCTCGGCGGCGGGCGCCACCCGGAACCCGCTGCGCGTCTTCACGGTCCAGCGGAGGACCTCGGTGCTCGCACGGTCCCACATCGCCTGGCCGCGCCCGATGACCGAGGTGGACTCGTGGGCGCGCAGGCCTCGCGGCGGTGTCCAGTCGATGAGGGCGGGTGCGGTGAGGCTCACCGGTGGTGGAGTCATGCACCCAGTCTCTCAACTCCGCGGACGCATCCGCCCCTTCCGAGTCTGCCGCGGGCAGCCGGTGGGCTGCCAGGCATCCGCATCACTGCCGGCGCGGGGACGGCCGGCCGGGCCGCCCCATGCCGCTCCGAGCTGTCCTCGGCTCTGCGGAGAACCGTAGACTCGACCCATGCCCGAACCCCGTTTCGACTCCAGCGAATCCCAGCGCATCGACGTCTGGCTGTGGGCCGTGCGGATGTTCCGGACCCGGTCGGCGGCGACCACGGCGTGCCGGGGCGGGCACGTGCAGCTCGACGGCCAGCGGGTCAAGGCCTCGCAGAAGGTGCGGATCGGTCAGGAGGTCCGGGTGCGTCGAACCGGATTCGAGAAGATCCTCCGCATCACCGCCCTCCTCGACACGCGCGGCGGTGCGCCGATCGCCCAGCAGTGCTACGAGGACCTCACGCCCCCGCCGGATCCGACCCTGCGCGGATGGGTGCCGCGACGCGACAAGGGCACCGGGCGGCCGACGAAGAAGGACCGGCGCGCGCTCGAGGCCCTGCGCGGACGGGACCGGTCCGGCGCCGAGGCGCCCGGTGAGTTCCGCTTCGACCCGCGGGAGGACGACTGACGCTGCTGTCGCGTGAGATTGCGATGGTTCGCGGAATCGTTCCCAGGAACCTTCGAGAATTGCACTCTGGGATTCAGTAGATGATCGTGGCGAAGCAGCCGCGCTGGGAGTAGCCGGCGGCGGCGTAGGTGCGCAGCGCCGGGGCGTTGAAGGCATTGACGTAGAGGCTGACGACGGGCGCCACGGTGCGCCGGACGTGGTCGGTGACGGCGACCATGCCGGGCGCGGCGAGCCCGCGGCCGCGGAGCGCCGGGTGCACCCACACCCCTTGGATCTGCACCGCCGTGTCCGAGCGGATGCCGATGTCGGCCTTGAACACGACCTGCCGCGCGGAGTTCTGCGCCGGCCAGCGGGGCAGCGGCTCGCCGTCCGGCCCGCGCTCGGCGGTGTAGAGCAGGGTGGAGCCGCTGGCGAGGTTCGAGCGGACCTTGCTCAGGTACCCCGCGGACCCGTTCTCCACCGGGGAGAACCCGACCTCCTCGGTGAACATCTCGACGGCCGCCGCGTAGGCCTCGCTGACGTCCTCGAGGTCCCCGACCCGCACCTCGGCGGCGGGTGCCACGCGGGGTTGCCGGTCGGCGACCATGAACGGCTGGTCGGCGCGCACGCTGCGGGCCGGGCCCCAGCGCAGGCGCCGGTGGAGGTCGATGACCGGCCGGTGGTCGCCGATGATCGAACAGGCGAAGCGGCCGCGCGAGTTGAGCATGTCGGCGACGAGCGCGTTGGTGCGCGGGGTCGCGCCGAGCGAGATGATGCTGCCGCCGATCCAGTAGGCGGCGACCGGCTCGTCCCCGTCGAACACCCCGTACAGGGTCCCGGACGGGGACGACACCTGCGCGCTGCGGGTGAGCTCGAGCAGACTGGCGAGGAACACGTGCTGGGCGGGGTCGGCCTCGGTGAGCCTGCTCAACCAGTCGGTGTGCTCGTGGCCGAGCCGGGCCAGCCGCATCAGCCGACGACCACCTCGGCCGGACCCGACGGAGCCTCCATCTCCTCGGCGATGCGCATGGCCTCTTCGATGAGGGTCTCGACGATCTCGGACTCCGGCACGGTCTTGATGACCTCGCCCTTGACGAAGATCTGCCCCTTGCCGTTGCCGCTGGCCACGCCGAGGTCGGCTTCGCGCGCCTCACCGGGCCCGTTGACCACGCATCCCATGACTGCCACCCGGAGCGGCACCTCCATGCCCTCGAGACCGGCGGTGACCTTGTCGGCGAGCGTGTAGACGTCGACCTGGGCGCGGCCGCACGAGGGGCACGACACGATCTCGAGCTTCCGCGGGCGCAGGTTGAGGGATTCGAGGATCTGGTTGCCGACCTTGATCTCCTCGACGGGCGGCGCGGACAGGGAGACGCGGATGGTGTCGCCGATCCCCTGGCTCAGCAGCGCGCCGAACGCGGTGGCGGACTTGATCGTGCCCTGGAACGCGGGCCCGGCCTCGGTCACGCCGAGGTGCAGCGGCCAGTCGCCGGCCTCGGCGAGCAGCTCGTAGGCGCGCACCATGACGACCGGGTCGTTGTGCTTCACGGAGATCTTGAAGTCGTGGAAGTCGTGCTCCTCGAACAGGGAGGCCTCCCACACCGCCGACTCGACGAGCGCCTCCGGCGTGGCCTTGCCATACTTCTCCATGATCCGCTTGTCGAGGGAGCCGGCGTTGACGCCGATCCGGATCGACACGCCCGCATCCGCGGCGGCCCGGGAGATCTCCTTGACCTGATCGTCGAACTTGCGGATGTTGCCCGGGTTGACGCGGACCGCCGCGCAGCCGGCGTCGATCGCGGCGTACACGTACTTGGGCTGGAAGTGGATGTCGGCGATGACCGGGATCTGGCTCTTCGCCGCGATCGCCGGCAGGGCCTCGGCGTCGTCCGCGCTCGGGCAGGCGACGCGCACGATGTCGCAGCCGGCCGCGGTGAGCTCCGCGATCTGCTGGAGGGTGGCGTTGATGTCGGTGGTCTTCGTCGTCGTCATCGACTGGACGCTCACCGGGGATTCGGACCCCACGCCCACCGAGCCGACCTTGATCTGGCGGGTCTGCCGGCGAGGTGCGAGCACCGGGGGCGGAGCGGCGGGCATTCCGAGGTTGACCGAGGTCACGAGTTTCCCTTCGACGGCTGCAGTGCGCCCGAACCTGGGCGCATGACACTGCTTCCATCGTAGCCCCCGCGATTGCAGGGAACCTGAACGGCGGAGGTCGCGCAGATCACAGAACAGGAGACGGCGCCCGCTCCCGACCGCACCCGATGACGCCGCGGAGGAGCAGCTAGCCGAACAGGATGACCGGTTTGACGATGTCGACGTAGAGGAGCAGCGCGGTCATGCACAGGAGCACCCCGACGACGACATAGGTCAGCGGCAGCAGGCGGGCGGTGTCGAAGGGGCCGATGATCCCCCGTCCGCGTGCGAGGTTGATCCGGCGCCGGGCCCCTTCGTAGAGCGCGACGGCGATGTGTCCGCCGTCGAGCGGGAGCAGCGGCACCATGTTGAACGCGAAGAGGAAGAGGTTGAGGGAGCCCAGGAGCGACAGCCCGACCTGCGCCTTCTCGACGACCTCGAGCTGCTCGGTGCTCACGATCTCACCGGCCACGCGGCCCACCCCGACCATGCCGATCGGCCCCTCCGGGTCGCGCTCGGCATCGCTGAAGGCGACCCCGCCGATCTCGACGAGCTTCTCCGGCAGGGTGAAGAGCGCGGTGAAGGTCTGGCCGATCATGCCGGCCATCTCACCGGGGAACTCGGCGAGCGCCATCGGGCGGCGCTCCTGTGTCGGGCTCACGCCGAGGAAGCCGGTGGTCTCCGTGGCCGGGGTGCCGGTCTCGTCGACGATCGGGGCACCGGATTCGTCGAGGACGGGGCGCTCGGTGGCGATGATCGGCACCTCGATGTCGGACTGGTGGCCGTCGCGCATGACGCGGACCGGCACGGTGTCCCCTGCGGAGGCGCGGACCGCCGCGGACAGCTCCTCCCACGACTGCGTGGCCTCCCCGTCGATCGCGACGATCACGTCGCCGGGCTTGATGCCGACCTCCCAGGCCGGAGTGAGCGGATCGCCCTCGCGGCAGGTGCTGCGCTCCTCGGCGGGGCGCTTCGCCGCCTCCGAGGCGGGCACTGCGCACTCGACGACGGTCGCCACCGTGGTCGTCGGCTGGACGACGCCGAACCCCAGCATCACGACCGCCATGATGAGGATGCCGAGGACGAGGTTGACCGCCGGGCCGCCGAACATCACGACGAGGCGTTTGGGGACGGACAGCGCGTAGAAGGTGCGACGCTCCTCGCCGGGTCCGATCTCCTGGTTGGAGAACTCGCGGGCGTCGGCCATGCTCCGCTCGAACAGCCGACCGCGGCGCCGGCACTCCCGGCGCGGTGGGTCCCCCGCGGTGAGCGCGGTGCCGGGGTGCCCGGAAGCGCCTGCCCCGGTCTCCACGGAGCCCTCGGCGCTCTCCCTGAGGCTGGCGTCGGCGGTGACGATCTCCTCGGCGTCGTCGGCCCCGCCCAGCTGCTCGGCGCGGGCGCTCGTCGCCTCGAGCGGCGGGTACATGCCGGGCATCGCGATGAAGCCGCCGAGCGGGAACGCCTTGATCCCGTACTCGGTCTCCCCGCGCCGGCGCGAGAACAGGGTGGGGCCGAAGCCGACCATGTAGTGGGTGACCTTGACCCCGAACCGCTTGGCGGGGATGAGGTGGCCGAGCTCGTGGAGCGCGATCGAGAGGCTGATCCCGACGATGAAGAGGACGACACCGAGGGCGTAGAGCAGCGGTGTCATCGGACGGCCCGCTCCTGCTCGGCCCCGGCCTGGGCGATCCAGTCCCGGGCGTGGTCCCGGGCGCGGGAGTCGGCGGCGAGCACGGAGTCCACGGTGAGCACGCCGGCGGCCGCGGGCGCGTCCCCGGTGAGCGCGTCGAGCGCGGCGGCGATCCCGGCCGAGATCTGCGGGAACGTCACCCGGCCGGCATGGAAGGCCTCGACGAGCACCTCGTTCGCGGCGTTGTACACCGCCGGGGCGGTGTGCCCGAGGCGGCCGGCGCGGTAAGCGAGGTCGAGGGCCGGGAACGCGGCGGAGTCGACGGGTTCGAAGGTCCAGGAGGTGGGCGTCGTCCAGTCGTTGGGCGCGGTCGCGCCCGGGACGCGGCGGGTCGTGCCGTCGGTGCCGGTGCCGAGCGCGTAGGCGATGGGCAGGCGCATGTCCGGCGGCGACACCTGGGCGAGCGTCGAGCCGTCGATGTACTCGACCATCGAGTGGATCTGGGACTGCGGGTGGACGACGACGTCGATCCGGTCGTAGTCGATGCCGAACAGCAGGTGGGCCTCGATGACCTCGAGGCCCTTGTTGACGAGCGTCGCGGAGTTCGTGGTGATGACGGTGCCCATGTTCCACGTCGGGTGGACGAGCGCCTGAGCGGGGGTGACGGATTCGAGCTCGGTGGGGCTCATACCGCGGAAGGGCCCGCCCGAAGCGGTGATGACGAGGCGCTCGACCTCGCCGGCCCGGCCGGCGCGCAGGGCCTGGGCGATCGCGGAGTGCTCGCTGTCGACCGGGATGAGCCGGGCCCCGGAGCGGGCGGCGGCGTCGAGCACGACCGGGCCGCCGACGATGAGCGACTCCTTGTTCGCGAGCGCGACGTCCGTGCCGGCCTCGAGTGCGGCGAGCGTGCTGCGCAGACCCACGGCACCGGTGACGGCGTTGAGCACGACGTCGGCGTCCGCGGCGGCGATCCGCTCGCTCGCCTCGGGCCCGAGCTCGATCGCTTCGACCCGGTCGGGCAGGCCCTGGCGGGCGGCCTCGTGGGCGAGCATGTCCCGGATCGTCGCCTCGCCGGCGTCCCCGGGGTCGGCGAGTCCGATCCGGCGCGCACCGAGGCGCACCGCCTGCTCGACGAGGAGCACGCGGTTCGACCCGGCGGCCAGCGCGCTCACCGCGAACCGGTCCGGGTTCGCGGTGACGACGTCGATGGCCTGGGTGCCCACGGACCCTGTGGTCCCGATTACACTGATAGTACGAACGCTCACGCTGACCGATGATGTCACTGAATCCTTAGAGGACAGTGAAGTCCCTGCGTCATGCATGTCGTGAGCCGAGTGTGTTCCGCCCCGATCGTCGAACAGAAGGACCCCGTGATGAGCACAGTGCAGACCCCCGATCAGATCCTCGGCATCGATTCCGTCTTCTCCAAGGAGGATCGCGAGTTCGCCGGTGTCCTCCGCAAGTGGCTCGACGAGAACGTGCGCGACAAGATCGGCGACTACTACCTCGAGGGGACCATCCCGGCCCGCGAGCTCGCCGAGGGCCTGGGCGAGCTCGGTGTGCTCGGCATGCACCTCGAGGGCTACGGCTGCGCCGGCACCACCGCCACCCAGTACGGGCTGGCGTGCCGCGAGCTCGAGGCGATCGACTCCGGTCTGCGCTCGCTCGTGAGCGTGCAGGGCTCGCTCGCGATGTTCGCCATCCACCACTGGGGCTCCGAGGACCAGAAGAACGAGTGGCTGCCGCAGATGGCCGCCGGCAAGGCGATCGGCTGCTTCGGCCTCACCGAGCCCGACGTCGGCTCCGATCCGGCCGGCATGAAGACCACGGCGAAGAAGGACGGCAGCGACTGGGTGCTCAACGGCGCCAAGATGTGGATCACCAACTCCCCGGTGTCCGACGTCATGGTCGTGTGGGCGAAGACCGAGGAGCTCGACGACAAGGGCAAGAACATCGTCCGCGGGTTCGTCATCCCGACGAACACCCCCGGCGTCGAGGTGCCCAAGATCCAGCGCAAGCTCTCGCTGCGCGCCTCGATCACCGGTGAGATCGTGCTCGACAACGTGCGCCTGCCGGAATCCGCGATGCTGCCGAAGGCCAAGGGCCTGCGCGGTCCGCTGTCCTGCCTGTCCGAGGCGCGGTTCGGGATCGTGTTCGGCGTCACCGGCGCCGCCCGCGACGCCCTCCAGTCCGCGATCGAGTACACCGGCACCCGCATCCAGTTCGAGCGCCCGCTGTCCTCGTTCCAGATCACCCAGCAGAAGCTCGCGAAGGCGCTCGGCCAGTACTCGCAGATCACTCTGCTCGCCAAGCACATCGGCGAGCTCAAGGACACCGTCGGCGTGCGCCCGGAGCAGATCAGCCTCGGCAAGATGGTCACCGTGGACACCGCGATGAACATCTGCCGCGACCTCCGCGCGCTGTTCGGCGGCTCGGGCATCACGAGCGAGTACCCGCCGCTGCGCCACGCGATCAACCTCGAGACCGTCCTCACCTACGAGGGTACGCACGAGGTCCACCAGCTCACGCTGGGTCGCGCGATGACCGGGATCAACGCCTTCGCGAACTGATCCGCGGCTCGCACCGCGCGCACCCGCCCAGCGCTGATCCGCACCTGCGGACCAGCACTCGCACCGCACCCGACCGGGGCGTCGACCTCCGGGTCGGCGCCCCGGTCCGGTCCCCACCACCCGTTCCACGAAGGAGATCACTGTGGACATCAGCGCACTGCTCATCGACGCCTACGACCGCGCCGTCACCGGGTGCCGGGGGATCCTCGAGGGGATCGACACCGACACCCTGCATGCCCGACTCACCGAGAACAGCAACTCGATCGCATGGCTCGTGTGGCACATCGCGCGCGAGCAGGACCTGCAGATCGCCCACCTCGCCGGCCGCGAGCAGGTGTGGACCGCCGCGGGCTGGGCGAAGCGGTTCGACCGCGGGGCCGAGGACTTCGGCTTCGGGGACTCCCCGGAGCAGGTGGCGGCGTTCCGCGCCGACGGGCCGGAGGAGCTGCTCGGCTACCTCGATGCCGTGCGCGAGGCGGCCGTCGCCTACCTCCGCACGCTCACGGCGGACGACCTCGCCGAGGTCATCGACGACTCCTACGACCCACCGGTCACCCGCGGAGTGCGCATCGTGTCGATCATCGACGACGCCGCCCAGCACACCGGCCAGGCGGCCTTCATCCGCGGTGCCCTCGGCTGGGACGCCGAGCGGCCGTGATGAAGTCACCGCACGATCGAGCTGGAAGGCCGACACGAGAACAATGACCGAGCTGCCCGAACAGTCCGAGGTCCCGATCTGGCCGAGGTTCATCCCGCACGTCTTGCAGGTCCTGTCCGACGGGTCGATCGTTCGTCGACGCGATCTCGTCGCACGTGTTCTCGACTCCGCAGAACTCTCCGAAAGTGCTCGGGCAGAACGCATCGCAGTCGGTGATGGTCGCGCAGACAACCGTGTCGGCTGGGCTCTGACCAACCTCTTCAAAGCGGGATGGGTCGAACGCCCGGAACGGGCGAAGTACCGCATCACTCCCGACGGACTGAAGTGGTTGCGCGAGAACCCCGACGCCGAACCGGATTTCGGAGATGCGAACCGGCTCTTCAAGGAGTACTGGCCTCACACTCAGCCGCAGCACGGCGAATCTGCCGGCATCATTGCAGACGCAGCCACCGAATCCGAGATCTCGCCGATCGAACAGATCGAGTCGGGGATAGCACGCATCACGGAGGAGGTCGCCGACGATTTGTTGACGCGCCTTCGGGACAGTGATCCCTCCTTCTTCGAGGACGCCGTCGTCCGGCTGCTCCTCGCGATGGGTTACGGCGGCGCCGAGCAGCGGGGGAAACGCATCGGCGGAACAGGCGACGGCGGGGTCGACGGCGTCATCGATCAGGATGCGCTGGGCCTGGAACGGATCTATGTCCAAGCGAAGCGCTATGCGGCGCACAACTCGGTCGGGCGCGAAGCGATCCAGGCATTCATCGGGGCACTGCATGGTCTGGGTGCGAATCGCGGGATCTTCCTCACCACGAGCACTTTCACACGTCAGGCATTGGATTATGCGGAGCAGATTCCCACTCGGATCGTGCTCGTCGATGGGACACGGCTGGTCTCGCTCATGGTCGCGTATCGGGTGGGAGTGCAGACCACTCAGACCTACCACGTGGTCGAGGTCGACGAGGACTTCTTCGAATAAGGGATCATCTGGCCCCGATGACGCGTGTCAGCGGATGACGTGATGTGAATGGGCGCGTCGGCCCGGGTCGGCGGATGACGGCGGGCCGGCGGTCCGGGCGCACGGGATCCTAACGTGGCGGCAACCGCTGCGAAAGGATCCCGTCATCATGACCGCCTCGACCACCACAGTCCGCTCCCCCGAATCACGCTCCACTGCCCCGCATGCCCCTGGTATCCCTACCACCGGCTCCCCGACTGCTGACCGTTCCCCGGTGAGCGACGGTCCCCCAGCCGTTCCTCCCACAGCGACGACCACAGAGCTGCGCGCACGCTTCGCCCCGGTGTTCGAGCAGATCGCCGCCGGTGCGCTCGAGCGCGAGCGGACGCGCACGCTGCCGCACGCGGAGATCCGCGCGCTCGCCGAGGCGGGGTTCGGCCGGCTCCGGCTGCCGCACGATGTCGGCGGCTTCGGCGCCTCGATCCCGCAGCTCGCCGCGCTGCTCGTCGACCTCGCCACCGCGGATTCGAACTGCGCCCAGATCTGGCGCGGGCACATCGCCTTCGTCGAGGACCTGCTCGTCACCCCGCACACCGGGTTCCGCGACCGCTGGCTCCCCCGGATCACTGCGGGTGCGGTGATCGGCAACGCGTGGACGGAGATCGGGGACGTCGAGCGCGGCACCCTGCGCACCCGCATCCGCACCCGCGATGAGGTCGCCGAGGTCACCGGGGAGAAGTTCTACTCCACTGGCTCGATCTACGCCGACTACGCGGACACCACCGTCGCCGATGACGCCGGTGTGCGCCACGTCGCGCTCATCCCGCTCGACCAGCCCGGGGTCGAGGTGAGCGACGACTGGGACGGGTTCGGCCAGCGTCTCACCGGCACCGGTACCACCCGCTTCACTGCAACCCGCCTCGATCCGCGCGATGTCATCCCCTTCTCCGACCGCTTCCGCTACCAGTCCGCGCTCTACCAGCTCGTGCTCCTTGCCACCCAGGCCGGGATCGCGACGGCGGTCGCCCGAGATGCCGCCTGCGCCGTCGCCGCGCGCGAGCGCTCCTACAGCCACGGGAATGCTGACCGGGTGCGCGACGACCCGCAGATCCTCCAGATCATCGGCGAGGCCGAGGCCGCAGCCTTCACCGCCCGCGCGGTGGTCGCGAGCGCGGCCGAAGCCGTCCAGCGCGCACACGACACCGCCCTCCCCGGAGTCCCCAAGACAGCCTCGGAAACCGACACCGAGCAGAGCTCCGACGCGGACACCGCGGCGAATCACGCGGCGACACTCGCCGTCTCCCAGGCCCAGGTCGCCCTCACCCGGCTGGTGCCGGAGGCGGCCGGCAGGGTGTTCGACGCGCTCGGGTCCTCCGCGGTGCGGGAGGCGGCCGGGCTCGACCGCCACTGGCGCAATGCGCGCACGGTCGGCTCCCACAACCCGTGGGTCTACAAGGCCCGCCTCGTCGGGGACCACACCGTCAACGGCACGGCGCCGGAATATCAGTTCGCGATCGGCACAGTGAGCACAGAGGCCGGGGACTCCGCGACGGCAAGCGCCGGCACCTGAGCCCCGTCCTCACGGGCGATGACGACGAGGTCGGCCGGGAGTTCGGCGGCCGCCGCCGGTTCGATCCGGGCATCGCGCATCACCGGGTCGAGATCGACGGGCGCGGCGAGCACGCCGTCCTCACCGCGAGCGGCGACGGCGACTCCCTCGAAGCCGCTCAGCAACCGACGGACCGGCTTGTCGAAGGCCCGGTGGACGTCGCGCACCGATGCGCTCCGGCCTGTCACGAGCTCGACGTCGACCGGTGCGGAGGCGTCCTCGACGAGTCTCCCGCCCACCCGGACGACGGCGAGGCGGGCGAGTACCGCAGCGGGCTCGGGCACCTCGGCGGCGATCCGCACGGGCACGTCCGGTCCGACGCCGAGCAGGCGCAGGATCCCGGCGAGCTTGGCGACCCGGTCGAGGGCCACCTCATGGGTGAAGAACCCCTCTGCGTCGTGCTCCGACTCGAGGAAGGGCTCGTCGGCCCGGCCGAGGACGATGGGATGGTCGAGCAGCTCGTAGACAGGGTTGAGGGTGCCCGGGTGATCGGGCGCGATCGCGCCGGGCCGGCGGAACCAGTGGATCTCAGTCGACACTGGACATGACCTCGACGACCCGGTCGATGAACGCGTCGACCTGGTCCTCGTCGTAGGCCCGCTCGCCCTTGCGCACCCGGAACAGCACGCGCCGCACCTCGTCGACGCTCATCGCCTGCCCCTGCGTGAAGTAGCCGTTGATGCGGTCGCAGAGCTCGTCGACCTCGGCGATGTCGTAGCCGATGATGCCCTTCTCCGGGTGGTTGAAGCGCTCCCCTGCCGGGCGGGTGAGACGGCCGCGCAGGGAAGCGGCGGCGCGGGTGAGCTCCTGCACCCAGGAGTCCTGACCGGAGCGCTCGACCAGCCGGTCGCGCGCCCGCTTGGCGAAGGCGTCCTCGAGCCGGTCGAGGGCGGCATCGACGACGCCCACGTGGTAGCCCTTGCGGGTGAGATCGAAGCCCACGGTGCGCACCGCACGCGCATCGAGATCGCCGGGCTGCGGCGACTCGCGCTCGAAGGATTCGCGGGCGCGCTTGAAGAAGCTGTCGACCTGCACCGGGTCGTAGCCGTTCTTCCACCCCGACATCCTGGGGAAGTTCGTGTCCACCGTGGTCCTCTCCTCAGTCCTAGCTCACTGCGCCGCGGCCAGCTGCCCGCACGCCCCGTCGATGTCCTTGCCGCGCGTGTCCCGGATCGTCGTCGGCACGCCGGCGTCCTGCAGGCGTCGTACGAACTCGGCGGCGACGGCCGGCTCGGAGGCCGTCCACACCGAGCCGGGGGTCGGGTTGAGCGGGATCGGGTTGACGTGCACCCAGCCCCGTCCGCGCGCGTTGAGCTTCTTCGCCAGCAGCTCGGCCCGCCAGGCGTGGTCGTTCATGTCCTTGATGAGCGCGTACTCGATGCTCACCCGGCGCCCGGTGGTGCGATAGTAGTTGTAGGCCGCGTCGATCGCCTCGTCGGCCTTCCACCGGGTGTTCACCGGGATCATCTCGTCGCGCAGGCCGTCGTCCGGAGCGTGGAGGCTGAGCGCGAAGGTCACCGGGATCTCCTCCGCGGCGAGCTTGTTGATGCCGGGCACGAGTCCCACCGTGGAGATCGTGATGCGCCTGGCACCCATCCCCAGACCCGCCGGGGCCGGCTCGACGAACCGGCGCACCGCACCCATGACGCGCTTGTAGTTGGCGAGCGGCTCGCCCATCCCCATGAACACGATGTTCGTCACCCGTTCGGCGGCGCCGGGACCGGATCCCGGACCCGGGGCGCCCGCGGGCTCCCGGCCCTGCTCCTCGTCGGCCTCGGAGCCGACGGCGGCAGCCGGGTTGCCGAGCATGTCGGAGTCCTCACCGGAGGTGTCGGCCAGCTCGCCGGCGGCGATGACCTGATTGGCGCGGATGACCTGTTCGACGATCTCCGCACTCGACATGTTGCGGGTGAGCCCCTGCTGGCCGGTGGCGCAGAACGGGCAGTTCATGCCGCAGCCGCACTGCGAGGACACGCACAGGGTGATCCGGTTGCGGTAGCGCATGAGCACCGATTCGACGAGCGCACCGTCGAACAGCCGCCACAGGAACTTGATCGTGTCGCCGTTCTTGGTCCGCAGCCGGTGGACCTCGGTGAGCAGTGGCGGGAAGAAGCGTTCGACGAGCTCGGCCCGGCGGTCCTTGGGCAGGTCGGTCATCGCCTCGGGGTCCGTGGTGTGGTGGACGAAGTAGTGGGTGGAGAGCTGCTTGGCGCGGAAGCCGGGCAGTCCCATCTCCTTGACCACGGCGGTCCGCTCGTCCATCGTCATGTCGGCGAGGTGCTGTGGCGGCTGGCTGACGCGCGGGGACCGGAAGTTCAGCAGCGGCCGGCCGTCGCGGGTGGGCGTGCGCGAGGTCGTCCCGTCGGGGTTCTCGACGACGGGGCGGACCTGTCTGCGGGGCGGGTTCTCAGTCATGTGCCCTCCAGTATCGCACGAGCCTCACTCCTCACCCGGGACTGCGAACACCTTCCCGGGATTCATGATGCCGTGCGGGTCGAGCGCCCGCTTGACCGCGACGTGCATGTCGATGACCTCGGCGGAGAGCTGGGAGGCGAGCCCGTCGGCCTTGAGCAGCCCGATCCCGTGCTCGCCGCTCACCGTGCCTCCGGCCTCGAGGGCGACCGCGATGATGTCCTCGAACGCCGCCTGCGCGCGCCGCTTGGCGTCCTCGTCCCCGACCGGGGTGACGAGGAGCGGGTGGAGGTTGCCGTCGCCGGCGTGGGCGATCTGCGCGAGCACGGTGTCGTGGGCCTCCCCGATCTCCTGGATCCGGCGGAGCACCTCGGGCACCTTCGAGCGGGCCACGCAGATGTCCTCGGTGAGCACCGGGCCCAGCCGTTCGAGCGCCGGGTAGGCCAGGCGGCGGGCGGCGAAGAACGCCTCGGCCTCCTCGGCGTTCTCGCTCACCGCGGCGAAGGTCGCCCCGGCGGATTCGAAGGCGGCGACGATCGCGGCGGCCTCGGCCTCCCCGGCCGCCCCCGGCACGTCGGTCGATGCGAGGAGGATGACCTCGGCCTCGGCGGACAGCCCCATGTTCTTCCAGTCGTCGACGGCCTTGAGGCAGTAGGAGTCGACGAGTTCGAGGGCCGACGGGATGACGCCGGCGGCAGTGACGTTGGCGACGCCCTGCCCGGCTTCGACGAGGCTGTCGAAGTAGCCGACGATCGCGGTGGCCGCCGGCGGCAGCGGGAGGAGCCTGACGGTGACCTCGGTGATGATGCCGAGCGTGCCCTCGGAGCCGACGACGAGCGCGCGCAGGTCGTAGCCGGCGACGTCCTTGGCGGTCCGCTTGCCCACCCGCACGATCTTCCCGGTGCCGGTGACGACCTCGAGGCTGAGCACGTACTCGCTCGTCACCCCGTACTTCACGCAGCACAGGCCGCCGGCGTTCGTCGCGACGTTGCCGCCGATCGACGACCACGGGGCCGAGGCCGGGTCCGGCGGATACCACAGGCCGTCCTCCGCGACCCGGGCGCGCAGGTCGTTGTTGATGACGCCGGGCTGCACCCGTGCGGTGCGCTCGACGGGATCGACCGCGAGCACCCGGTCCATCGCGTCGAGCGAGATCACCAGGCAGCCGGCGAGCGCATTCGCTCCCCCGGACAGACCGGTGCCCGAGCCGCGCGGCACCACGGCCACCCGGTTCTCGATGCACCAGTTCACCGCTGCGGCGACCTGTGCGGTGTCCCGCGGGCGGATCACGGCGGCCGCCTGCTCGTAGGGCGCCCATTCGGCGTCGTCGTGGAGGTACCGGTCCATGACATCGGGGTCGGTGATGATGATGTCGTCCGGGACGGCGCGGGACAGCGAATCGATGAGGGACACGAACGGTGCTCTTTTCAGGTGATGTAGCCGGGCAGGAAGCTGAACAGGATGAGCGCGATGGGCGCGGTGGGCAGGATCGAGTCGAGCCGGTCCATGACGCCGCCGTGGCCGGGCAGCAGGGTGCCCATGTCCTTGAGGTCGAGGTCGCGCTTGATCATCGACTCGGAGAAGTCGCCGAGGGTGGCGAAGGCGGGGATGACGAAGCCGAGCACCGCGCCGGTCCACAGCGGGGCATCGAACACGAACCCGGCCATGCACATGCCGACGGCCGTCGCGATGATCGCCGAGCCCGCATAGCCCTCCCACGACTTCTTGGGCGAGATCCGCGGGGCGATCGGGTGCTTGCCCCAGAGCACGCCGAAGGCATACCCCCCGACATCGGAGGCGACGACGAGGGAGAGGAAGCAGATGACGAGGAGATTGCCCTGCTCGAAGGTGAGCATGTGGACGACGAACGCCGCCATGAGCCCGACGTAGGTCAGCGCGAAGAGACTGAGACACACGTCCTTGACCGGGTTGGGGCGGCGCTCGAACAGGGTGAAGAGGAGGATCGCGCCGGCGCCCACGGTGAAGGTCACCCAGAGCGCCTCCCGGCCTCCGAGGTAGGTCGCGAGCAGCATGCAGCTGGCAGCGGTGATCGTGGGCACCCGTGCCACCACGGAGCCCGAGCGGGAGAGCGCGTTGGCGAGCTCCCACATCGCGGCGAGGATGCCGGCGAGGGCGATGATGAGGAAGGAGGGCGGGTAGAACAGCAGGGAGGCGAACACACCGCCGCCGAGCAGCACGCCGACGCCGATCGCGGCCGGCAGGTTGCGCCCGGCCCGGCCGTAGTCCTTGCCGGCCGGCGGTGCCTCGGGCGCGGCGATGGGGGTGACGAAGCCGTGCCCGTAGGCGGATTCGGGGAGGTCGGCGGCCGGTGCGCCAGGATCCGGATCGGTGGACCCGGGGCCGGTGGACGCTGCATCCGATGAATCGGCGCCGGGCGGGTGGGCCGTGGACCCGGTGCGGACGGCAGGCACCCCGGCCGCTACCGAGGCGGTCTCCCCGCGCGCGGCGACGCCTGCCCCGACCATCGCGGGGGTGACGATCGGGATCGGGCCGGACACGCGCTCGGCCTCGGCCTCCACCCGGCGGCGCTCCGCGGCCTGCCGACGCGGCGAGTCGGTGCGGGCCGAGGCTCCGGCGGCGGGTGCCTCGGGAACGGTCTGCACCCCCGGAACGGGGTGGGCGGTGCTTCCGGGCGCCTCCTCGACGGTCGGCGTGGGCCCGGTCGGTGCGGGGGGCGCCGCGCGGCCGAGGCGCAGGTCGCGGCGCCGTGGGAACGGCGCCGGGTCCGGGATCGCGGCGGGAGCGGCACCGGTGGAGGGCGCGCCGGAACCGGCAGGGGATGCCTCCCCTGCCGGTGCTCGGCCCTGCTGGCCCCCGGTGCCCTGCTGGTCCTCGGTCATGACGGGCGCTCCGCCCTGGTCGTGCGTCTCACCGGACGATCAGACCTCGAGGAGCTCGGCCTCCTTGGCGGCGAGGAGCGAGTCGATCTCCTCGACCTTCTTCTTCGTCAGGTCCTCGAGCTCGTGGATGGCGCTGCGCACCTCGTCCTCGCCCGCCTCGCCGTCCTTCTGGATCTTCTCCAGGGTCTCCTTCGCCTTGCGGCGGATGTTGCGGATGGACACCTTGCCGTCCTCCGCATCGCCCTTGACGACCTTGACGTACTCGCGCCGGCGCTCCTCGGTGAGCTCCGGGAGCACGACACGGATGATGTTGCCGTCGTTGGCCGGGTTCGCGCCGATGTCGGACTTGCGCAGCGCGGTCTCGATGTCTCCGAGCGCCCCGCGGTCGTAGGGGGTGATGAGCAGGGTGCGCGCCTCGGGCACCTGGAAGGAGGCGAGCTGCTGGAGCGGCGTCGGGGAACCGTAGTAGTCGACGAGGATGCTCGCGAACAGCGCGGGGTTCGCCCGGCCGGTGCGCACATTGCCGAAGTCGTCCTTGGTGACCTCGATGGCCTTGTCCATCTTCTGCCGGGCTTCGGTCAGGGTTTCCTTGATCACTGCGTGCCCTTTCGGTGGGTCGGGGGATGGTGCTGGTCTCGTAGTGCCATTCTAGGCGCGCCGCACGGACACGGCGCACAGCACCGGGCCCGAGGTGCGGGCCGGGTCGGGTGAGCGTGCGGGCGGCGAGGGGCCGGGGACGCTCAGTCGCCGGTGACGATCGTGCCGATCCGCTCGCCGGCGATCGCGCGGCGCAGGTTGTGGTCGCCCTCCATGCCGAACACCACCATCGGGAGCCTGTTGTCCATGCACAGGGAGAACGCGGTCGCGTCGACGACCTTGAGCCCGCGGGTGAGCGCGTCCTGGTAGGTGATGCGATCGATCTTCTCCGCCGTCGGGTCGACCTTGGGGTCGGCGGTGTAGACGCCGTCGACGCCGTTCTTGGCGATGAGCACCGCGTCGGCGCGGATCTCGAGCGCGCGCTGGGCGGCGACGGTGTCGGTGGAGAAGAACGGCAGCCCGGCACCGGCGCCGAAGATCACGACCCGCTCCTTCTCCATGTGGCGCATCGCGCGGCGCGGGATGTAGGTCTCTGCGACCTGGGTCATCGGGATCGCCGACTGCACGCGGGTGTCGACCCCGGCCTGCTCGAGGAAGTCCTGGAGCGCCAGGCAGTTCATCATGGTGCCGAGCATGCCCATGTAGTCGGCGCGGGTGCGGTCCATACCGCGCTGCGAGAGCTCCGCGCCGCGGAAGAAGTTGCCGCCGCCGACGACGATGCTCACCTCGACCTCGGGCACGGCTCCGGCGATCTCCCGCGCCACGGCCGACACCACGTCGGGGTTGACGCCCACCTCACCGCCGCCGAACACCTCGCCGGAGAGTTTGAGGAGCACCCGCCGGCGGTGGGTCCGGGTGGGGTTGTCCTGGCGGGACGAGGTGTGCACGTGGGAGTCCGACATGGCTGCCTTCCTGCTGAGCGGAACGTCTGCCGCCCGCCGGGGTGCCGGCGCGCGGGTGGGCATGGGAGCCGTGGACCAGTCTAGCGCTACCCACCGGTTCACAACGGGCGGGAACCGGGGTGCCCGCAGACGCGCGCAGGGCGGGGCACGAGGCCCCGCCCTGCGGCGGCGGATCGGCGCTCAGCGTGTGCTGCGACGGTCCGCGGTGGTGCGGTGTTTCGGTGGTGCGGTGTGTCAGCTGCCCACACGGAAGCGCAGGAAACCGGTCGCCGTGACGCCGGCCTCCTCGAGCACCGAGGCCACCGACTTCTTGGGCTCCTTGGCGAAGCCCTGGTCGAGGAGGCAGTTCTCCTTGAAGAAGCCGCCCACGCGACCCTCGACGATCTTCGGCAGCGCCTGCTCGGGCTTGCCCTCGTTCTTCGCGGTCTCGAGCGCGATCTCGCGCTCCTTCTCCACGAGCTCCGCCGGGACGTCCTCGCGGGAGAAGTACTTCGGCGACATCGCGGCGATGTGCACGGCGACGTCGTGCGCGACCTCGGCGTTGTCGCCCTCGTAGGCGAGGAGCACGCCGACCTGCGGGGGCAGGTCCTTGTTCGTGCGGTGGAGGTAGGACTCGACGTGCGCGCCGGTGATGCGGCCGACGCGGCGCAGGGCCACCTTCTCGCCGAGCGCGGCTCCGCCCTCGGTGATGAACTGCTCGACGGACTTGCCGTCGACCTCGGCGGCGAGCAGCGCCTCGGCGGACTCGGCGCCGTTCTTCACCGCGAGGTCGAGGACCTCGTCGGCGAGCTGGACGAACTTGTCGGACTTGGCGACGAAGTCGGTCTCCGAGTTGAACTCGATCATGGTGCCGACGCCGTCCTCGACGCGGGTGGCGACGAGTCCGTCGGAGGTCGAGCGGCCCTCGCGCTTGGTGGCGCCCTTGAGGCCCTTGACGCGCAGGATCTCGATGGCCTTGGCCTGGTCGCCCTGTGCCTCCTCGAGAGCCTTCTTGACGTCCATCATGCCGGCGCCGGTCTTCTCACGCAGCGCCTTGATGTCAGCAGCGGTGTAGTTTGCCATGGGATCTCCTTTACGTCACGCGACGTGTGGTGTCCCGGCCCGCACGGTGGTGCGGGCCGGGAGGGGTACGGATCAGGCCTCGGCGGTCTTCTCGGCCTCGGCGGTCTCGGTGGACTCGGCGGCAGGGGTCTCCTCGGCCGGGGTGTCCGCTGCGGGGGCCTCCTCGGCCGGCTTCTCGGCCGGGGCCTCGGTCGCTGCCTCGGCGGGGGCCTCGGTGGTCGAGGCGGCGGGTGCCTCGGCTGCGGCCTCGTCGGTGCCCTTGCCCTCGAGGAGCTCGCGCTCCCACTCCGGCATCGGCTCGACCTCGACGGCGGAGACGTTCTTCTCGCCGCCCTCGTCGCCGGACGAGTGGCGCTTAATCAGGCCCTCGGCCACGGCATCGGCGATGACGCGGGTGAGGAGTCCGACCGAGCGGATCGAGTCGTCGTTGCCCGGGATCGGGAAGTCGACCTCGTCGGGGTCGCAGTTGGTGTCGAGGATGCCGATGATCGGGATCCCGAGCTTCTTCGCCTCGTCGACGGCGAGGTGCTCCTTCTTGGTGTCGACGATCCACACGGCGGACGGGGTGCGCGACATGTCGCGGATACCGCCGAGGGTGCGCTCGAGCTTGTCCTTCTCACGACGGAGGATGAGGAGCTCCTTCTTCGTGTGGCCGGAGCCGGCGACATCGTCGAAGTCGATCTCCTCGAGCTCCTTGAGGCGACGCAGCCGCCCGGAGATCGTCTGGAAGTTCGTGAGCATGCCGCCCAGCCAGCGCTGGTTGACGAAGGGCTGTCCGACGCGCTTGGACTGCTCCTGGATGGCCTCCTGCGCCTGCTTCTTGGTGCCGACGAAGAGGATCGAGCCGCCGTGGGCCACGGTCTCCTTGACGAACTCGAAGGCCGAGTCGATGTAGCCCAGGGTCTGCTGGAGGTCGATGATGTAGATGCCGTTGCGCTCGGTGAAGATGAAGCGCTTCATCTTCGGGTTCCAACGGCGGGTCTGGTGTCCGAAGTGGACGCCGCTGTCGAGCAGCTGGCGAATGGTGACGACGGCCATGCCGACGCCCTCCTTTCATGGTGCAGGCCATCGGGCCGGCACGCTTCAGGTCGCGGTCCCCCGGCGGTGTCCGACGCTGTTCCCAGCGCGCGGCACTGCCGGCTGCGACGATTCGGTTGATTCCTGGTATCCGCGGCCGAGTGCCCACGAATCGCACGGCACCGCGCGAGCGCTTCTGCGCTGCTCGCGGCTGTGGATTCGCACCGGTGGCACTCGTCGGTTCATCGGATACGCGTAGTCGGAAGTGGTCACACTCCCGCTGGCGCCATTCTACGTCGGGCGGCGAAAGGCGCCAAACCCGCGGGTGGAGGGTCTGGGGCGGGTGCTGCGGGAAGCGGCTGTGGACGGTGCGCCATCGGTTGCGGGTGCCCGCTGGGGACGGACGCCGTCTCGTCCACAGGTGTGGCGGCGCTCTGGCGGGAGCCGCAGTGGGCGCCGAGGGTGGGGCCATGGCCGATCCGCTCGTCTCCCCTCCCCTCGACCCCGCTCGCATTCTCCGCCCGGCCGGCATCGTGCGCCCGGCCGGCATCGTGCGCCCGGCTCGCATGCTCCACCGGAACCGTGCCCTCCGCTCGCTGGGCGCGGCGCTCGTCGCGCTGCTGCTCGTCACCGCGCTCCCCCTCAACGCCCGGGCGGCGGACCGGCCTGCGGACTGGTTCACCCCGGTGCCCGGTTTCACCGTCACCCGGCCGTTCGACAAACCGGCGCAGAACTGGGAGTCCGGGCACCGCGGGATCGATGTCGGTGCGCTGCCCGGCGAGGCGATCCGAGCGCCGGATGCCGGGACCGTGCGGTTCGCCGGGACGGTCGCCGGACGGCCGGTGCTCAGCCTCGAGGTCGCGGGCTACGTCGTGTCCTTCGAGCCCGTGGCCTCGGATCTCACGGCCGGGGGTGCGGTGTTCGCCGGCCAGCCGGTGGGCACGGTGGCGGAGCCTGCGCACTGCGAGACCGGATGCGTCCACGTGGGCGTGTGGCGGGCGGATGCGGAGAAGGACTACCTCAACCCGGCGTCGTTCTTCGCCGCGGATTCGACGATCCTCCTGCCCGAGGCCGAAGCCCCCTCCGAGCTCCCCGCGGTACCGGCCGGTGACGACGGGGCGAGCGGGGCCGGCCAGTGGGGAGGTCATCAGAACGGCCGGATCCCGGCGGTCGCGATGTGTCCGCTCGCCTCCGCACCCGGTCACCGGCTGCGCTGCGATGCGGCGAAGGCCTTCGACGCGCTCGATGCGGCCTACCGTGAGGAGTTCGGTCGCGGGATCTCGGTGACGGATTCCTACCGGGATTACGAGACGCAGGTCGTCCTCAAGCGCCGCAAGGGCCGGATGGCTGCGACTCCCGGGAGGTCGAACCACGGCTGGGGGCTCGCCGTGGACCTCGGCGGCGGCATCAACTCCTTCGGCACGGTGCAGCACGAGTGGATGCGGTCGAACGGTCCCCGGTTCGGGTGGATCCACCCGGCGTGGGCCCGCGGCGGCGGCTCGCTGCCCGAGGCCTGGCACTGGGAGTTCCGGGCCGGGTGAGCGGGCGCGTCAGGCGCGGGGGTGTGCCCGGTAGTAGCTCTCGGAGAGCCGGCCGAGCGAGACGTGGGTGTAGATCTGGGTCGAGCTCAGGGTCGAATGACCGAGGTATTCCTGCACCTGGCGGAGATCGGCACCGTTCTCCACCATGTGCGTCGCGGCGGAATGGCGCAGGCCGTGCGGGGAGAGCTCGGCGACCCCGTCGACGGCGGCGGTCGCCCGGTGGACGATCTCGCGCACTTGGCGCACATTGATCCGCCCGCCACGGACCCCGAGGAACAGGGCCGGGCTGCGGCGATCAGCCGAGCCTGCGGAGTCGGAAGCGGGGGCGGGGGCAGGGGCGGAGAGTTCGGGCCGCCCGGCGGCGATCCAGGCCTCGAGAGCGCGCGCCGCCGGCAGGCCGTAGGGCACGCGGCGCTCCTTGTCCCCCTTGCCGAGCACGGTGATGAGCCGGCGCTCCGGGTCGAGGTCGGAGACGTCCATCGCGGCGAGCTCGGACACCCGCACCCCGGTGGCGTAGAGGACCTCGAGGATCGCCGCGTCGCGGAGAGCGATCGCGCGGTCCCGAGGCGAGGGTGGGGTGGTGGCGTCGGCTGGGTCGGGCTCGGTGCGGGTGGGCTCGGTACGGGTGGGATCGGTGTCGGCGCCGGCTCGGGCCGCGCGATTCATGACGGCGGCGGTCTGCGACTGCTGGAGCACGGCCGGCAGCCGGGATCCTTTGCGGGGGCTGGCCAGGCGGGCCGCCGGGTTGTGCTCCATGCGCCCGGTGCGGGTGCAGAACGCGCAGAACGAGCGGATGGCGGCGATCCGCCGGGCAATGGTCCCCGGTGCCACGCCGCGACGCGACTGGTCCATGAGCCACTGTCGCAGGTTCCCGAGCTCGATGTCGATGAGTGCGAGTGCGTGACCGTCGGCCTCGGTGAGGAAGGTCATGAGGGAGCGCACATCCGCGGAGTAGTTGCGCACCGTGTGCACGGAGGCGTTGCGCTGGATGCGGAGGTCCTCGACGAACGCCTCGAGCGCATCCGCGTACTCCGGCGACAGCTGGTCCGCTGTCAACGGAGGGGCGTGCGGGTGGGAAGCCGACATGCTTTCACTGTAGAGCACCACGAGCACAGCTCCCGGGAGCCGAGCACCCGACTCCGGAGCGCCGTGTGACTCCGAAGCTTCGTGTCACTCCGGAGCGGTGTGCGTCTCCCCGGGGTCGCCGTACGACTCCCCGGGGTCCGGTTCGTTGCACTGATGTCCGGGTGAGCGCCCGGGGTCTGCGAGCTGAAGTCCGGGTCCCAGGTATGGCGGGGCGGTTCACGGGTGCCGCAGCTTCACCCACCCGTGATCGCGACGCTCGGCGAGGCCGGTGAGCTCGAGCGCGGCGAGCGCGGCCATCGCCGTTGCCGTGTCGAGGCCGGTGCGGGCGGCGAGCGCCGCGGCCTCCGCGCCCCTGCGCTGGGGCAGCGCGCTGTACACCCGGGCCTGCTCCTCGCTGAGCGCATCGGTGATCTGCAGCCGCCCCTGCTCCGGGGAGGCCGCGCCTCGCCCGCCCGGATCGTCCGCTGCCGCAGCAACGGCAGGATTCGCAGCGCTGCTCAACGGCTCGACGAGTTCGCGTACCTCCTCCGACGAGGTGACGAGCACCGCGGCTCCCTCTCGGATCAATCGGTGGCAGCCGGCGGAATCGTGCGCGGTGACCGGACCCGGCACCGCACCGACCGGCCGGAGGAGTTCGGCGGCCCGATTCGCGGTGTTGAGCGCACCGGAGCGCCAGCCCGCCTGCACGACGACGGTGGCGGCCGCGGTCGCGGCGATGAGGCGATTGCGCATGAGGAAGCGGTGGCGCATCGCGGTGCTGCCGGGCGCGGCCTCGGAGACCACAGCGCCCGCCCGTGCGACCGCGCCCAGGAGTTCGGCGTTGCCGCGGGGATAGTAGCGAT
Organism: Brevibacterium sp. R8603A2; assembly: GCF_023072605.1. NCBI lineage: Bacteria > Bacillati > Actinomycetota > Actinomycetes > Micrococcales > Brevibacteriaceae > Brevibacterium > Brevibacterium sp. R8603A2. The sequence continues at coordinate 134,959 of NZ_JALLGN010000002.1, forward strand.
CCACTCCCCCAGCCATGAACGCGACGGTGGCGGCACCGGGGCCGTCGATCGCGCGGAGTGCGCCGTCGTGCGCGGCGGCGTCGATGCCGTAGGCGCCGCCGGAGATCACGCTGTGTCCGGCCCCGACGAGGTCGTAGCCGATGGACCGGGCGAGGTGGAGGCCGTAGGAATCCGCGGCGCGCGATCCGACGAGTGCGATCGATCCGGCGCACAGTGCGGCCAGGTCACCGCTCCCGCGTACCCACAGGCCCACCGGCTCGTCGAGCCCGAGCTCCCGGAGCCCGGCCGGCCACTCGGGGTCGCCGGCCTGGACGAGGCGGGCGTCGAGCCTGCGCATGATCCGCAGATCGCGAGCGCCGTCGAGGTCGGGCACCCGGAGCATCCACCGGTCGATGGCTTTGCCCACGTCGTCGTCCCGTGCCGTGAGCCCAGCTTTGACCGCGGCCTCGCGCAGTGTGCGGTGGAGCTCCGTCCGAGGGCCGTCGAGGAGGCCGCGCAGCGCTTCCGCCCCGGTATGGAGCACGGCCGCACGGAGCAGCCGGTCCCCCGGTTCGGAGATCCGCAGGATGTCGGCCACTGCGACGGGATCCGCGGTGTCCGTGTGCTCGACGGGGGCCGGCTCGATGCTCACGATGTCTCCCGGATGCGCAGGACGAGAGCGGAGAGCAGGTCGTCGCCCTGCGGACGGGTGCGCCCGGCGAGGTCGGCCAGTGTCGTCGCGATGCGCACCACCCGGTCGTAGCCGCGCATGGTGATCCCGCCGCGTTCGAGCGCGGTGTCGAGCGGCGCGGTCTCCGTGCGCCGGAAGTCGAAAGTCTCCCGCAGCCACGCGCCCGGTGCCTGGGCGTTGAGCGACCACGGCAGTCCGGCGTAGCGGTGCGCCTGGATCTCACGGGCGCGGGCCACCCGTGCGGCGACTGTCGCGGTGTCCTCGCGCGGGGACGTGGCGTGGAGGTCGGCGGCGACGAGCGGGAGCATCTCGAGCTGGATGTCGATCCGGTCGAGCAGCGGTCCGGACAGCCGGCCCCGGTAGCGGCGCCGGTCGAGCGGGGTGCACCGGCAGCGGGTGGAGCCGCCGACCCCGGCCCCGCACGGGCAGGGGTTCGAGGCCAGCACGAGCTGGAACCGCGAGGGCAGCACCACCGAGCCCCAGGCGCGGTGGATGTCGCAGCGCCCGTTCTCGAGCGGCTGCCGCAGCGCTTCGAGCACGTCGCGGCGGAACTCCGGCGCCTCGTCCATGAAGAGGACTCCCCGGTGGGCGCGGGAGAACACACCGATGCTGCCCGGCCGGGAACCGCCCACCATGGCCGAGGCGCTAGTCCGGTGGTGGGGTGCTTCGAAGGGCGGGGTCCGGTCGAGGCCCGCGGCCGGGTCGAGAGTGCCGTCGAGCGAGCGCAGCGCCACGACCTCGCACGCCTCGTCGACGTCGAGCGGCGGCAGGAGACCCGGCAGGCAACCGGCGAGGAGAGTCTTGCCGGCACCGGGAGTCCCGGTCATGAGCAGATGGTGTCCGCCGGCGGCGGCGACCTCGAGCGCGAAGCGGGCATCGTCCTGGCCCTGCACCTCTGCGAGATCGTGGACGTCCGGCGGCGGCAGCGCGGCGGCCTCCGGCAGTTCGATCGCCGGGAGCCCGGGGTCGTCGATCTCCCCGCCGAGCATGGTCACCACGTCGGCGAGGTTCGCCGCACCCCGCACCTCGGCGCCGTCGACGAGACCGGCCTCCTCCGCGTTCGCCGCCGGGACGACGAACCGGGTGGCCCCGGCGCGCAGTCCGGCGAGCACACTCGGGAGCACCCCGCGCACGGGGTGGATCCGGCCGTCGAGGCCGAGCTCGCCGATGTGGACGATGCCGCGGGCGCGGTCGGCGGGGATCTTGCCCTCCGCCTCGAGGATCGCCACGGCGATGCCGAGGTCGAATGCGGTGCCGACCTTCTTCACCCCGCCGGGCGAGAGGTTGACCGTGACCCGGCGGGAGGTCAGGGTGATGCCGAGGTTGGAGATCGCGGCGCGGATCCGCTTGCGCGATTCCGTCACCGAGGCGTCGGGCAGTCCGACAATGTCGATCCCCGGCAGGCCGTCGTTGACGCTCGCCTCGATCGACACCGGGGTCCCGGAGATGCCGTGGAGCGCGACGGCCGTGGTGCGCCCGAAGCTCCGCGACGCGGATGCGGTACTGCGGCCGCGCTTCCGGGATCGTGCGGTGTCGAGATCGACGGGCGGGGGCGGGGCGCTCATTGTGCGGCCCTGACGTGGGTGATGTCCGGCAGCCCGTTGTTCCACAGGATGCCGATGACGTCGAGGCGGAACGCGGGGATCCACTCCTCCTGCGCCGCGAGCCAGCGCAGGGCGAGCCCGCGCAGCGTGGAGAGCTTGCGATAGGTGATCGCCTCGAGCGGGTGCCCGGCGCGGGCGTTCGCGCGGGTCTTGACCTCGACGAAGACGACGGTGTCCGCCTCCCGGGCGACGATGTCGATCTCCCCGTGCCGGCAGCGCCAGTTGAGCGCGAGGATCTCCCAGCCGTGCTCGATGAGGTATTCCTTCGCGCACGCTTCGCCGCGGCGGCCCAATGTCATCGTGTCCATGCGCCCACCGAACCAGGCTGGGGCGGCGGGGTCAGCGGCTCGGTTCCCCCTGTGGACGGCGGCGCACGTCTCCACAGCCGGCGACCGCATGCGTGGGCGTCCGCGGATGCATCTGTGGACCAGAGGTGGGGTGGGCCTGTGACCCGAAGTGCGCGCCCCCGCGATCTGGGGCTTGCACTCAGGGGCGCGCGATCATCGTCCGGCGGTCACGGGCCTCCGGCCAGTGGTCACGAGCAGGCGATCACGGGTCAGCGGTCACACGTCTCCGCTCAGCGCGGCAGGGAGGACGGCGGTTCGAGATCGGACTTGGCGATCTCCTCGATGTTGACGTCCTTGAAGGACAGCACGTGCACCTGCTTGACGAAGCGGGCGGTGCGGTAGGTGTCCCACACCCAGGCGTCGCGGAGGGTGAGCTCGAAGTACACATCCCCGGAATCGTGGTGCGCCTTGAGATCGACGGAGTTCGCCAGATAGAAGCGCCGCTCGGTCTCCACCACGTAGGTGAACAGTCCCACCACGTCCCGGTACTCCCGGTAGAGCTGGAGTTCCAGTTCGGCTTCGTAGTCTTCCAGGTCCTCGGCACTCATGCGCCCATCCTAGAACAGACCGCCCTCACCCCAGGCGGAAGGACCGGCGGTGGTGCACCGTCGCTCCGTGCTCGGCGATCGCGGCCCTGTGCACCGGAGCGGGGTAGCCGGCGTTGCGCTCCCAGCCGTAGGCGGGGAACTGTTCGGCGAGCTCGGCCATGAGCCCGTCGCGGCCGACCTTCGCGAGCACGCTCGCCGCCGCGATCGTCACGTGCGTCCCGTCCCCCTTGACCACCGTGCGCACCGGCGGCACGACGACCTCGGCCGCATCCCCGTAGTGCTCGAGCGCGTCGAAGGTCAGCGGCAGGGAGAGCCAGTCGAAGGACCCGTCGAGGAGCACGAGGTCGGCACCCGGCAGCCCGGCGAGCGCCCGCCGGCCGGCAAGGCACAGCGCCGAGCTCAGACCCAGCGCGTCGATCTCCGCCGGGCTCGCATAGGCCACGGCGCGGTGCGGCTGCCAGGCGGCGACCACCTCGGCGATCCGAGCACGGGCCGGGATGGAGAGCTGCTTGGAGTCGTGGATGCCGGCGGGCACCTCGGCAGCGGTGAGGGCGGCGAGGTCGAAGTGCACGGCGCCCACTCCGACCGGACCGGCGAGGCAGCCGCGCCCCACCTCGTCCATCCCGATGAGCGTGCGCATCCCGGAAGCGAGCAGCTCGCGCTCGAGGCTGAGGTCGGTGAGCCCGGCGAACGGCTTCCGCGCCGCCCGGCGGGCCGGTGCCGTGGCGCGCCCGGTGCCGGCGGTCACGGGGCGGGGACCCCGGCGAACACCTCGTCCGGGGTGCCCATCGGGCGGATCCGGTCGAGCGGCCAGTTGATGAAGAACACCGTGCCGACCACGGCGTCCTCGGGCACGAACGGTCCACCGGCGGAATCGGTGTTGAAACGGGAATCGAGCGAGTTCGAGCGGTTGTCGCCCATCACCCAGTAGTGGCCGTCCGGCACGGTGACCTCGAACGGGATGTCGGAGGGTGTGGCGCCCTCGGCGAGGTACGGTTCGTCGATCGGTTCGCCGTTGACCATGAGCCGGCCCTGGTCGTCGCAGCACTCCACGGTGTCGCCGCCGACCCCGATGACCCGCTTGATGAGCTGGGTGCCGGCGTCGGCCGGTACGAGACCGAGGAACTCGAGGACGGGGTTGGGCGTGTACTGCTGGGTCACCGAGGTGTCGAGCCAGCCGCCGGGATCGTCGAAGACGATGATCGTGCCGCGGTCGGCGCCGGGCCAGGGCAGCTGGTTGACGAGGATCCGGTCGTCGACCTGGAGGGTGTCCTCCATCGAGGCCGAGGGAATGTAGAAGGAGCGCATGACCCAGGTGCGCACGACGGTGGAGATGACGAGCGCCACGATGATGATGATCGCGGCCTCCTTGAGGAGGGCCGGGATCCGACTCGGTCGGCGGGGCGGTGCACTGTCCTGGGTCACGCCTGGCAGTCTATCCCCCGGCCCCGGCCGTGATTCCCAGCCGCCCACTGAACCCGTTCGGGGCTCCGGGCCGACAGCAGGACCGGGCCGGACACGATCCTCAGCCGATCACGGAATCGACCGCGGAACCGTGGCCGATCACCGTGCCGAGGATCCGGTCGACGGGGATCATCCCGCCGCCGGGGCCGCCGAGCAGCGCGCGGGAGTCGGTCGAGTCCGCGCGGTTGTCCCCCATCATCCACACCCGCCCGGCCGGCACCTCGATGGCGAAGTCGGTGTCCGAGGCGCGCATCCCGTGAGGCACGTACGGCTCCTCGAGCGGCTCCCCGTTGAGGAGCAGGCGGCCTTCGGCGTCGCAGCACTCGAGGGTGTCGCCGCCGACGGCGAGGATCCGCTTGACGTAGTAGACGTCCCGCGGGCCGACCCCGAACCAGGAGCCGAGCTGCTCGGCGCCGCTCGGCGGGGCGCTCGCGATGAAGGACCCGCGACCGTCGAACACGACGACGTCGCCGCGGTCGACGGAGTCGGCCAGCGCGTCCGGGCGCCACACGGTCACGGTCCCGCCGACGGGCAGGGTGGGCTCCATCGACGCCGAGGGGATGCCGAAGCTCTGGACGCCGACGGCGCGGATGAGTCCGGCGGCGAGCAGCGCGCACACGAGGACGATGCCGAGGGCGCGCAGCGCCCTGCGGGCACGAAGAAGGCGCGGCCCTCGCGGGGCCGCGCCTGTCCTCGACTGTTCGGTCATTGCCGCACGCCGATCACCTCGGCGGCCCGGTGCCCTGCGGGCGTCCGGAACGTGGCTGCGCTCAGCGCTTCTCGCGGATGCGAGCGGCCTTGCCGCGCAGCTTGCGGAGGTAGTAGAGCTTCGCCCGGCGGACATCGCCGCGGGTGAGGACCTCGATCTTCTCGATGATCGGGGAGTGCACCGGGAAGGTGCGCTCCACGCCGACGCCGAAGCTGATCTTGCGGACGGTGAAGGTCTCGCCGATGCCGCCGCCGTGGCGACGGATGACGATGCCCTTGAAGACCTGGGTACGGGTGCGGTTGCCCTCGACCACGCGGACGTGGACGTTGAGGGTGTCGCCGGCGCGGAACTCCGGGACGTCGGGCTTCAACGACTGGGCGTTGAGTGCATCAAGCTTCTGCATGATTCGTCATTCTCCTGTGTGCGCGCCCCGGGTCGGCACGACATTGCTCGGACCGGCCGGTGGCCGGATGAGATGAGGTCGTCTGCCGGAGCGCGGCTGCCGTGTCACGGCGGCGCGGACGCTCCTGGCGGCATCGCTCCCCCCGAGGCAGGACGGTGCCAGCAAACGCAAGAACCCAGTCTAGTCGGACCGGGGCCGAGGCGCCAATCCGGAGATCGAGGCGGTCACCCGGGGTCGTGCGCGGGTGCCGCGGGATCGGCGGCGGCCTCGGCGAGCACCGCCCAGTCGCGGGCGTCGAGGGTGTGCGGGTCGAGCCCGGCGAGGAGGTCGGGGCGGACGGCGGCGGTGCGGCGCAGGCGCTCGTCCCGCCGCCAGCGTGCGATCGCGGCGTGGTTGCCGCTGAGCAGGATCTCCGGCACCGGGTGTCCGCGCCAGTCGGCGGGCTTCGTGTAGACGGGGTACTCGAGGAGGCCGTCCTCGTGGGACTCCTCCGTGAGCGACTCCGGGTTCCCGATGATGCCGGGGATGAGGCGGGCGATCGCCTCGGTCATGACGAGAGCTGCGACCTCGCCGCCGTTGAGCACGTAATCGCCGATCGAGTACAGGCGGACCTCGGCGCGGTCACGGGCCCAGTCGACGACGCGCTGGTCGATGCCCTCATAGCGGCCGCACGCGAACACGAGGTGCTCCCGGCCGGCGAGCTCGGCGGCCGCGGCCTGGGTGAAGGGGGTGCCGGCGGGACTCGGGACGATGAGCACCGAGCGCTCTGCAGGTGCGGCCGGTTCGGCACCGGTCGCATCGGTACCGGCTGCGGCCGGTTCGGCGAGGAGCGCGGTGAGCGCCTCGGCCCAGGGCTCGGGCTTCATCACCATGCCCGCTCCCCCGCCGTACGGGGTGTCGTCGACGGTGCGGTGCCGATCGTGGGTCCAGTCGCGCAGGTCGTGGACACCGAGGTCGATGAGCCCCTTCTCCACCGCCCGGCCGATGAGCGAGAGCCGCAGCGGCGCGAGATACTCGGGGAAGATCGAGACGACGTCGAGGCGCATCAGGCGTCCTCGATGAGTCCGGGCGGCGGGTCGAGGACGATGCGACCGGCCTTGAGGTCGACCTCGGGCACGATCTGTTCGACGAAGGGGACGAGCACCTCGGCGCCGGAGGCCAGCGTGATGTGGAGGAGGTCCTGGGCCGCGCCCGGGGTGACTGCGGAGACGGTGCCGATCCGGACGTCCCCGACGAACGCCTGAGCGCCCACGAGGTCGTCGATGTACCAGGCGTCGTCGTCCTCGAGGGTCTCCGCGACGGAGATCAGGGTGTTGCGGACCTCTTCGGCGCGGGTGCGGTCGGCAATCTCCTCGAAGGTCAGCAGGAGCCGGTCGCGGTGCCAGCGCGCGCGGGACAGCGTGAGCGCGCCGATATCGGGCTCGGTGGAGAACACTGCACCGGGGACGAAGCGCTCCTCGGGGGCGTCGGTGCGGACCTCCACGGTGCACTCTCCGCGGATGCCGTGCGGCTTGCCCAGACGGGCGACGACTGTGCTCACGCTTCACTCCTGGTTCGAGGGGCTGTTCGAGGGACTGCTCGCAGGTCCGCGCGGCGGTGCGCGGGTACCGGATCCCGCCGGGGCGGGCGCGCGGGATCCGGCGGAACTGTGCCGAGAATGCGAAATCCCAAGGTTCTGTTCACAGAAACCTTGGGAAATCGCATTGTCGCGGGGGGCCGGGTGCGCGGCGGGCGTCAGGCCTCGACGAGGTCGACGCGGACGCTCTCGCGCCCGGCGAGTGCTCCGATCACGGTCCGCAGCGCCTTCGCGGTGCGACCGGACCGGCCGATCACCCGACCGAGGTCGTCGGGGTGCACGCGCACCTCGAGCGAGGTGCCGCGGTGTCCGCTGCGACTGCGCACCGAGACGTCCTCGGGGTTGTCGACGATGCCGCGGACCAGGTGTTCGAGAGCGTTGGCGAGCATGATCAGGCTTCCGCCTTCTCCTCGTCGGTCGACTCAGCGGCCGCGGGCTCCTCGGCGGGGGCCTCGGCTGCGGGCTCCTCGGCCTTGTCGCCGCCCTTGGGCGTCGTCGCCTCCTTGATGACCGAGCCGGTGGCCGGGGCCTCGAAGGCCGCCTTCTCCTGCTGCGGCTTCACGGTGCTGACGGCCTCGCCCTCACCGGTGAACTTCTGCCAGTCGCCGGTGAGCTTGAGCAGGGCGCGGACCTGGTCGGTCGGCTGGGCGCCGACGGACAGCCAGTAGAGCGCGCGCTCGGAGTCGATCTCGACGAGCGAGGGCTCCTCGAGCGGGTGATACTTGCCGATGTCCTCGATGGTCTTGCCATCGCGGCGGGTCCGCGAGTCGGCGACGACGACGCGGTAGAAGGGTGCATGGACCTTGCCCAGGCGGGTGAGGCGAATCTTGACTGCCACTGTAGTGGTGTCTCCTTTGGAAGATAGGTGTCGCGATCCGCTCGCGGGTCCGTGGGGCAGGACGGTGCGGGCATGATCGCGTGGACTGAACCGGCCCGAGGTTGAGAGGGTCCCCGGCCGGTCGAGTACAAGGGACCATTGTGCCAGAAAGTGCTACTTGCTGCCACCTGAGCCGAACATACCGCCGAAGCCCTTGGGCAGCTTGCTGAGGTCGAGCTCCTCGTCGCCGCCGAGGTCGATGCCGCCGAACGCGGAGCCCGCGGGATCGGGCGCCTGACCCTGCTTCCGCTGCTCGGCGAGACGCGCCTGCTCGGCGCGCTTGGCCGGGTTGCCCGACTTGCCGGCGGGCTTCTTCTTGCCCTTCTTCTTGTTCCGCGAGCCGCCGCCGGGTCCACCACCGCCGGGCATCTGCGGCATCCCCGGCATCTGGGGCATGCCCGGCATCTGGCCGCCGCGGCCGCCGCCGCCCTTGCGCATCTGGCGCATCATCTTCTGCGCCTGCACGAACCGCTCCATGAGCTGATTGACCTGGGTCACGGTGGTGCCGGAGCCCTTGGCGATGCGCTGGCGGCGCGAGCCGTTGAGGATCCGCGGGTTCGCCCGCTCGTACGGGGTCATCGAGCGCACGATCGCCTCGACGCGGTCGATCTCGCGCTCGTCGAACGCCTCGAGCTGCTCCTTGTACTGGGACATGCCCGGCATCATGCCGAGCATCTTCTTCAGCGACCCCATCTTCTTGATGGCGGCCATCTGGGTGAGGAAGTCGTCGAGGTCGAAGTCCTCGCCGGACTCGACCTTCTTGGCGAGCTTCTCCGTCTCCTTCTGGTCGAAGGTCTTCTCCGCCTGCTCGATGAGCGTGAGGATGTCGCCCATGTCGAGGATGCGGTCGGCCATCCGGTCCGGGTGGAACTGCTCGAAGTCCCGCAGCCCTTCACCGGTGGAGGCGAACATGATCGGCCGGCCGGTGACCTGGGCGACGGACAGCGCGGCGCCGCCGCGGGAGTCGCCGTCGAGCTTGGAGAGCACGACGCCGGTGAAGTCGACGCCGGCGAGGAAGGCCTCGGCGGTGGTGACCGCGTCCTGGCCGATCATCGCGTCGATGACGAAGAGCACCTCGTCGGGGTTCACGGCGGCGCGGATGTCCGCGGCCTGCTGCATGAGCACCTCGTCGATGCCGAGGCGGCCGGCGGTGTCGACGATGACGACGTCGTAGAGCTTCGAGCGGGCGACGTCCATCGCGTCCGTCGCGACCTTGACCGGATCGCCGACGCCGTTGCCGGGCTCGGGTGCGTAGGTGAAGGCGCCGGCGCGCTCGCCGACGACCTGGAGCTGGTTGACGGCATTGGGCCGCTGGAGGTCGGCGGCGACGAGCATCGGCCGGTGGCCCTCGGACTTGAGCCAATGGGCGAGCTTGCCGGCGAGCGTCGTCTTGCCCGCGCCCTGGAGTCCGGCGAGCATGATCACGGTCGGCGGGCGCTTGGCGAACTGCAGGCGACGGGTCTGCCCGCCGAGGATCCCGACGAGCTCGTCGTTGACGATCTTGACGACCTGCTGGCCGGGGTTGAGCGCCTGCGACACCTCCGAGGACAGCGCCCGCTCGCGGACCTTCCCGGTGAACGTGCGCACCACCGGCAGCGCGACGTCGGCGTCGAGCAGCGCACGCCGGATTTCCCGGATCGTGGCGTCGACGTCGGCTTCGGAGAGCCTGCCCTTGCCGCGCAGGTTCTTGAAGGTCGTCGTCAGCCGATCGGAGAGGGAGTTGAACACGAGGTTTCGCAGCTTTCGTCGAGGGAGGCCGAGCAGTTCGACCTCCCAGGGTACCAAGTCCCGGTGCATGAATGATCCCGGGGCGGGAGCCGTGATCGGCACCCGCCCCGGGACTTCTCTGCCATGCAGCCGGCTGGGACTACAGGGCAGCCTCTCCCTCGCTCCGGTCGGAGACCCGGATGATCTGGTCGACCGCGGTGATCCAGATCTTGCCGTCGCCGGGCTGTCCGGTCGTGGCCCGGGCGAGGAGCACATCGCAGATCCGCGGCGCGTCCTCCGCCGAGGCGAGCACCTCGATCCGCAGCTTGGGGACGAGGTCCTGCGTGTACGCGGCACCTCGGTAGAACTGCTTGTGGCCCTTCTGCCGTCCGTAGCCGCTGGCCTCGGAGACGGTCAGACCCTGGACTCCGAACTCCTCCAGGCCGTCGCGGATGTCCGCGAGCTTGTCGGGTCGGACGATGGCGGTGATGAGCTTCATGCGTTCACACTTTCGTCGAGGGTGGTCGTCCTGCGGTGCGCGGCCGGCGACGAGGGGTGCGGTCGGAAGGCGCCGCCGGTGCCCAGACCGCCGTACTCGTAGGCCGTCTCCGCGTGCTCGGTGAGGTCGATGCCGGTGACCTCGTCCTCCTCGGCGGCCCGCATGCCGATGGTCTTGTGGATCACCATACCGATGATGAAGGTGACGATCGCGGTGAAGAGGATCGCGAAGACCGCCGCCACCGTCTGCGCGACGAGCTGACCGAGGCCGCCGCCGTAGAACAGGCCGCCGCCCTCGCCCTCGACCGGCAGCGCGAAGAGGCCCAGGGCCAGGGTGCCGACGAGACCGGACACGAGGTGGACGCCGACGACGTCGAGCGAGTCGTCGTAGCCGAGGCGGTACTTGAGTCCGACGGCCAGCGCGGAGCAGATGCCGGCGATGATGCCGATCGCGATCGCGCCGAGCGGGGACACGTTCGCACAGGCCGGGGTGATCGCCACGAGGCCGGCGACGATGCCCGAGGCGCCGCCGAGGCTGGTGGGCTTGCCGTCGCGCATCCACTCGACGAGGATCCAGGCGATGAACGCCGCGGCCGGGGCGGCCATGGTGTTGACCCAGATCAGGCCGGCCTCGGCGGGATCGGTCGCCGCGCCGCCGTTGAAGCCGAACCAGCCGAACCACAGGAGGGTGGCGCCGAGCATGACGAACGGGATGTTGTGCGGGCGATGGGAGGGATCGGTGCCGAAGCCCTTGCGCTTGCCGATGATGAGGGCGAGGACGAGGGCGGCGATGCCGGCGTTGATGTGGACGACGGTGCCGCCGGCGTAGTCGATCGCCTCTCCGAAGGTGCTGCCGATGAGGCCGTCGGCGGACAGCAGGCCGCCGCCCCACACCATGAAGGCCATCGGGCAGTAGACGAGCGTGACCCAGACGGGCACGAAGACCATCCAGGCGGAGAATTTCGTCCGGTCGGCGATGCCGCCGGAGATCAGGGCGACGGTGATGATCGCGAAGGTCGCGCCGAAGCCGGCGCCGATGAGGTCGGTGGTGCCGACGAGACCGCTGAGGCCGAAGGCCTCGAACGGGTTGCCGAACAGCTGCGCGACTCCGGTCGATCCGCTCATCGAGAAGCCCCAGAGGACCCACACCACGCCGACGACGGCCATCGATGCGAAGCTCATCATGAGCATGTTGAGGACGGACTTGGCGCGGGTCATGCCGCCGTACAGGAAGGCGACGCCGGGCGTCATGAGCAGCACGAGTGCGGCGCTCACCATCACCCATACGTCCACTGCAGTGATTTCCATGGTTTCGTTCCAGCCGTGAGATGTTCAGGACGGGTGGCCGACCTCGAGGTCGGGCTGCCCGTTCCGCGGAGATCTGTGGCTCCGCTGGTGAACATTCTCGAATCCCGGTGTTTCGAGACGGAACGTCCCAGGTTTCGGCTGCGTTACGGGTGCGGCGGCGGCGTTACGACCGTGTTTCGGGTCACATCCACGACCCGGCGGCAGGGGCCGGCCGCCTGATCGCGACCGGTTTCAGGTCACTGCTCGGCGAGCAGGGCGTCGACGAAGCCGGCGGCGTCGAAGGGCGCGAGGTCGTCGGCACCCTCGCCGAGCCCGATGAGCTTGACCGGCACGCCGAGCGCACGCTGCACGGCGACGACGATGCCGCCCTTCGCGGTGCCGTCGAGCTTGGTGAGCACGATGCCGGTGATGTTCACGGCCTCGGAGAACACCTTCGCCTGCTGCATGCCGTTCTGCCCGGTGGTCGCGTCGAGGACGAGGAGCACCTCGTCGAGGGAATCGTGCTCCGGCGACAGGGGACGGGCGGCGACGCGCTTGACCTTGCCGAGCTCGTCCATGAGCCCCTTCTTGTTCTGCAGGCGCCCGGCGGTGTCGATGAGGACGACGTCGGTGCCCTCCTGCATCCCGCGCTCGACCGCGGTGTAGGCCACGGAGGCCGGGTCGGCGCCCTCGAGACCGCGCACGGTCTCGACGCCCACGCGCTCACCCCAGGTGGTGAGCTGTTCGGCGGCGGCGGCGCGGAAGGTGTCGGCGGCACCGAGCAGCACCGAGCGGTCCTCGGCGACGAGCACGCGGGCGATCTTGCCGACGGTCGTCGTCTTGCCGGCGCCGTTGACGCCGACGACGAGGACGACGGCGGGGTCGCTGTCGGCGCGCTCGACCTGCAGGCTGCGGTCCATCGTCGGGTCGACGACGGCGATGAGCTCCTCGCGCAGGAGGTCGCGGACGGTCTGCGGGTCGCGCGTGCCGAGCACGCGCACCCGCTCGCGCAGCCGGTCGACGAGCTCGGTGGCCGGGTCGACGCCGAGGTCGGCCATGATCAGCGTGTCCTCGATCTCCTCCCAGGTCGACTCGTCGAGGGTGTCGCGGGAGAGCAGGGAGAGCAGGCCGCGGCCGAGGGAGGAGTTCGACTTCGCCAGCCGCGCGCGGAGCTTCGCCAGCCGGGTGCGCGGCTCGGTGGGGGTCTCGAGCTCCCGGGCGGGGACCTCGGGCACGGTCTCGACGACGACCTCGCCCTCGACCTCGGGGGCGGTGACCGGCGGCGCCTCGAGCGTGTCGGTGCCTACACCGCGGTCCGGCGCGGTGGTGAGATCCGGGGTGGTCGGCGGCAGGTGGCGCCGGCGGCGGGTCTTCGGCGGCCCGTAGAGGGCGATGCCGGAGACGACGAACACGAGGACGAGGGCGCCGAGGAGAGCGATGAGACTGATGGGATCCACGATCAGCTCCTAAGTGGGTTGCTGTGGGGTGGCGGGTCCGGTCCGACGAGCTGCGGCAGCCGGCCGGCGCGGCGGGTCAGCCGAAGAGCAGGACGACGGCGGTGCGGAAGCCGGTGCCGGTCTCCGGCACCTTCCAGTGCCGGGTGCGCGGCCGGAACGTCAGCCAGGGCGGCGAGGCGTGGCGGCGGGGCTGCGGGCGCAGGGCGTAGGAGTGCTCCTGCATCGCGGTCACGGCCGCCTGCTCGCGGGTCGCGAGGTGCGAGGTGTCCCCGTCGTGGCCGAAGAAGCCGTGGACGTCGTCGTCGAAGCCGGTCCATTCCGAGGGCAGGCGGAAGCGCTGGCGGCCTGCGGGCTTGATCCGGCCCTCGGCACGGAGGCCGGGCAGAGCGACGAGGAGGACGATGACGAGCCCGATGCCGAACGAGACACCGAGCCCGATGAGGATGACGATCCCGGCGCCTACATCCATCGGGTACCCCGCGTGGCGGTAGGTGAGGACATCGGCCGGTCGCTCCTTCGCTGGGTTGGGTCGCGGGCGTTCTCCCGCGAGGTCTCGGACCAGTGTATCCGCCCGCGCGGGGGCCGCCGGACGGGCGCGCGTCAGGACGGCTGGTGAATTCGCTGGGAGATCACGCGGGAGATGCCGTCACCGGACATCGTCACGCCGTAGAGGGCGTCGGCGATCTCCATCGTCCGCTTCTGGTGGGTGATGACGATGAGCTGCGAGGACTCGCGCAGCTCGCGGAACACGGTGAGGAGGCGGGACAGGTTGACGTCGTCGAGGGCGGCCTCGACCTCGTCCATGACGTAGAACGGGCTGGGCCGGGCCTTGAAGATCGCGACGAGCATCGCGACCGCGACGAGCGAGCGCTCCCCGCCCGACAGCAGGGAGAGCCGCTTGACCTTCTTGCCGGCCGGGCGGGCGTGGACCTCGACGCCGGTGGCGAGCATGTCCTCGGGGTCGGTGAGGGTGAGCGAGCCCTCGCCCCCGGGGAACAGGCGGGTGAAGATGTCGGCGAACTCCCGCTGGGTGTCCGCGAAGGCGGCGGCGAACACCTCTTTGACGTGGTCGTCGACCTCGCGCACGAGTCCCATGAGGTCGCGGCGGCTCGTCTCGATGTCGTTGATCTGCTTCTCGAGGAAGTCGTGGCGCTCGGTGAGCGCGGCGTACTCCTCGAGCGCGAGCGGATTGACCGCGCCGATCGACTTGAGCGTCCGCTCCGCGGCGGCGTGGGCATTCTCCACCGCGGCGCGGACGAACGGCTCCGGCGCGTCCTCCTCCGCCGGTCCGGGCACCGGCAGGTGGGGGCCGAACTGCTCGACGAGGTGGTCGGCGGACAGGCCGATCTCCGCCTGGGCGCGGCGGGTGAGCTCGTCGAGGTGGATGACGTGACGCTCCCGGGTGAGCTGGGCCTCGTGCTCGGCCCGGGTGAGCGCGGCGAGGTCGTCGGCCCGCTCCGTGCGGCGGGTGCGCGCCTCGGCGAGCGCGGATTCGAGCCCGCCGCGGTGGGCGCGGGAGGCGGCGAGCTCCTCCTCGGCCCCGGATTCGAGCGCGCTGAGGTGGGTGGCGAGGGCCGCGGCGACGCGGGCGAGCTCGCCGGCGCTGTCGGCCTGGGCGCGGCGGCGGGCAGCGGCGCGCGCGGCCTGCTCCCGGGCGGCCTCCTCGGTCTCGGCCTGGCGGCGCAGCGCGGCGACCCGGTCGGTGAGGAAGCCGGCCCGGTCCTCGATCGAGCGCAGCGCGATCCGCGCCTCCATGACCTCCTCGCCGAGCCGGCGGGCGGTCGCGGCGAGTGCGTCGCGCTCCTCGGTGTCGGGTTCGGCGTCGACGGTCTCGGAGTTCTCCGCGAGCGCTGCGTCGGCGGCCTCGAGCGCGGTGCGGGCGGCTTCGGCCTCCGCACCGAGGCGCTCGCGGGAGGCCGCGAGCTCGCTCAGCCGGGTGTCGAGCGCGTCGAGGGCGGCGGCGGCACGAGACAGCTCCTCGCCGGCGGTGACGATGCGGGCATCGGATTCGTGGAGGGCGCCGAGCGCGGCCTCGACGGCGACCCGGGCCCGCTCCTGCTCCGGGGCGAGGGCGGCGAGCGCGGCGGCGAGCTCCTCCCGGCGGGACCGCAGCCCGGCCATGAGCTCCTCGGTCTCCGCGAGCGCGGCGCGGGTGGCGATCCGGGCGGCCTCCGCGGAACCGGCCCGGCGGATGCCGCAGGCGCTGACGACCTCACCGGCCGGGGTGACGGACACGGTCTGCGGGTCCACGCGCAGGGCGGCGACCGCGGCGGTGAGGTCCGGGGCGGTCGTGACACCGGCGAGTGCGGTGTCGAGGAGGGCGGCGAGGCCGGGGTCCGGGGTGGTGACGAGTCCGCGCAGCGGGCGTGACCCCGCGGCCGAGGCGGCGGCCGGGGAGGCCGCGGGCGCGGAGGCATCGGGCGCGGAGTCGGCGGGGTCGGCGATGACGACGTCGACGAGGGTGTCGGGGCCGACGTGTTCGAGCACGGCGAGGGCGGCCTGCGGGTCGTCGGCGAGGATCGCCTCGGCCGCGTGGTCGAGGACGGCGGTGACCGCGGTCTCGTACCCGGCCTCGATGGTGAGGAGCTCGCCGACGGCCGCGCGCACGCCGGGGATGCCGGCGGCGAGGATGTCCGCGGTCGCGGCGGCGAGCCGGGTGCCGATCCGCAGCGCCTCGGCGCGGGCCTCGGCCTGGCCGAGCTCGGTGTCGACCTCACGGAGCTCGGCGCGCACGGCCGCGGTGCGCTCCTCGAGCGCCGTCTGTTCGGCGAGCGCGGATTCATGGGCGGCGTCGAGCTCGCTCTCCCCGGATTCGGAGGCCTCCGCCGCGGCCTGCGCTGCGGTGAGCCGGGTGCGGGCGGTGGTGAGCCGCTCGGTGAGGTCGGTCTCCGCGGTGTCGAGGGCGGTCAGCCCGGTCTGCGCGTCGGTGAGCGTCTTGTGGGCGACCTCGCGGGAGCTCTGCAGGTCGGCCCGGGAGCGCAGCTGGGCGGAGATCCGGGCGCGCTGCGCGGTGAGGGCGGTTTCGGCCTCGGTGAGCCGGGCCTGGGTCTCCTCGCGGCGCTCGGTGAGGGTGGTCAGCGTTCCGGTGCGGTCCTCGACCTCGCCGCGCACCTCGTCGAGT
Organism: Brevibacterium sp. R8603A2; assembly: GCF_023072605.1. NCBI lineage: Bacteria > Bacillati > Actinomycetota > Actinomycetes > Micrococcales > Brevibacteriaceae > Brevibacterium > Brevibacterium sp. R8603A2. The sequence continues at coordinate 151,227 of NZ_JALLGN010000002.1, forward strand.
TCGGCGGCGTAGCGCTCGGCGCGTTCGCGCAGCGCGGCCGGGGTCTCGCCGGTGCGCTCCGGCGGGGCCTGCTGGAGGTAGTGGACGCGGTCGCCGGCCCGTTCGGCGAGGGCGGCGGCGCGGGCGGCCAGGGTGCCGGCGGTGCGGAGCCGACGACGGATCTCCTCGGTGCCGGATTCGTGCCCGGTGATCTCCGATTCGAGCTCCGCGATCCGGGTATCCAGCCCGGCGAGCTCGGCTACGAGGGCGGCGGTGCGCTCCGGGGCGCTCTCGGGGCCGGCCGCGGAGGCGAGCCGCGCCTGGGCCTGGACGATGTCGTCGGCGAGCAGGCGGGCGGCGGTGTCGCGCAGGGTCGCCTGGACGACGGCGGCGCGCTTCGCGGCCTTCGCCTGCCGTCCGAGCGGTCCGAGCTGGCGGGCGAGCTCGGCGCGGAGGTCGGAGAGACGGTCGAGGTTGGTCTGCAGGCCGGTGAGCTTGCGCAGGGCCTTGTCCTTGCGGCGGCGGTGCTTGAGGACGCCGGCGGCCTCCTCGATGAAGCCGCGCCGCTCGAGCGGGTCGGCGTGGAGGATCTGGTCGAGGCGCCCCTGCCCGACGATGACGTGCATCTCCTTGCCGAGCCCGGAGTCGTTGAGGAGCTCCTGGATGTCGAGCAGGCGGGCCGGGGCGCCGTTGACGGCGTACTCGCTGCCGCCGGTGCGGAACAGCGTGCGGGAGATCGTCACCTCGGTGTACTCGATCGGGATCGCTCCGTCGGTGTTGTCGATCGTCAGGCTGACCTCGGCGCGGCCGAGCGCCTGGCGCTGCGAGGTCCCGGCGAAGATCACGTCGTCCATCTTGCCGCCGCGCAGGTTCTTCGCCCCCTGCTCCCCCATCACCCAGGCGAGCGCGTCGACGACGTTCGACTTGCCCGAGCCGTTCGGGCCGACGACGCAGGTGATCCCGGGCTCGAGGTCGATGCGCGTGGCGGACGCGAAGGACTTGAAGCCGCGCAGGGACAGGGACTTGAGGTACATGGTGGCCTCAGCCTATCCGGGCCCGGCGCGGGGGCCGCGGGTGTGCGGGGCAGATGTGGCTCGACCGGCCGCCGACGGTCGGACGCTCCCACTCGTCAACGGGCACAGCGGCGGCTCTCCTGACATCATGTCGTGCCTGCGGCGGCAGCCACAGCGCCCAAGCGGGTCTCGATCGATTCAGCCATCTCTGTGATCTCGCGTTCCCGGATCCCGTTCGAACGCGCAGCCTCTCTCCATGCCGCCAGTGCCGCGGAGACGGCACGGATCCGCTCACGCGCCTGATCGACCGTCAGGCTGCACTCCTGCGCCAGTGCGAGCAGGGCCTCGGCTTCATCGGGAAGCGCATCGGCGCCCATGATCGAGGTGGCGCGCGTTCGCCATGGGTCAGGGCTCGGGTTGACGTCGAACGCGGGGCTGAGCGTCCAGAATCCTCGGTCGGCGAGGAACCCGTGGTTGCGCAGGTGATCGTCGGTGTTTCCCAGGGCGACGCCGGCGACTGCGCGATCGAAGAGCTCGTGGTGGTCTGTCGAGAGGGAACGCGAGAGATCCCTCATGGATCCGGCGATCTCGCCATAGTCGCGGTGGTCGCCGTCGGATGCGGCGAGCGCCGTCATCGCACTGATGTAGCCGACGCGGTGCCCACGGGGCGTGCGGTCGAACCGTCTCAGGAGGAGCACGCTGCGCTCTCCTACTCGGGTGAGCCGTCGATCGGGTGTTCTGATCCCCGCGGCGTCCAGTAGATCCAAGGCCGTCGCCTCCCAGGCCATGACGTCCCACTGGTCGCTGCCGTGCGGGAACTTGGCGATCGCCAGTGCGCCGTCCTCGAGGCGCACCGAGGCCTTGGGGCGGGCCCCGCCCAGCCCGGTCGTCCCCGTGTCGAGCAGCTGCTTCACTGCGGCAGCGGGGTCCTCGTCCGAGGTGAGCTCGTCGGAGGCGCGCAGCAGCTCCGGGAGCGAGACCAGCTGCGGCACGTGAGACGGCTCGCCGAGGAACTCCGTGCTGCCTGCGAGCCGATACCGCAGGGCTCCCTGGCGCGTGTCGTCGCTGACACCCAGGAGGAAGTCGAGGTCATCGAGTCGGCGCGGCGCTCGGTGTGCCTCACGGGCCCGGACGCGCTCCGCCTTCTCGATGAGGTTCCGCCCCCAGCGGTCGGGAGCACTGTCCGCGAAGGCTCGCACCAGCCCGGACTGGTGCTGCGCGCCCGCCGTCACCGGCAGGGCCGGGTCGATGCTGCTGCCGCCCCCCGCCAGATAGCCCGGGTCGTAGAGGAACGTGGTGGAGATCCGGCCGCGCCGTCTGCTGAAGTGCGCCTGGCCCACCAGTGCGGGCTCCCCGGCCCGATCGACGAAGATCTCGACGGTGGTCATCGCGCACGCTTCCTCACGAGCTTGCCGGCGCGAAGCCTGCCGATATCGCTCTCGAGCGGGTCGACCGCATCGACGGCCTTCTCAAGGACCCCGAGGGCGCGCAGCACCTGTGCGACGTTGCCGAAGCCCACACCTGCGTCCCCGGACTCGACCCTGCGCAGGGTATCCCGGGTGATGCCGGCGCGCTCCGCCACCTGCTGAGCGGTGAGCCCCAGCACCATGCGCCAACCGCGCACGTGCTCACCGAACTCCGCGAGCTCGCGGTCGATCCGATACCCAGGCATTCCGCCACCTCCTGTCAATGACGAGAATAGCACGCACATCATGATACTGTGACGAGTATCCTCGGCATTCTAATGGCGCACATCGAGGTGTCCGCGCCGGCGGCAGTGGTGGACGGGACTGCACGGATCCCTGGTGAGAGGCGCGCCCAGCGCACGACGAGTGCTGGATGACGCGTGGACGACCCTGCTGGTGGCCGACTCACCGGACTCGTCAGTGCGCCGCACCCGAACGGTGGACTCAGCCTGTCCGGGCCCGACGCGGCGGCCGCTGGCATGCGGGGCACACGTGCGACGAGCGGCCGCCGACGGTGAGCCGGGTGATCGGGGTGCCGCAGCGCGGGCAGGGCTGCCCGGTGCGGCCGTAGACCTGGAGGCTGCGCGCGAAGTACCCCAACTTCCCACGATAGATACATTGAAAAACTGGGAGCCTCTGAAGGTGGCGTTTCCGCTGGTCAGAGGATACTTCACGGTGAGACGACGCGTGAAGGACGCGCACTGCCTACACACCAGAGTACGGCCTCAGGACTTCAACATGTCAACGGCCCGGTCGAAGGAAGAATCGGGCATCCGTGACCGTGGGCACAGGATGCCTCCGCCAACGAAGATGGGCACTGCGTCGGCTACGACGCAGTCCCGGCCTCCCCTTCTCTTCTTCTCTTGGCGTCCTGTTCGAGCAGGTGGTCCGTGAAGACCTTGGCGATGAACGTCGTCTGCTCCCGCGTCAGCGGCGGCGCGGCCTGGCGGATCTTCCGGACGTGCTCGGCGTGCGCGGTCAGGCCGAACGCCCGGGTCCAGGTCGGAGACCCGGATCAGCGTCTTGATGACCATGCGTCCGTCGCGTCCGTCCACCTTCTCGGTCCGGGCGGGGAGCCTGCCCTGCCAGACGCGCCGCCAGCTGCTCTTGCTGCAGCCGTGGCGCTCTGCCGAGGCGGCGACGTCGAGCCATTCGTCCACGGCCATCGGCCAGGGTTGTGGTCACTCGGTTTCTGCGCTCTGCCGGTCGTCGGCAGAGCGCGCTGGCTCCGGGGCGCAGCAGTCTGCCTCAGTCTTCCGGAGGCTGGCGCGGCGGCGACGGCTGAGGGTCCCGATCAGCAGCACGACGATCACGGCGGCGACGGACACTCCGGTGACGACACCGACGTGTCCTTGGACCCAGCCCGACACCGCAGTGGCGACTCCGGCGACGGCGTTGGTGCGACTGGAGGCGGCAGCGTCGCCGGTGGCGGCCGGGTACCAGTACCAGGCCAGATAGGCACCGGTGAGTACGAGGACGAAGGCAGTAATCCTGGGCCCATAGCGCGCCAGCGATGCGATGCGTCGCGACAGCGCCGAACCTGCTGCGGCGGCGGCAACGGCGACGATCAGCAAGACGGTGGCAGAGCCCGCGGCGTACACGCCGAACACGAGGAGCAGCCCTGCGAAGCTGGCTGTGGCCTGGGCCTGCGCGATGACGGCCAGGAGTACGCCGAAGGTGCACGACAGCGACGCCGCGGCGTAGCCGACCCCGAAGACGACCATGCGTGCGGTGCTCGGCGGACGCGCCGTGACCCGGCTGGGGATGCCGGGCAGCCGGAGCGAGAACGAGCGACCGGCCAGCATCGCCGCGCCGAACAGGACGAGCACGACGCCGACGGCGAGCCCCAGTGCTGGAGCGGCCTGGATCAGGCTCCGCGCTCCGGCGCTCACAGCGATACCCGCCAGCGCCAGCGTGCCTGCGAACCCGATCGTCACGGCGAGGCCTGCCCGCAGCGATCGCAGGAGGCGCACCGGGGCCGGGGAGGATGCGGCGTCGCCCAGCGCGTGGGTGATCCACGCCGGGAGCAGGGCAAAGCCGCAGGGATTGACCGGGGCGATCATCCCGGCGGCGAAAGCGAGCGCGAGAAGTCCACCCATGGCTCAGGCCCCGGCCTTCTCGAGCTCGGCGACGATCGTGTCGGCGGCGGGGTCGGTGGCGCGGAATGTCACCTTGCCGTCGGCGTCGACGATGATCAGGGTGGACAGCGCGGCGACGTCGAAGCGCTGCGACAGGACCGCGCCCTCGTCGATGGCGGCGGGGACGTGTTCGGCCTCGACGTACTCCATGAAGCCCTCAATGGTCTCCTTGGGCTCGCGCGGATCCATGTCGACGGCGAGGAACTGTGCATCAGTGCCGTTGTCCTCGGCGCTGGCGGCGGCTTCACCGAGGGACCGGACGCCGCCGACGCATTCGCCGCAGCCGACGGAGAAGAAGAACACGGCGGTGGGCTTCCCAGCGGCTGGCAGGCTGATTTGCTGGCCGTCGATACTGGTCACGGGTGCGGGCGAGCCGGCGTCTGCGGAGGACCTGTCCTCGTCGGCGCTACCACAGGCACTCAAGGCCAGAGAACCCACGATCAGGAGGCCTGCGAGCGAAAGGGTTGTGCGGCGGGTGAGGGATATCGTCATCGGTTCTGGTCGTCCTTCGGGTCGGCGGGGTGGGTGGGGTCGGTCGGCAGGCAGCAGTCGGGTCCGGTGCGGCCGTGGCGGGCTCGGCGGCGGGCGACGACCAGCAGGACGAGCGCGACGAGCGCGATGCCCGCACCGATCACCCAGGGGCTGCCGAGGAGGCCTCCGACGCCGGCGAGCACTCCCCCGGCTATGAGCAATGGCAGTGCGCAGCAGACGGCCATGAGCAGCACTGCACCTGCCCCGAAGAGCAGGCCTCCGCCACCTGGCCGGTCATAGTGTTCTGATGTCATCTGTATCTCGAATCTCTCGAAGCCTTGGGTCAGCAGCAGCGGCGGCAGTCGTCGGCCGCCGAGACATCACCCTGGGACCGGTCGAGCAGGCGCGCGGCGAGTTCGGCTCCGATCCGATGCGCCTCGGCCACCGGCACCGCCTCGGCCCCGGGATGCTCGGCGAGCCACTCGGCAGCGTCGCCAACAGAGGTGAAGTAGTGCACCTGGTTGCAGAACGACGATCGGATCGAGGTGATCTGGTCCGGATTCATCAGCGAGACCACGGCAGTGGCGGGCTCGATGCTTATGGCTCCGGCGACCGGATCGACGGCGACGCGGATCATCTCGCCGCTGGCCGGGGAGACCGACTCCACGCGCGCTGGGCGGCCGAGAAGCGCCGGGAAGACCAGGGTGTCCAGCGCGCACCAGGTGTAGAGCCCTTCTCCTGACGCGGTGAACCGGTGCGGGGTGGGCCGCAGGGTGAGGCCCTGGCCGACGATCCGACCCAGGTCGTCGTACTCGGTGTCGGGCACCGCTGCCAGCCCGCTCCTGACCTGCTCGGGTGTGCGGCCCGCGGCCGTGGCGAGCTGCTCGACCGTGACGGGATCGCCGTCGGCGAGAAGCCGAAGCAGCGGGATCAGCAGGCCGGGATCGAGGCCGGTCTCCTCGGTCCGGCTGAGCCGCTCGGGCAGTCGTGTGCTGAGATCGGTCATTGCGGATTCCTCCAGTTCTGGGTTCGGGTATTCGCTGTCTTCAGGACGGGTCATGCGCAGCAGGACAGCTTGGCGACGTCGGCGGTGAAGGCCTTGGCGACGATCCGGATGCCCTCGGCCATGGTCAGGTAGGGTGCCCAGGCGTCGGCGACCTCGGCGATGGTCTTGCCGAGCACGTGGACCCCGGCGGCGGCCAGCTCCCCCGCGTCCTTGGCGACCGCGGTCAGCCCCAGGATCTCCCCGGTGTCCGCGTCGGCGACCATCTTGATGAAGCCGCGGGTGTCGCGATTGACCAGCGCGCGGGGCACGTAGTGCAGGGGCAGGACGCGGCAGTCGCAGCGGATCCCCGCCTCGAGGACCTGCTTCTCGGTCATCCCGACCGCGCCGATGGCAGGAGAGGTGAACGTCACCCGGGGCAGCCTCGCGTAGTCCACCGGCTTCTGGGCATCTGTGAACGCGTTCTCAGCCACGAGGGTGCCGTGGTGGGCGGCGACATAGACGAACTCGGGGTGCCCGGTGACGTCCCCCGCGGCCCAGACCCGGGGGTTGGACGACTGCAGCTGGTCAGAGACGACGATCTGCCCGGCGTCGCCAGTCTTCACCTCCACCGCCTCGAGGTTGAGTCCCTCGGTGACCGGCCGTCGGCCGAGCGCGACCAGAACCTGGTCGGCGCGGAAGTCCTGCGATCCGCCGGACACGTCGGCGGTGACGACGACCTGTCCGTCCGCGTCGCGGGCGACGCGGGTCGGGACCACTCGGCGGACCACTCGGATGCCCTCGTCGGAGAAGACCTCGGCCAGGGCATTGGACACCTCCAGCTCCTCCTTCGACGCCAGCCGGGAACGGACCAGCAGGGTCACCTTCGCCCCGAGACGCGCATACAGCTGGGCCTGCTCCAGCGCCACGTAGCCGCCGCCGAGCACCAGCAGCGACTTCGGCACCGCCGTCAGCTCCATCGCCGTGGTCGAGGTCAGGTACCCGGCCTCTTCCAGGCCCTCGATCGGCGGGGCCCATGGCCGGGATCCGGTCGCGACCAGGTACTGGTCAGCCTCGATGGTCCCGACGGCCCCGTCGGGTCCGACGACCTCCAGGACCGGCGCGTCGGGGGTGCCGGCGAACGAGGCGTCGCCCTTGCGGACGTGCCATCCGTACGCCTCGGCGACATCGACGTACTTCTCGCCTCGCAGGCCCTCGACCAGGTCCTGCTTGCTCCCGATCAGCGCCGGCATGTCCACCGGATCCGCCGACGTTTCGATCCCCGGGAAACGGTCGGCGGCGTCGGCCGCGGAGTGCCGCGCGTCGGCGGCGGCGATGAGCGCCTTCGACGGCACGCAGCCGGTGTTCACGCAGGTTCCGCCGAGCGTCCCGCGCTCGATCATCACCACCGACTTGCCGAGCGTGTTCGCACGGATCGCGGCGGCGAACGCTCCGCCGCCCGATCCGATGATGGCGAGGTCGTACTTCGTAGGCATCCCTGCTCCTGTCAGTCCTTGGTCTTCTGTTCCGTCATCAACTATGCTGGACCTTCCAGTACAGGGGAAGGTCAAGTACGGCCGCGACACGATCGGAGGACGGCGTGAAGATCGGGGAGCTCGCACAGGCGGCCGGCACCACGGCCAAGACCCTGAGGTTCTACGAGGAGCAGGGGCTGCTACCGCCGCCCGGCAGGACGTCGTCGGGGTACCGTGACTACCCGCCGGACGCGATCGCACGTGTCGACTTCGTCCACCGCGGCCAGGCCGCCGGCCTCACCCTCGCCCAGATCCGCCAGATCATGGACATCCGCGACGCCGGACGTGCCCCGTGCGACCACGTGCGCGACCTGCTCGACGCGCGCCTGCACGACATCGAGCAGCAGATCTCCCAGCTGTCCGCACTGCGCGACACCATCACGGACCTCCGGGACGATGCAGCGCACCCCGAGCCGGAGACCTGCAGCGCCGATCAGGTGTGTCGCTACCTGTAGGTCCTCGTCAGACGTCGAAAGTTGTGAAAGGAAGACCGTCAGTCAGCCTCGACGGCTTCGTCGATTGAACGGGTCTCATGGACCGCCGCTGCAAGTCAGTGCCCACCCCGAACTGGGCAAATCGCCCTGTCCTCACCACTGCCGGTTCGTGCCGTGGAACTGCAGTGTCCGCATCGACGCCCACGCGCGGTGCGAGAGAATACCGTGACCGGAGCGCTTCTGGAGCGACGGTGATCGTCCTACATTGACGTATCGGGAAACGAGGCGACGCCATGGCGATGTAGCCCGATCCCCTGTTTGTGATCGCGTCGCAGGCGACCGATCGAACTAGCGTTTCCGCTGGCAGACAGGGCAGAAGAAACTCGATCGGTTCATGAACTTCTCCCGCACGATCGACGTCCCGCAGCGCATGCAAGGCTGGCCAGCAAGACCGTAGGCATTCAGGCTGCGGGCAAAATAGCCGGATTCGCCGTTGACGTGGACGTAGAGCGCGTCGAAGCTCGTACCGCCCTGCTCGAGCGAGGCCCGCATGACCGCATCCGCCGCGGCGAGCACGGCACGGATGCGCGAGATCCGGGTGGAGTCCGCCGGGGCGAGCGGGTGGACGCCGGCGGCGAACAGCGCCTCGTCGGCGTAGATGTTGCCGATCCCGCTCACCGTCGTCTGGTCGAGGAGCGCGATCTTGAGCGCAGTGCGCTTCCGCTGGATCCGGCGGGCGACGGCCTCGAGGTCGAAGCCGGGCTCGAGCGGGTCGGGCGCGATGTGCGCGGCCGAACCGGGCACGAGTCCCGCGCTGCCGTCCGGCTGCGCACCGGGCCGGTGCGGGTCGGGAACGAGGGGCTCGACGCCGAGGTGCCCGAAGATCCGCTGGTCGAGGAACCGGAGCTCGGTGGGAGGAGCTGCGGGGTCGGCTTCGGCCGGGCCCGGACCGGCGAGGTCGAGGACCGCCCGGGTGTGGCGGTGGAGCGGGTCGGCCGGCGTGTGGACGCGGAACTGACCGCTCATCCCGAGGTGCACGGAGAGCGCGAGCGGCGGGCCGCTCGGGTCGACGGCCCGGCCCGGGCGCCACGGACCCCGCTCGGGCGCCAACGGCAGCCAGAGGAACTTGCCCCGGCGCTCCACCGCGGCGATCTCCCGCCCGGTGAGGAGCTCCGTGAACTCCTCGACCGCACCGGCGGCGATGGTCCGGTTCGAGGTGGTGCCGAGGATCCGCGGATCGAGGACCCGCACCCCGGTGACCCGACGGCCGGCGGCCCAGGTCCGCAGGCCGCTCGCGACGCTCTCGACCTCGGGCAGCTCAGGCACGGGGCGACCGGGCGGCAGGGGCTGGCGAGCGCATCAGCGGCGGTAGTCGGGGTGCTGCACCGCGATGGTGCGCACGGCGGCCTCGGCGGCGCGCGCCTCGGCGTTCTTCTTCGAGGTGCCCTCGCCGCTGCCCCATTCGGTGTCGCCGAGCAGCACGGTGGCGGTGAAGACGCGCGCGTGGTCGGGCCCGCGGGAGTCGAGCGCGTAGCTCACCGGCCCGAGCGCGAGGTCCGCGGCGGCCTCCTGGAGCGTCGTCTTGTAGTCCATGCCGGCGCCGAGCTGCACTGCGTCGCAGAGCATGTCGTCGACGAGCCGGTGGACGAGCGCGAAGGCGTCCTCGGGCCCGCAGCCGATGTACGTCGCCCCGATGAGCGATTCGACGGTGTCGGCGAGGATCGAGTCCTTGTCGCGGCCGCCGGTGAGCTCCTCCCCCTTGCCGAGGAAGATGAACTCCCCGATCCCCAGCCCGCGGCCGATCGCGGCGAGGGCGCGGGTGTTGACCACGGCCGAGCGCATCTTCGCCAGGCGGCCCTCCGGCAGGTCGGGGTTGTCGCGGAAGAGCGATTCGGTGGCGACGAGCTGGAGCACCGCGTCGCCGAGGAACTCGAGCCGCTCGTTCGTCGGGATGCCCCCGTTCTCGAACGCGAAGCTCCGATGCGTGAGGGCAAGACGAAGCGTCCCGGGGTCGATATCGACTCCGAGACGCTCGTTGAGATGGTGCAGGTCCGGGTGGGACTCCACGGATCGCGTACTGATCAGCCGGTGGGCGTGATCAGATGTCGGCGACCTTGCGTCCCTTGTACTCAAGGAACAGCGGGGTGCCGGCGGAGTCCTCGACGACCTTGGCCTGGTGGGGGCGCGAGTACACAACGCGACCGTTCTCCACAGTCTTGACCAGGGTCGGAACCTGGGCCTTCCACTGCGAACGACGGTGGCGGGTGTTGCTGCGCGACATCTTGCGCTTCGGAACAGCCACGTCTAGCTCTCTTTCTTCTCGTCCAACAAGTTCTTCAGTGCCGACCAGCGGGGGTCCGTCTCCGGCACGCTCTCGGGCAGATCCTCGCCCAGCGTGTACCGGAAGGCCTCGCCGTCCTCGTCCTCGTCCTTGACGGGGCGGAACGGCAGGGCCATCACGACGGCGTCCCGGATCGCCGGTTCGAGGTCGATCCGGTCACGATCGACCGTGTACGACTCCTCGTCCCCGGGCTCGCGCTCGTAGACGAAGAGCTCTGTGATCGCCACATCGAGCGGCAACTCCAGATCCTCGAGCGTCCGGGCATCCTGCCCCTGAGCCGCAGCGCGGACGCTGCCGGAGACGTAGATCCCCTCGACGACGCTCTCGAGCTGCAGTGCGAGCTCGATCGGCGAACCCTCGGGCACACCGATCATCTCGATCCGCAGGTCCTCGGGAGCCGGTACCGTGGTGTCCAGCCTCGACCACTCCCCGGGCCTGTCGATGAGACCCAGCTTGCGGAGGTCGAGCACGAGTTCGGATCGGTTCCTCATGTCTCACCTCCATCGTCGATGCCGCACACGCCGGGATCGGACCCCGCGGATGACACGCGAGACACTAGTCTAGACGCTCCCGAGGTGAACTTCCAGTCGGCGGAGCCCCGCGCAGCGCGGTCGATCCGGCGGCAGTGAGGAGGAGCGCACCGGACAGCAGGAACACCGCCCCGGTCGGCCCGAAAGCCGCGACCCCGGCCGCCGCGGTGGGGATGACGACCTGGCTCAGCCGGTTGCCGGCGAGCCGGATCGAGAGCACCGCGGCCCGGTTCGCGGGGTCGGCGAGCGTCGACACCCAGGTCATCGTCATCGGCTGCGTGAGCCCGAAGGCGAACCCGGCGGCGACCATGAGGATCGCGAGCACCCAGAACCGCGGCTGCACCGGGATGAGGAGGAGCGCGATCCCCCCGGTCAGGCTGGCGAGCGCGAGCAGGCGGGTGAAGTGGACGAGCCGGGTGAGCCGTCCGATGGAGAGCCGGGACACGATCGAGGCGAGCGTGCGCAGGGTGAGGAGCGCGGCCACCGCCTGCACCCCGAGGCCGTAGCGCTGGCCGATGAGCGGCAGGTAGGCGGTCATGATGTCGACGGCGGCGAGCGTGGCCATCGAGGCGAAGATCGCCGGCTTCATCCCCCGGGTGCCGAGGATGGCGAGCGGCGAGCGGACGCTCGAGCGCGCCTCCGCCCTGGGTACGTGGCGCACCGCCGGGCGGCGCGTGATGCCGACCATCGCCGGCACCGCGAGCGCGGCGATCCCGGCCATCGCCCACATCGCCGGCTGCACGTGGGCGTCGGCCCCGCCGGTGCCGGCGATGAGGCCGGCCACCGGCACGCCGACCGCCTGCCCGGCGGAGACCCCGACGGTGAGCGTGCCGAAGCGACGGTTGAGGTCGGACTGCGCGAAGGACTGCGGGATGAGTGCCTGCCCGGACACGGTGGTGAGCACCTGCCCCATGCCGAGCGCCATGTTCGCCGCGAGCAGCACCGCCACCCCCGGGGACCAGGCGGCGCCGGCGGCCGGGAGGATCGTGAGCACGGTGCCGATCCACATCACCGGCATCGCGTAGCCGCGGTCCACCCAGCGACCGATCGGGATCGCGGCGAGCAGCGGGGCGAGCGAGTAGGTGGCGGTGACGAGGCCGAGCACCCCCGCCCCGCCGCCGAGCTCGAGGGTGCGGTAGGAGATGAGCACGCGCAGCCCGTTGTAGGCGGCGTGGACGATGAGGGTGTAGACGATGAGCGCGGTGAACCAGCCGGGTCCGCGCCGCCCGGAGTGCGCGCGTTCGGCGCTCGCGGTCATCCGCGCTTCGCGTCCATCGCCTCCAGGACAGCGGCGGGCACGAGGCCGGAGACGTCGCCGCCGAGTGCGTGGACCTCCCGGATGAGGGAGGAGGACACGTGCTCGAAGCGCGGGTCGCCGGGGACGAAGATCGTCTCGAGCTCGGTGAGGTGGCGGTTCATCAGCGCCATCGGCAGCTCGTAGGCGAAGTCGGTGCCCGAGCGCAGGCCCTTGATCACCGCGCGCGCCCCGATGTCCCGGCAGTAGTCGACGAGCAGGCCGCCGGGCACGTCGTCGATGACGATGTTCTCAGCCGCCGCGGTGCGTGCGTCCTCCTCGAGCCCGGCGGTGATGAGCGCGATGCGCTGGGCCAGCGGGAAGTTGCCCGTCTTCGAGGGGTTGTGCACGACGGCGACGACGACCTCGTCGAACAGGGCCGAGGCGCGCGCGGCGATGTCGATGTGGCCGACGGTGACGGGATCGTAGGACCCGGGCAGGACTACCTTCATGCGGCCATCCTAATGCTCACCCGCTGCGGCCTCCCGGGCGGCGTCCTCGGTGAGCTGGAGGAGCCACAGTCGGGTCTCCCCCGTCGTCCTCTCGCGGTACACCTCGAGATCGGCGGGCAGCGCGGGGGCCGGGGAGCGCGAGGAGCGCTCGAGCACGACGAGGGAGTCCACCCCGGCGAGGACGGGCACGAGGAGCGCGAGCACCTCGGCGACGTCCGACTCGCCCAGCGGATAGGGCGGGTCGGCGAACACGAGATCGGCCGAGCGGGCCGGGCGCTCCCGCAGCGCCGTCGTCGCCTGCCGGGTGAGCACCTCGGCCCGGTCGTCGAACCCGAGGGAGCGGATGTTGCCGGTGATGACCCGGGCCACCGAAGCCGCCTTCTCGACGAACACCGCGCGCGCAGCCCCCCGGCTCAGCGCCTCGAGGCCGAGCGCCCCGGAGCCGGCGAACACGTCGAGCACCCGCGCTCCGTCGAGCACGCCCAGCGCGGCGAGGGAGGAGAACAGTGATTCGCGCACCCGGTCGGAGGTCGGCCGGGTGCCGTCGCCGGGCGGCGCGCTCAGCGGCCGGCCGCGGTGGGTGCCTGCGATGATCCGCATCAGCCGGCCTCGATCCAGTCCTCGTCCGCCGCCCCGAGGATCCGGTCGATGGCCGCCCGCAGGGCCGGCTGCCCGGTCAGGCCCGGGTCGGCGGCGACGACCTGCCGGGCGGCCTCGCGCGCCTGCTCGATGATCTCGACGTCGCGGATCACCGACAGGTGGCGCAGGGAGCTGCCGCGGCCGGACTGGGCGCGGCCGAGCACGTCGCCCTCGCGGCGCTGCTCGACGTCGTACTCGGCGAGCGCGAAGCCGTCGAGTGTCGCAGCGACCGTCTCGAGCCGCTCCATCGCCTCGGATCCGGCGGCGCGGCGGGTGACGAGGAAGCAGGTGGCGGCCGAGCCGTCGCGGCCCACCCGCCCGCGCAGCTGGTGGAGCTGGGCGACGCCGAACCGATCGGCGTCGTAGACGACCATGGTGCGGGCGTTGGGCACGTCGATGCCGACCTCGATGACGGTGGTCGCGACGAGGACGTCGATCTCCCCGGCGGCGAACAGCCGCATCACCGTGTCCTTGTGGGCCGCGTCCATCCGCCCGTGGAGGCTCGCGACCCGCAGGCCGGCGACGGCCGGGTGCTCCTGCACGCGGGCGACGAGGTCGTCGACGCCGAGCACCTCGGGCACGGGTTCGCCCTCGGCGTCGATCTCCGGCGGCTGGGTCTCGATCCGGGAGGCGACGATGAAGGTCTGCTCGCCGCGCGCCCCGCTCTCCCCCACGATCTCGAGGATCCGGCCGAGCCAGCGGGGGTGGGCGTCGAGCGACACCGCGTGGCTGGTGATCTCCCGGGTCCCGCCGGGCATGTCGGAGAGCACGGACACGTCGAGGTCGCCGAACACCGTCATCGCGACGGTGCGCGGGATCGGGGTCGCGGTCATGACGAGGGTGTGCGGGATCCGGTCGCCGCCCTTGGCCCGCAGGCTCTCCCGCTGCCGCACACCGAACCGGTGCTGCTCGTCGACGACGACGAGGCCGAGGCGGGAGAACATCGTCGTGTCCGACAGCAGGGCATGGGTGCCGACGAGGATGTCGATCCGCCCGGACACGAGGTCGAGGAGGAGCCGCTTGCGCTCGGCGGTCGACAGCGATCCGGTGAGCAGCCCGACGCGCACCCGGCGCGCGCCCGGACTGCCGGCCCCGGCCCACACCGTGGTGAGGTCCCCCGCCGCTCCGCTCGGGTCGAACAGGCCGTCGGGTTCGGCGAGGCCGCCGAGGTAGCGCAGGAGCGAGCGGTGGTGCTGGGCGGCGAGCACCTCGGTCGGGGCGAGGAGGGCGGCCTGGGCGCCGGAGTCGACGGCCTGGAGCATGGCGCGCAGGGCGACGAGCGTCTTGCCGGAGCCCACGTCGCCGTGGAGCAGGCGGTTCATCGGCTCCTCCCCGGCGAGGTCGGTCGCGATCGCGTCGCCGACCGCGTGCTGGGAGCCGGTGAGGGCGAAGGGCAGGCCCGCGTCGAAGGTGCCGAGCAGCCCGGCGGAGCGCGGTGCCCCGTCCTCGTCCCCGTCACCGGCACCGGCACCGGGCAGGGCGATGGCCCGGTCGTCGGCGGCGAGCGCCTTGCGGGACAGCAGCTCGGCCTGCAGCGCATAGGCCTCCTCGAACTTCCAGCGCCGTCGGGCGCGCTGCGGCTGGTGCTCGTCGACGGGCCGGTGCATCCATTCGAGCGCGGTGCGGTAGTCGGGCAGGCCGTTGACGGCGCGGATCTCGTCGGCGATCGGGTCGGCGAAGGCCTCGGGCGGGGCGGTGTCGAGGAGGACGCGGATGAGCCGCTGGATGCGGGTCGTCGCGATCGTGCTCGTCGCCCGGTAGACGGGGATCGGCACGGACAGGTCCTCGTCGTCGAGCGATTCCGTGCCGGTCGGGTTGAGCCAGCGCGGCGAGGCGATCTGCACGGTCCCGCGGTACAGGGTGACCTTGCCGGTGAGCGCCACGTGCCGGCCGGTGGTGAGCGTGTTCGCGATCCACGGCTGGTTGAAGAACGGCGCTTCGACGTCGGACAGGCCGTCGGAGAGCACGACGGTGGTGAGCGACTTCCGGTTCGCGAGCTGCTTGGCGGTCACGCGCACCACGCGGGCGCTCACCACGGCGACGGTGTCGGGCACGAGCGCATCGAGCGGGGTGACCTCCCCGGGCACCACGTAGGTGCGGGGGAAGTGGCGCAGCGCGTCCTCGAGGGTGGTGATGCCGACGGTCGCGAGGTCGGTGAGATCGCGCTTGCGGGAGATCAGCTTCGCCAGCGGGGTGTCGGTGCTCATGGGGTGCCTCCCGTCCGCCCGGTCCTATTCGACGCCGAGCACCGCGTAGCCGCGCGGGTGCAGGCTGTGGACGGTCTCGACGGAGATCTCCGGGTGGGCGTGCGCGAGGTGCGCGGACAGCGCGGCGCCCACCGTTTCCGGCAGCCGGGCGCCGGTGACGACGGTGAGGAGCTCCCCGCCCGCGCCGAGCAGTCGTTCGGCGAGCGCGACGACGGCCTCGACGGGGTCGGTCTCGACGGCGCGGATCCGGCCGTCGATGACGGTGAGGAGATCGCCGGTCTCGAACATCAGGGGGCCGGCGGAACCGGTGCGGGCCTGCACCACCGCGCCCACCCGGGTGGCTGCGGCGGCCTCGGACATGTCGGCGTGGATGACGCGCGGGTCCTCGGCCGCATCGTGGACGGCGAGCGCGGAGAGCACTGCGGCGACCGAGCGGGAGCGCACGATGCTCACGTCCTCGGCCGTGCCGTGGGCGGCCTGCACGCGCTTGAGCGCGGCGGCGCTGTCGGGCACGACGACGACCGGGGAGGAGGCGTCGGCGATGAGCTCGGTGAGGCGCTCGTGGACGGCGGGGTGGTCGGAGTCGAGGACCAGCGCGTCCTGCAGCCCGCAGGCGAACAGCAGCCCGACTCCGCTGGCGAACGCGATCACCGTGGTCCGGGTGTCGCTCCCCCCGGTCACCGACAGGTCCTCGACACGCAGGTCGGACACCCCGTAGGCGTCGCAGGCGGTGAGCACCGCGAGCGCGTGCTCCTCGTCGGGGACATGGACGTGGACCATCGGCCACGACACGACGACGGAGGTGCCGCGCGCCTTGGCGAGCAGCCGCTTGACCGGGCGGGTGCGGTCCTTCTCCTCCGCGAGGTGGAACACGAGCTCGAGGGCGTCCTCGCCGTCGCCGTGGCCGCCGCCGGTGAGGACCGGGAGGGCGACGCCTGCGGACGCGTCGTGGGCGATGCCGCGCTCGGAGGTCGGGGCGCGCCCGGTGACGGTGAGGTAGAGGAGGTCGAACAGCTCGACGATGCCGGTGGACCCGGCGTCGACGATGTTCGCCTCGAACAGCACGTCGAGCTGACCGGTGGTCTCCCGCAGGGCGGCGCGGGAGCGGGCGCGGACCGCCTCGATCTGTGCGATGAGGGTGTCCCCGGCCTCGGCACGCGTGCGGGCTTCGGCGGCCATCGCCTCGAGCACGGTGAGCATGGTGCCGTCGACGGGGTCGGCGACGGCCTCCCGGGCGCGGAGGGCGGCGAGCTCGAGGGCCGAGGCGAAGGCGGGCGCGTCGAGCACGGTGACGCCTTCGAGGGCGTCGGCGACGCCGCGCAGCGCGACGGACAGGATGAGGCCGGAGTTGCCCCGCGCCCCGCGCAGCGCGCCGGTGGCCATCGCGCCGATGACCTCGGGGAGGGTGACGGAGCCGGACAGGCTCTCCACCGCGCGGTAGGCGCTGCGCACGGTGTGGTAGAGGTTCGACCCGGTGTCGCCGTCGGGGACGGGGAACACATTGAGCGCGTTGATGTCGTTGCGCTCGCGGCGCAGCCGCTCCACGGTGCGGCGGGCCCAGCGGGCGGCCAGCCGACCGTTGAGTCGGACCGGGTCCTCCTCCGTGCTCACCTGTCCCCCGTGAAATGCCTGAATGCGGTGTCGGCGACCGGCTCCCCGTCGAGGGAGACGCCGGAATCGCCCGCCCGGCACGTGCCGATGCGCGTCCAGCCTACCGGAATGCGCCCCGGATCCACGGTGGCGATGAACCCGTGGTCCTCTCCCCCGGTGAGCACCCAGTGGAGGGCGCGGGCCGCGGGGTCGGGGTCCCCGAGCGCGCGGGCCGCCGGGACCAGGGGCGCGGCGAGCGCGGTGAGGGCGTCGCGGTCGAGCGCGGCGGCCACCCCCGAGGCGCGGGCGACCCGGCCGAGATCGCCGGCGAGTCCGTCGGAGGCGTCGATGAGGGCGTGCGCGGACCCGGCGATCGTTGCGGCCGCGGCGTAGTCCGGGCGCGGGGCACGCTGCACCTCGATGAGAGCGGCGAGGTCCGCCGGGGCGCCCTCGGGGGCGCACCCGGCGAGGAGGAGGTCGAGGCCGGCGGCCGCCCGGCCGAGGGTGCCGGCGAGCACGACCGCATCGCCGGGCCGGGCTCCGGAGCGGAGCACCGCGGGCCCGGTCAGCGTGCCGAGCGCGGTGACGGACACGATGAGGCAGGGGCCGCCGGACAGGTCGCCGCCGAGCACGCTCGCCCCGGCGCGCCGCGCCTCGGCCGCGAACCCGTCCATGATCCCGGTGAGCACGTCCACCGGGGTGGTGCCGGGAGCACCGAGGGAGATGACGAGCCCGTGCGGGGCGGCGCCCATCGCGTGGACGTCGGCGAGATTCTGGGCGGCGGCCTTGACGCCCAGTCGCACCGGATCGCACCAGGCGGGCAGGAAGTCCTCCCCCTCGACGAGCATGTCCGCGGTGGTGACCAGACGACCCTCGATCCGGGACACCGCGGCGTCGTCGCCGGGCCCCACCGGCACCCGGGCGGGGTCCGGGGCGGGCAGCCGCGCGAGGATCCGGGCGAGCACCCCGTCCTCCCCGAGCGCTTCGAGGGTGGGGTTCGCGGCGGAGTTCACGGAGTCGGCAGGAGGGGTCATAGTCCCCCAGTATGCCAAGCGGACTACCCTGGGAGGCATGCTCCGTCGCCTCCTCCCGCTCCTCGTCCTCGCACCCGTGCTCGCGGCCTGCACCCCGGCCCTCGTCCTCGAGCCGGCCCCGCAGGCGCACGACCCGGCCTGTGCGGAGGTCATGCTGCGGATGCCCGATGAGATCGACGGGACCCCGGACCGCGACACCTCGGCGCAGGGCACCGAGGCCTGGGGGGATCCGGCGCTCGCGATCGCGCGCTGCGGGATGGAGCCGCCGGCGCCCACGACGGACCGCTGCGTCACCGTCGACGGAGTGGACTGGATCTCCACCGAGGAGTCCGAGGAGTCGTGGACGTTCGTCACCTACGGGCGCACGCCCGCCGTCGAGGTGATCCTCGACCCGACCCGGGTGTCCGGGGCGACGGTGCTGTCCACGGTGTCCCCCGCGGTCACCGTGCTCGAGCAGACCGGTGAGTGCGTGGGCGCCCAGGACGCCGAGCAGGTGCCCGAGGCGCCCGAGAGCTGAGCGCTGTCCGCCCGACCGGCGGCTGCCGCTCAGGCGGAGATGCCGGGAGCGGCGGCGGGGACGTCCTCGAGCGCGGTGCGGATGAGCTCGGCGACGACGCTCGGGTAGTCGACGCCGCTCGCCTCCCACATGCGGGGGAACATCGAGCTCGGCGTCATGCCGGGCAGGGTGTTGATCTCGTTGATGACGACCTCGCCGGCGGGGGTGACGAAAGTGTCGACGCGGGCCAGGCCGGTGCAGTCGAAGGCTTCGAAGGCCCGGACCGAGGCGGCTCGCACGCGGTCGGCGACCTCGCTGTCGAGGTCCGCGGGACAGCTGAGGACGACGGCATCGCCGTCGAGGTACTTCGCCTCGAAGTCGTAGAACTCGTGATCGCCGACGACGGTGATCTCCCCGAGCTCGCTCGCCCGGGCGGGCTCGCGGTGGATCGAGCCGAGCACCCCGCACTCGATCTCGCGGCCGGTGACCATGGGCTCGACGATGACCTTGTGGTCGTGGGCGAAGGCCTCGGCGAACGCCGCGGCGAGTCCTGGGGCGTCGGCGACCTTGGACACGCCGACGCTCGAGCCGGCGCGCGCGGGCTTGACGAAAACGGGGAAGCCGAGGCCGGTGACGCGCTCCGTCACGGCGGCGGGGTCGGCCTGCCATTCACGGTCGGTCACCCGCTCCCACGGGCACACCTCGAGGCCGGCGGCGCGGAGCACGATCTTCATGAAGTGCTTGTCCATGCTCGCCGCGGAGGCGTAGACGCCCGAGCCCACGTAGGGGGTGCCGGAGAGCTCGAAGAAGCCCTGGATCGTGCCGTCCTCGCCGAACGGGCCGTGGAGCATGGGGAAGTAGACATCGACCGCGCCGAGCTCGGTGACCGCACCGCCGGCGTCCCGGTGGAGCAGCGGGGCCCCGGTGGCGGCGATCGGCGGGATCACCGCGGTGCCGTCGTCGGCGACCTCCGGCATCGCCGCGGCGTCGAAGTGCATGTCCTGCCAGTCCTCGACGAGCCGCCACGTGCCGTCCTGGGTGATGCCGATCGCCAGCGCCCGGTACTGCGCGGGGTCGATCGCCGCGAGCACCCCGGCAGCCGTGACGCAGCTGACGGAGTGCTCCGGCGAACGGCCGCCGAACAGCACGGCGACGAGCGGACGGGTGTCTGCGGGAGTCATCCCCCCAGATTACTTCGCCTCGAAAGTGGTTTCGATCCAGGCGCGCCCGATGGACTTGAAGAACAGGTTGAAGCCGACGAAGGCCGGGGACGCCGAGTCGTCGAGGCCGAGCGGCTCGGACAGCGCGTGGACGATGAAGAAGTAGCGGTGCGGGCCGTGGCCCTCCGGCGGGGCGGCGCCGACGAAGCGGGGCTCCCCGGCGTCGTTGCGCATGGTGACCGCGGCCTCGGGCAGGAGCCCGGCGTCGGGGTCGCCGGCGTTCGTCGGGAGCGCGGTGACGTCGGCGGGGAGGTCGGCGACGACCCAGTGCCAGAAGCCGGAGCCGGTGGGCGCCTCGGGGTCGTAGCAGGTCACCGCGAAGGCCTTGGTCTCCGCGGGGAACCCGGACCAGGACAGCTGCGGGGAGACGTCCTCGCCGCCGGGCACGCCCATGATCCCGGAGCGCTGCGCCGCGGCGAGCTCGCCGCCTTCGGTGATGTCCTCGCTGGTGAGCTCGAAGCGCGGGACCTCGTTGAGGTTGGCGAACGGCGAGTTGTGGAATTCGGTCATGGCGACTCCTCGGGTATCGGTCGGCTAGTGCGTCGGTCCTTCGGTCTTCCTCTTCCGAGCCAATAGCAATCCGGCGAGTTCGTCAACACGCAGGCGCCCGCCGAGCACCGCGACGACGGCCTGGGTGATCGGCAGCTCGACGCCGCGGGAGCGGCCGAGCTCGAGCACTGCGGCGGCGGACTTCACGCCCTCGGCGGTCTGCCGGGTGCGGGCAGCGGCCTCCTCGAGGGTGAGACCCTCCCCGAGCAGCCGGCCGAACGAGCGGTTGCGCGACAGCGGCGAGGCGCAGGTCGCGACGAGGTCGCCGAGCCCGGCGAGGCCGGACAGGGTGTGGAGCTCGGCACCCATGTCGAGGGCCAGCCGCGAGGTCTCTGCGAGACCGCGGGTGATCACCGAGGCCTTGGAGTTGTCGCCGAGCCCCTGCCCGTCGCACATCCCCACGGCGAGCGCGATGACGTTCTTGATCGCCCCGCCGAGCTCGACGCCGGTGACGTCGGTGTTCGTGTAGGGCCGGAAGTAGGGGTTCGCGGTGAGCGCGGCGATCCGCTCCGCGGTCTGCGCGCTGTGCGAGGCGACGACGGTGGCGGTGGGCTGCCGGGCGGCGATCTCCTTGGCGAGGTTGGGACCGGACACGATCGCGATCCGCTCCCCCGGCATCCCGGAGACATCGGCGATGACCTCGCTCATCCGCTTCCCGGTGTCGACCTCGATGCCCTTCATCAGGCTGACGAGGATCGCATCGGGTGCGAGCAGCGGGGTCCAGGCGGCGAGGTTCTCCCGCAGGGACTGGGCGGGCACCGCGAGCACGACGACCTCGGCGCCGGTGAGCGCTGCCGCCGGGTCCGCGGTCGCGGTGATCCGCTCGTTGAGCACGAGCTCGCCCAGGTAGGCGCGGTTGGTGTGGTGGGCGGTGATCTCCTCGGCGACCTCGGGCCGGCGCGCCCACAGGGTGACGTCGTTCCCGGCGTCGGCGATCACGCCGGCGAAGGTCGTGCCCCAGGATCCGGCGCCGAGCACGGCGATGCGGCTCATCGGCCGGCCTCCGGGTCCTCGGTGAGCGCGGCGCGGAACCGCTCGGGCAGCTCCTCCCCGCGCAGCCGGGCCACGCCGGCGGCGATGTGGCAGGTGATGCGGTCGGTGAGCGCGCGGATGCCGTCGTGGTCGTAGGCGAGATCCTCATAGGCGATCGGATCGCCGAACAGCACCGTGCACACCGAGCCGGGGCTCGGCTTCGGGATCTTCGAACCCACCGGCATCGGCTTCTGCAGGCCCCAGTGCGCGAGCGGGATCACCGGGGCGCGGGTCTGCAGGGCGAGCCGGGCCGCCCCGGTCTTCGAGGGCTCCGGCCACAGCTCGGGGTCCTTGGTCAGGGTGCCCTGCGGGTAGATGACGACCTTCTCCCCGGCCTCGAGCGCGGCGCGCGCGTACTGGAGGGAGTCGCCGGCCCGGGCGGAGCCGCGGAGCACCGGGATCTGTCCGATCCGCTTGAGCACCGCCCCCACGATGCCGGTGAACAGCCCGGACTTCGCGAGGTAGTGCGGCAGGTAGCCGTTGCGCCACAGGGTCAGCCCGATCGCGATCGGGTCGAGGTAGCTCGCGTGGTAGGGCACGATGATCGCCGGACCCTCGGGGATCCGGTCGAGGCCGAGGACCTCGATCCGCCCGAACAGCGGGTAGAGGAGGCCCACGGGGCCGGCGATGAAGGGAGCGGACCGGTACTGGCTCCGCAGCGCCGGGTCGTCGAACTCGACGTGGTACTTCGGGGCGTGGAACTTCTTGGCGGTCTTGGGCACGCGGGGCTCCGGGGTCGCAGGGTCGGTCCTCTCCGGGGCGCTCATCCGGCGCTCACCCGGGCCCCCAGTCCGTCGAGCTTGTCGAGGAAGTCTTCGTAGCCGCGGTTGATGAGCTCGATGCCGCGCACCCGTGAGGTGCCCTCGGCGGCGAGGGCGGCGATGAGGTGGGAGAACCCGCCGCGCAGGTCGGGCACCTCGATGTCCGCGCCGCGCAGCGGGGTGGGCCCGGAGATCACGGCGGAGTGGCGGAAGTTGCGGCGGCCGAACCGGCACGGGGTGCCGCCCAGGCACTCGCGGTAGAGCTGGATCGTCGCGCCCATCCGGCCGAGCGCATCGGTGAATCCGAACCGGTTCTCGTACACGGTCTCGTGGATGATCGAGAGCCCGGTGGCCTGGGTGAGGGCGACGACGAGCGGCTGCTGCCAGTCGGTCATGAAGCCGGGGTGGACGTCGGTCTCGAGGACGATCGAGTTGAGCGGTCCGCCGGGGTGGCTGAATCGGATGCCGTCCTCGAGCACCTCGAAGGCGCCGCCGATCTTGCGGAACACGTTGAGGAAGGTGATCATGTCCTGCTGGTGCGCGCCCTCGACGACGATGTCGCCGCCGGTGGCGAGGGCCGCCGATGCCCAGGACGCCGCCTCGATGCGGTCGGGCAGGGCGCGGTGGGTGTAGCCGGTCATCGACTCGACGCCCTCGATCCGGACCACCCGGTCGGTGTCGACGGAGATGATCGCGCCCATCTTCTGCAGGACCGCGACGAGGTCCATGATCTCGGGCTCGATCGCGGCGTTCTTGAGCTCGGTGATGCCCTCGGCGCGCACCGCGGTGAGGAGCACCTGCTCGGTCGCGCCGACGGACGGGTACGGCAGCTCGACCTTGGTGCCGCGCAGCCGCTGGGCGGCGGTGAGGCGGATGCCACCGGGGGTCTTGTCGACGGTGGCGCCGAACTGCCGGAGCACGTCGAGGTGGAAGTCGATCGGCCGGTCGCCGATCCGGCAGCCGCCGAGGTCGGGGATGAAGGCCTGTCCGAGGCAGTGGAGCAGCGGGCCGCAGAACAGGATCGGGATGCGCGAGGCGCCGGCGTGGGCGTCGATGTCGACGATCGAGCCCTGGGATGCCCCGGCCGGGTCGAAGGTGAGCTCGCCGTCGGGGAGGCCGGAGTCCGGGCCGGCGCTCACGCTCACCCCGTGGACGTCCAGCAGCCCGGTGACGACCTCGACATCGCGGATCCGCGGGACGCCGCGGAGCACCGAGGGTGTGTCGCCGAGCAGCGAGGCGACCATCGCCTTGGAGACGAGGTTCTTCGCCCCGCGGACGCGGACGCGACCCGCCAGCGGCGTGCCTCCGTGGACCTCGAGCATGTTCCTCCTCGCGCGTGCTGCAGTGACCCTACGCATGCTAGCCGACGCGCGGGGCCGCACGGCTCAGGTGCGGGCCGGGAGCGTGGCGGGCTTGAAGGCGGGGCGCTCGGCCTCGAAGGCGGTGATGTCGGCCTCGTGCTGGAGGGTCAGACCGATGTCGTCGAGCCCCTCGAGGAGCCGCCAGCGGGTGTAGTCGTCGATCTGGAACGGCACGGTGAGGGTGTCGCAGGCGACCGTGCGGGCCTCGAGGTCGACGGTCACCTCGGCGCCGGGCTGGTTCTCGAGGATCTTCCAGATGAGCTCGATGTCCTCCTGCTCGAGCTGGGCGGCGACGAGTCCGCCCTTGCCGGAGTTGCCGCGGAAGATGTCGGCGAAGCGGGAGGACAGGACCGCGGCGAAGCCGTAGTCCTTGAGCGCCCAGACCGCGTGCTCGCGCGAGGAGCCGGTGCCGAAGTCCGCGCCCGCGACGAGCACCGAGCCGTTGCGGTAGGGCTCGTGGTTGAGGACGAAGTCGTCCTGCTTGCGCCAGCGGGCGAACAGGGCGTCCTCGAAGCCGGTGCGGGTGACGCGCTTGAGGTAGACGGCGGGGATGATCTGGTCGGTGTCGACGTTCGAGCGGCGCAGCGGCACGCCGACGCCGGTGTGGGAGGTGAATTTCTCCATGGGTGGCCCCTTTCGGTACGTGGCGCTTCAGTCGAGGTCGGCGGGCGAGGACAGGGTGCCGCGCACGGCGGTCGCGGCGGCGACGAGCGGGCTGACGAGGTGCGTGCGTCCGCCCTTGCCCTGGCGGCCCTCGAAGTTGCGGTTCGAGGTCGAGGCGCAGCGCTCCCCCTCCGACAGCTGGTCGGGGTTCATGCCCAGGCACATCGAGCAGCCGGCGAACCGCCACTCGGCGCCGAAGTCCTTGAAGACCTGGTCGAGGCCCTCCGCCTCGGCCTGGAGGCGCACCCGAGCGGAGCCGGGGACCACCATCATGCGGACCTCGGGGTTCTTCGTTCGTCCGCGGATCACCTCGGCCGCCCCGCGCAGGTCCTCGATCCGGCTGTTCGTGCAGGAGCCGAGGAACACGGTGTCGACCGCGATCTCGCGCAGCGGGGTGCCCGGCGCCAGACCCATGTACGTCAGCGCGTTCTGCGCCGCCGACTTCTCGTTCTCGTCGCCGATCGACTCCGGGTCCGGCACGGACCCGCTGAGCGGCAGGCCCTGGCCGGGATTGGTGCCCCAGGTGACGTAGGGCTCGATGTCGGCGGCCTCGAGGACCACCTCGGCGTCGAACTGCGCGTCGTCGTCGGTGCGCAGCGTCTTCCAGTACTCGACGGCGGCGTCCCAGTCCGCGCCCTGCGGCGCGTGGGGGCGGCCCCGGAGGTAGTCGAAGGTCGTCTGGTCGGGGGCGATCAGGCCGGCGCGGGCACCCGCCTCGATCGACATGTTGCAGATCGTCATGCGGGCATCCATCGAGAGCTTCTCGATGGCCTCGCCGCGGTACTCGAGCACGTAGCCCTGGCCGCCGCCGGTGCCGATCTTCGCGATGATCGCGAGGATGATGTCCTTCGAGGTCGACCCTTGCGGGAGCTCCCCGTTCACGGTGATCGACATCGTCCTGAAGGGCTTGAGGCTGAGCGTCTGGGTGGCGAGCACGTGCTCGACCTCGGAGGTGCCGATGCCCATCGCGATCGCACCGAACGCGCCGTGGGTGGAGGTGTGGGAGTCGCCGCACACCACGGTCATGCCCGGCTGGGTCAGGCCCAGCTGCGGTCCCACGACGTGGACGATGCCCTGCTCGGCGTCGCCGAGCGAGTGGAGCCGGATGCCGAACTCCTCCGCGTTCTTCCGCAGGGTCTCGATCTGGGTGCGGGAGGTGAGGTCGGCGATCGGCTTGTCGATGTCGACCGTCGGGGTGTTGTGGTCCTCGGTGGCGATCGTGAGGTCGGGACGCCGCACCGGGCGCCCGGCCAGCCGGAGGCCCTCGAAGGCCTGCGGGCTCGTGACCTCGTGGACGAGGTGCAGATCGATGTAGATGAGATCGGGTGCGCCGTCCGCGCCGGCCTTGACCACGTGGTCGCCCCAGACCTTCTCGGCCAGAGTCCTGCCCATGACTGCCTCCTTCGAATGAGTCCTATGGATCCTAGACGCGCGTTCTGCATGGCGGACTTGCATCTCGATCTATGAGACGGCAGAATACTGCGCATGACCACACAGAACGGCAGCGGCGTGGGTGTCATCGACAAGACCGCGCTCGTCCTCTCCGCGCTCGAGGCGGGACCGGCCTCCTTGGCCGAGCTCGTCACCCTCACCGGGCTCGCCCGACCGACCGCCCACCGCCTCGCGGTGGCCCTCGAGTTCCATCGCTTCGTCGGCCGTGACATGCAGGGCCGGTTCACCCTCGGACCCCGGCTGTCCGAGCTGTCCTCGGCCGCCGGCGAGGACCGCCTGCTCGCCGCCGCCGGACCGGTGCTCAACCAGCTCCGCGACCGCACCGGGGAGAGCGCCCAGCTGTTCCGCCGCCAGGGCGACCTGCGCCTGTGCGTCGCCGCCGCCGAGCGCCCGGTCGGTCTGCGCGATTCGGTGCCGATCGGGGCGACGCTGAGCATGCGCGCCGGGTCCGCCGCCCAGGTGCTCCTCGCATGGGAGGAGCCGGACCGCCTCCACACCGGGCTGCGCGGGGCGCGGTTCTCCGCGACGATCCTGTCCGGCGTGCGCCGCCGCGGCTGGGCGCAGAGCATCGCCGAGCGCGAGCGGGGCGTGGCCTCGGTGTCCGCACCCGTGCGCGGGCCGAGCAACCTCGTCGTCGCCGCGGTGTCGATCTCCGGTCCCGTCGATCGCCTCACCCGCCAGCCCGGCCGGCTCCATGCGCAGGCGGTGCTCGAGGCCGCGAAGGCCCTCACCGACGCCCTCAACCGCGCCTGACGAAAGAGCAATTTCCGAAGGTTCCTGAGAGCGGATCCGCACGATTTCGCATGTTCAGCACGGCCTACTGACCGAGTTCTGCTGACCTTGCGAAGAATCGCGGATCGGCTCTCAGGAACCTTCGCATTCTGATGTTTCGGGGATGACGAAGGCCCGGAGGATCTCATGATCCTCCGGGCCTTCCGTGTGTACCCCCGAGCAGGTTCGAACTGCCGTTTCCGCCTTGAGAGGGCGGCGTCCTAGGCCACTAGACGACGGGGGCCTGATACTCCGAGTTCGGAGCGCTGGGATACCAGGACTCGAACCTAGACTAAGTGAACCAGAATCACTCGTGCTGCCAATTACACCATATCCCACTGCGATTCGACCGCCTTGCGATCTCATCGGCAACGAGAGATTACTCTACACACCTCGGCACCCCCGTGCAAAACTGAGAGCATGGATCTCTCACTCGCGAACTCCGCGTACATCGTCACCGGCGGCACCTCCGGATTGGGCCTGGCGACCGCCCAGGCCTTGATTTCCGAGGGTGCGCGCGTCCTCGTGTCCTCCCGCAACCAGGAGAAGGTCGACGCCGCGGTCGCCGAACTCGGTGACGGAAGTCACGGAATCGCACTCGACAACGCCTCGCCCGAGGCACCCGCGACCCTGTTCCGCACCGCGGCCGAGGCCTTCCCCGACTCCCCCGTGCGCGGACTCATGATCTCCGTCGGCGGCCCGAAGAAGGGCCGCTTCTTCGAGACCACGGAGGACGACTGGCGCGCTGCTCTCGATTCGGTGCTGCTCGGCACACTGCGCCTGGCCCGGTATGCCGGGGAGCACCTCGGGCCCGGGTCCGCGATCGGCATGGTGCTGTCGTCATCGGTGTGGACCCCGGTGCCCGACATCGCGATCTCCAACGGCCTGCGCCCGGGCCTGGGCATGATGGTCAAGACGCTGTCCGACGAGCTCGGACCGCGCGACATCCGGGTGGTCGGTGTGGCCCCCGGCATCATCCGCACCCCGCGGGTGGGCAGCGCCGAGGTGCCCACAGACCACATCCCGCTGCGCCGCCTGGGCACGCCCGAGGAGTTCGGCCGGGTCGCCGCGTTCCTCCTCTCCCCCGCCGCCGCCTATGTCACCGGCAGCGTCATCCCCGTCGACGGCGGGATGATCCGAGCCCTGTGACGGCCGCGGCCCGCTGAGCGGCACGGGAGGTGGATGACCGCGCCCGTGGATGCCGACGGCGCGGCCGGGGCGTCCCCGACCGCGCCGTGCGCAGCTCCTCAGCTCCGTCGACTCACTCCTCGCCGACCCAGTAGAGGCGCTTGTTGACGAACTCGTCCATGCCCACGGGCCCGAGCTCACGGCCGAACCCGGAGCGCTTGACCCCGCCGAAGGGCACGTTGGCGCCCTCGGCCGCGGTCGTGTTGACCTTGGCCATACCGACCTCGAGGCCGGCGCCGACCTTCTTGGCCCGCTCGGGATCACGGCTGAACACGGTGCCGCCGAGCCCGAACTGCGAGTCGTTCGCGAGCTCGAGCGCCTCCTCGTCGCTCGTCACCTTGTAGACCGTGGCGACGGGGCCGAAGAACTCCTCGTAGTACACGTCCGAGCCGCGCGGGATGTCGGTGACGACGGCCGGGGACACGTAGGCGCCGAAGTCCGACAGCTCGCCGCCCACGCGGATCTGCGCGCCGGAGTCCTTGGCCCGGGACAGCTGCTCGGCGAGGCGCTCAGCGGCCCCGCGGGACGACAGCGGCTGGTAGACCGTGGCGTCCTCGGCGGTGAAATCGCCCGGGTTCGCGGCCTGCGCGAGCTTCTCGAGCTCGGCGACGAACTCGTCGTAGATGTCGTCCATGACGATCAGCCGCTTGTTGGAGTCGCAGGCCTGACCGGTGTTGTACATCCGCAGACCCCACGCGGTCTCCGCGGCGGCCTTGACGTCGTCGGTGTCGAGCACGATGTACGGGTCGGAGCCGCCGAGCTCGAGCACGGCCTTCTTGAGGTGCTGGCCCGCGAGCGCACCGACGACCGCGCCTGCCCGCTCGGACCCGGTGAGCGACACTCCGGCCACCCTCCGGTCGCCGATGAGCGCGGCGATCTGGTCGTGGCTGGCGTAGATGTTCGTGTACACACCGGCAGGCACCCCGGCGTCGTCCATGATCTGTTGGATCGCAGCCGCCGACCGCGGGCAGATCTCCGCGTGCTTGAGGAGGATGGCGTTGCCGAGCATGAGGTTCGGTGCGGCGAAGCGCGCCACCTGGTAGTACGGGAAGTTCCACGGCATGATACCGAGCAGGACGCCCACGGGCAGCCGCTCGAGCACCGCGGAGGCGCGGTCGACGTCGAGGGTGGTCTCCTGGGAGAACTTCTCCCCGTTGTCGGCGAAGTACTGGAAGATCTCGTTGCAGTACTCGGCCTCCTCGACGCCCTCGGTGAGGCGCTTGCCCATCTCTTCGCCGATGATCCGGCCGAGCTCGTCCTTGCGCTCGTCGAACAGTGCGGCGACCTTGCTGACGATCTGGGCGCGCTCGGCGATCGGGCGCTGCGCCCATTCCCGCTGTGCGGCGTCTGCGGTGCTCAGCACGTCCTCGAGCTGGGCGTCGGTGGCGGTGTCGAAGGTCTCGACGACATCGCCGGTGGCGGGATTCTCCACGCGGTATCCGGTGCTCATTCCATTCTCCCCTTCATTGGGGAGACTCCCGACTCCGGGAGCTCCCCGATCGGTGTCCGCGGCGGAGCCTCCGCCGCGTGCAGTGGTTCTGCTCCCACCGTACGACGCGGGACTGAACGGCGCATGTGCTCGGCGTGACAATCTCATCCCCACCGCGCACGGCGTCTCACACCTCGTCGCGGACCATCCGGATGAGCCGGTCGAGCACCGCCGGGCCCGAGGCGCGCAGCCCGTTGTGCTCGTACTCGTTCGTCACCCAGGTGCGCAGCCCGGGCACGAGCTCTGCGGTGGCGAGCGAGAGCTCGCGCGGCACGTAGGCGTCGTCGAAGTAGACGGCGGCCGCCGCCGGGACCGAGGTGCGGGCGAGTGCGGCCGGGTCCCACAGCTCCGGCCAGTCCCGGGCGGCGAGTGCGTGCGCGGTGGACTGCCACGCCTGCAGCGGCCCGGTGGTGAAGTGCTCCGGCAGGATGTGCTCCCCGGAGAGCAGGGTGGGCTCCGCGGCGGCTGATGCGGGCATCGTCCGGGCCGCTGCCCAGTCGGTGCGATGGCCGCTGGCCCAGCAGCTCTCGTGGAGCACGGCGTAGAGGGGATTGCGAGCGCCGAACGGGAGCGCGGCGAGCAGGTCGGCGCGGAAGGCTGCGGTGTCGATGTCGTGGTCGAGGAGCGCGAGGAGCCGCTCGACCCCGCCCGAGGCGCCGAGCAGGTGCCCGAGCGAGCGCACGTGGGCAGGCCCGGCGAGCGTGCCGTCCGGCAGGCTGATGCCGGCGCCTGCGGCGCGGGCGGCGAGTGCCGCGAGTCGTTCGCCGGCGTGCGGGTAGCGCTGGGTGAAGGCCTGGGATCTCGCGCTCATGGTCGCCCAGGTCCGAGCATAGACGTCCGCCGGTGCGGGCTGCGGTGCGCCCGGGGCGCCGACGGCGGGCAGTCCGCCGGTGAAGAACGCCTCGGCGACGCCGTCCGGGTGGGCGGACAGGTAGCGCAGCGTGCAGAACCCGCCGAAGGACTGGCCGAGCACGCTCCACTGCGGGGCGCCGAGCGCACGGCGCAGGATCTCCGCATCCTCGACGATCGCATCGGCCCGGTAGTGGGCGAGGTGGTCGGCGAGCGCCTGGGCCGCGCGGTCGGTCTGCGGCGGCGCGGCGAGCTCCGCGGGCACGCCGGTGACCCGCCCGTCGACGATCCCGACCGGGGTCGAGCGCCCGGTGCCGCGCTGGTCGAGGAGGACGACGCGGTAGTCCTCGAGTGCACGCGGCAGCCAGGCCGGGTCGGTGCGGGTGGGACGGAACGCCTCGGCCCCGGGACCGCCCTGGAGGTAGAGGAGATAGGGCTTCTGCGCCCCGGGCTCGGCGGAGCCGGGCCGGCCGACAACCCGGGCGAACACCTCGAGCGTGCCCGGGGTGGAACCGGCGTGGTCGTGGGGCACACTGACCGTGTGCTCCTCGAGCTCGAGGCCCGGCAGCCGCGCGGTGCGGATCCGATGCCCGTCCGGCGCGCCGCCGCCTGCCGCCTGGGTCACTGCGCGAGGTGCGCGGCGAGCGCCCGCAGGCGGGTGAGCGAGGAGTCCTTGCCGAGGATCTCCATCGACTCGAACAGCGGCGGGGACACGCGGCGACCGGACACGGCGACGCGCAGCGGCCCGAACGCCAGCCGGGGCTTGATCCCGAGCTCGTCGACGAGCTTCGCGGTGAGCGCGTCCTGGATCGCCGCGGTCGTCCAGTCGTCGAGCGGCTCGAGCACCTCGAGGGACGCGGCGAGCACCTGCGGCGCGGTGTCCTTGAGCGTTTTGAGCCCGTCCTCGGTGAGTTCGAGCTCGGCGTCGGACACGAAGAGGAACCGCAGCAGGTCCGGGGCCTCGCCGAGCAGATTCATGCGGGTCTGGACGAGCGGGGCCGCGGCGGCGAGGATCTCGCGTTCGCGTGCGTCCGGCTCGCCGGAGAGCACGCCGGCGTCCTGCAGGTAGGGGATGAGGCGCGCGGTGAAGTCGGCCTCGTCGAGGAGCCGGATGTGGTCGGCGTTGATCGCGGTGGCCTTCTTGACGTCGAAGCGCGCGGGGTTCGGGTTGACGTCGTGGATGTCGAAGGCGGAGACGAACTCCTCGACGGAGAACACGTCGCGGTCCGGGCCGATCGACCAGCCGAGCAGCGCGAGGTAGTTGATGAGCCCCTCGCGGATGAATCCGTTGTCGCGGTGGAGGAAGAGGTTCGACTCCGGGTCGCGCTTCGACAGCTTCTTGTTGCCCTGGCCCATGACGTAGGGCAGGTGGCCGTACTCAGGCGTCTGCTCCGCGATGCCGATCGCCTTGAGCGCCTCGAACAGGACGAGCTGGCGCGGGGTGGAGGACAGGAGGTCCTCGCCGCGGAGCACGTGGGTGATGCCCATGAGGGCGTCGTCCACGGGGTTGACGAGGGTGTAGAGCGGCTGCCCGTTGGCGCGCACGACGACGAAGTCCGGCACGGTGCCGGCCTTGAAGGTGATCTCCCCGCGCACGAGGTCGGTCCAGGTGATGTCCTCGTCCGGCATCCGCACGCGGAGCACCGGCTCGCGGCCCTCGGCACGGAAGGCGGCCTTCTGCTCCTCGGTGAGGTCGCGGTCGAAGCCGTCGTACCCGAGCTTGGAGTCGCGCCCGGCGGCCCGATGGCGCGCCTCGACCTCCTCGTTCGTGGAGAAGGACTCGTAGAGGTGACCGCCGGCGGTGAGCTTCTCGATGACGTCTGCGTAGATGTCACCGCGCTGCGACTGCCGGTAGGGGCCGTGCGGCCCGCCGACGTCGATGCCCTCGTCCCAGTCGAGGCCGAGCCAGCGCATCGCCTCGAGAACCTGGCCGAAGCTCTCCTCGGAATCGCGGGCGGCGTCGGTGTCCTCGATGCGGAACACGAAGGTGCCGCCGGTGTGCCGGGCGTAGGCCCAGTTGAACAGGGCGGTGCGCACCATCCCGACGTGCGGGGTGCCGGTGGGCGATGGGCAGAAGCGGACTCTGACGCTCAATGGGGTTCCTTTTCGATCGACAGGTGCGGTGGGGGCGGCGCGCACCGGGTGGGTGCGGGTGCCGGGCGGGGCGCCGGGTTCAGGCGTCCATGACGGGGTTGGAGAGCAGGCCGAGGCCGTCGATCGCGATGTCGACGCGGTTGCCGGCGACGATCTCCCCGACGCCGGCAGGTGTGCCGGTGAGGATGACGTCGCCGGGCAGCAGGGTGATCGTCTCGCTCAGGTGCTCGATGAGGGTGGGGATGTCGAAGATGTAGTCGTTCGTGTTCCCGTCCTGTTTGAGCTCGCCGTCGACCCAGGAGCGGATGCGCACGCCTTCGGGGTCCATGTCGGTCTCGATCCACGGACCGAGCGGCGCGGAGGTGTCGAAGCCCTTGGCCCTGGACCACTGCTTGTCCGTCTTCTGGATGTCACGCAGGGTGACGTCGTTGCCGGCGGTGTAGCCGAGCACGTGGTCGTAGGCCTTCTCCGCCGGGACCCGCTTGGCGACACGGGAGATCACCACGGCGAGCTCGGCCTCGTAGGACACGTGCTCGCTGATCGCCGGCAGCCGGATCGGGTCGCCGGGGCCCGCCACGGCGGTGTTCGGCTTGAAGAAGGTCAGCGGCGACACCGGCACCTCGTTGCCGAGCTCCTTGGCGTGGTCGGCGAAGTTGCGGCCCACGCCGATGACCTTGGAGCGCGGGATGATCGGGGCGAGCAGCCGGACGTCGTCGTAGGCCAGCCGGGTGCCGGTCGACTGGGCGGGGCTGAAGAAGGGGTCCGAGTCGAGGACCGCGATCTGCAGGCCCGAGGTGTCGAGCGTTCCGTCGGAGTCGACCTCGGGCAGGTCGCCCTCGACGACTCCGTAGGCGGGTGCGTCCTCATGGATGAATCGTGCGATGCGCATGGGGTCAGTCTACGCAGGGGGACGGACACGGGGCGGATCGGCCGTGTCCGCGGTGGGTGCGAGGATGGTTCCGTGCCGCTCTTCGACCTCGATGCCCTGTCCGCCGGCCTCCCGGCGGCCGCCGTCCTGCCCCGGCTCGCCGAACTCGCCGCGGCCGGTCCGGTGCGCGCGGTGATCGAGGCCCCGCCGGGCACCGGCAAGACGACGCTCGTGCCGCCGGCCCTCGCCACCGCGCTCGCAGATGCCGCCGGCACCGGGCCCGAGGCGCCCGCCGCCTCCGCTGGGGGTGCCGGTCGGGTCGTCGTCGCCCAGCCGCGGCGGGTGGCCGCCCGCTCCGCCGCCCGGCGCCTGGCGTCGCTCACCGGCACACGCCTCGGCGAGGAGGTGGGCCACACGGTCCGTGGGGACCGATCGGTCTCCCGGCGCACGCGCGTGGAGTTCGTCACCTACGGCGTCCTCGTGCGCCGTCTGCTCGGCGATCCCGAGCTCGCCGACACCGCCGCGGTCGTGCTCGACGAGATCCACGAGCGGCACCTCGACGCCGACCTCGCCTTCGGGATGCTCCGCGAGCTCGTCGAGCTCCGCGA
This sequence comes from Brevibacterium sp. R8603A2, assembly GCF_023072605.1. Taxonomy (NCBI): domain Bacteria; kingdom Bacillati; phylum Actinomycetota; class Actinomycetes; order Micrococcales; family Brevibacteriaceae; genus Brevibacterium; species Brevibacterium sp. R8603A2. The sequence continues at coordinate 184,733 of NZ_JALLGN010000002.1, forward strand.
GGACCTCTCCCTCGTCGTCATGTCCGCCACGCTCGAGGCCGGACGCTGGGCCGAGCTGCTCGGTGAGGACGGCGACGCCGGGGCGTCCGCCGCGCCGGCCCCGGTCCTCACCGCCCGCGCGGACATCCACCCGCTCGAGGTCCGGTGGGCCCCGGCGGCCCGGCGAGCGCTCGATGCGCGCGGGATCCACCCGGACTTCCTCGCCCACGTCGCCCGGCAGACCGCCGCGGCTGCCGCCGAACCCGATTCCGGGGACGTCCTCGTGTTCCTCCCGGGCCTGCGCGAGATCGACCGCGTCATCGGGCTGCTCAGGAGCGCGCTCCCCGCCGGCGCCGAGGTGTTCGCGCTGTCCGGCGGCACCCCGCCGGGCGAGCAGGACCGCATCCTGTCCCCCGCCGCAGCGGGCCGTTCGAATGAGCGCGCCCCGGGTGGGGCCGGGTCTGGGGAGACCGGGCGCGGCCCGCGCGTCATCGTCGCGACCGCAGTCGCCGAGTCCTCCCTCACCGTGCCAGGGGTGCGCACCGTCGTCGACGCCGGGCTGTCCCGGCAGCCGCGCCTCGACACCGTGCGCGGGATGAGCGGGCTCGTCACCGTGCGGGAGTCGAAGGCCGCGGGCACCCAGCGCGCCGGCCGCGCCGCCCGCGAGGGCCCGGGCCGGGTCATCCGGTGCATGGCGGAATCCGAGTGGGCCGGCCTGCCGGCGGACACCCCGCCGGAGGTCCGCACCGCCGATCTCACCTCCGCCATGCTCGACCTCGCCTGCTGGGGCGCACCGGGCGGGGACGGGCTGCGACTGCCCGACCCGCTGCCGGACCGGGCGCGGGCGGCGGCCGAGGAGACCCTCATCGGGCTCGGTGCGCTCGACGACTCCAGGCGAGCGACCGCGGCGGGGCGCCGGCTCGCTCGGATCCCGGCCGATCCCCGGCTCGCCCGCGGCCTCCTCGCCGGGTCGCAGATCGTCGGAGCACGCCGGGCTGCCGAGGTCGTCGCCGCCCTCGGTCTCGAGCTGCGGGCTCCGGGCGGTGACCTGCCGGCTCTGCTCCGATCGCTGCGCCGTGATCGCGACCGCGCCTGGTCCACCGAGGTCGACCGGTTCGAGCGGATGGCGCGGCGCGGTCCGCCCGGAGGCGCCGAGGACGCGACGGGTGCAGACCCGGCTGCGGGGGCCGGCGGCGGGTTCGCGGTCGACATTCCGCCCGGGCTCGTCGAGATCCTGTCCCCGGACACGGCCGTCGGCCTCGTCGCCGCGCTCGCCCGCCCGGACCGGATCGCCCGGGAGCGGTCCGATGCCCCGGGGGAGTACCTCTTCGCCTCGGGCACGGGGGCGGTGCTCCCCCGCGACTCGCGGCTGACCGGCAGCGCGTGGCTCGCCGTCGCCGAGGTCGGACTCGCCGGTGAGCGTGCGCTCATCCGGGCCGCGGTGCCGATCACCCGGGAGATCGCCGAGTTCGCCGCATCCGGCATGCGGCGCACGGCGGAGGACGCCCGCTTCCACGAGGGGCGCATCCGGGCCCGGCGGGTCGAGCGCCTCGGCGCGATCGAGCTGTCCTCGACCCCGGTGAAGCCGACGTCCGCATCCGAGGAGCTCGCCCTCGCCGCCGCGGTGGCTGAGCAGGGACCCGGAGTGCTCGCTCCGAGCGCAGGGTTCGCGGCATTGCGCCGGCGCCTCGGCCTCCTCCATGCCGCCCTCGGGGAACCGTGGCCGGATGTGCAGTGGGAGGCGCTGCTCGGCCGGTTCGCCGGGCGGCTGCGCGAGCGCGCGCCGGTGGGCTGGCTGCAGGAGATCCTGCCGTGGCCCGAGGCGGCCCGGCTCGATGAGCTCGTGCCCGAGCGCGTCACGGTGCCGAGCGGGCGCGCCGTACGGCTGGACTACCCGGAGCCGGAGGCGCATGACGACGGGAACGCGGGCGACGGAGTCGTGGTCGACGCGTCCGGGATCGTGCCGCCGGTGCTCGCGGTCAAGCTCCAGGAGTGCTTCGGCTGGGCGACCGGCCCGGAGGTGTGCGGTGTGCCCGTCGTCCTCCACCTGCTGTCGCCGGCGGGCCGGCCGCTCGCGGTGACGAGCGACCTCGCCTCGTTCTGGGACGGTGCCTACGCCCACGTCCGGGCGGAGAACCGGAACCGCTACGCGAAGCACCCGTGGCCTCAGGATCCGTGGAACGCCCCACCTGCCCGCGGCACGAAGCGCAGCGGGAGGTAGGGGCGCCGGGAGACCTGGTCACGCACCGATCCCGCGTTTGTCCGGGACCCGGCGCGCGCTGGACAATGGGGGTCATGACCGCGTCCACCGCTCCCGCCTCGGCCCGCAGCCCGGAGACCGCCGTCGAGGTCCCCGTGCTCACCGCAGCGAGCTGGCATGCGCTGCGCGCCGCGCACGAGGCGACCGTCGGCGAACGCACCGCGGCGCACCTCGCCCGGCGCTCCCGCGGGGAGACCCACCCGGTCGAGGACTTCCTCTTCACCTACTACCCCTTCAAGCCCGGCAAGCTCGCCCGCTGGCAGCCCGGCGCGCGGCGCGCGGTCGAGATCGCCACGGATGAGGACCGGGCGGCCTTCGACCGGCGCTGGTTCCGGATCGAGGAGGCCCCCGCCGGCGCCTCGACCCGGTCCTCCCCCGCCGGTGCCGGTGCGGTGGCGTTCGTCGACCTCCCCGCGTGGCGCACCGAGCGCGGCGACGGGGCGCGATTCATCGCAGGCCTCCTCCACTCGACCCTCGGACGCGAGGCGACGCTCGGGTGCTTCGGGCTCCACGAATGGGCGATGGTCTACCGCCAGTCCCCCGGCGAGCACCGCCACGATCAGGTCCCGCTGCGGCTCTCGCAGGCCGACACCGACGCCGTCGTCGAATCCCACCGCATCCGGTGCAGCCACTTCGATGCCTTCCGGTTCTTCACGCCGGCCGCCGTGCCGCGCAACACCTTGCAGCCCACCCGCGCCGGCATGCGGGCGAACGAGCAGCCCGGCTGCCTCCACGCCGGCATGGACCTCTACAAGTGGGCGATGAAGCTCGAGCCGATCGTCGCCTCGGAGACGGTGCTCGAAGCCTTCGACCTCGCCTGCGCGATCCGTCGCCTCGACATGGAGGCCTCCCCCTACGACCTCCGCGCCTGGGGGTACACGCCGGTGCGGATCGAGACGGCCGCCGGCAAGGCGGAGTACATGCGCCGGCAGGAGGCGTTCAGCCATCGCGCCCAGGACATCCGCCGCACCCTGCTGGCCGAGCTCGCCGCCGCGGGCATCACCGTCTGAGGCGCCGCACCCTGAGACGCCCCGACCGGGCCGGTGCGCCGGACCTACGATGACCTCATGCGCGCCGTCTGCTTCGAGTCCTTCCGCACCACCCCGACCATCGCCGAGCTCCCGGATCCGGTTGCTCCCGCCGACGGCGTCGTCATCGCCGTCGAGGCCACCGGCCTGTGCCGCAGCGACTGGCACGCCTGGTCCGGCCACGACGACACCGTCGCCCTCCCCCACGTCCCCGGTCACGAACTCGTCGGGCACATCGTCGAGGTCGGCGCGGGCGTCCGGGAGTGGACGCTCGGACAGCGCGTGACCACGCCGTTCGTCGGCGGCTGCGGAGCGTGCGAATGGTGCGCGAGCGGCAACGCCCAGGTGTGCCCGGACCAGACCCAGCCCGGCTTCACCCACTTCGGGTCCTGGGCGGAGAAGGTCGTCATCCGCCACGCCGACCTCAACCTCGTCGCCGTCGACGACGAGATCCCCGCCGAGGCCGCCTGCAGCCTCGGCTGCCGCTTCGCGACCTCCTTCCGCGGACTCCACGACCGCGCCCGCCTGGCCGCCGGGGAGACGCTGGCCGTGTTCGGCTGCGGCGGGGTCGGACTGTCGGCCATCATGATCGCCCGCGCGCTCGGCGCGCGCGTCGTGGCCGTCGACATCAGCGCCGAGGCGCTCGCCCTCGCCTCCCGCCACGGCGCCGAGGTGCTCGTCGACTCGACCGGCCTGACCCCGGCCGAGGTGGCCGCCGAGGTCGTCCGCGCCGCCGGTTCCGCCCCCGCCGTCACCCTCGAGGCGCTCGGCCGGGCGGACACGATGAACGCCGCCCTGCTCTGCCTCGCCCCTCTCGGCCGCCACGTGCAGATCGGGCTGTTCGCCGGCCCGCCCGAAGCCGCGATCGGGCGCGTCATCTCCCACGAGCTGTCGTTCCTCGGCAGCCACGGGATGGCCGCCGCGGACTACCCGGCCCTCCTCGACCTCGTGCGCAGCGGCGCGCTGCGCCCGCAGGACCTCGTCACCCGCACGATCACCCTCGAAGAGACCCCGGAGGCGCTGCGGGCGATGGATGCCGGGACGCACCCGGGGATGACGATCATCCGACCCTGAGTCCACCGCGGCGGGTTCCGCGATGACCGCTCGGTCGAATCGCGGCGCCTGCGCCGCGACCGACGACAGGATCCGACCCCTCCAATCCTTCACCGCACCCCCGGTTGACGGTAACGTTCCTTGTGAGAGGGAACACACCGGTTCCTGGACCCAAGGAGAAAGATCATGAACGCACAAGCGATCATCTGGATCGTCGTGGCCATCGTCGTGCTCCTCGCGATCATCGGCATCATCGTGTTCGCCGTGAATTCCTCGAAGAAGAGGAAGGAGCGCGAGCGCATCGAGCAGCAGCGCCGCGACGAGGAGAATCGTCAGCGGGCCGCAGAGCTGCGCCAGGAGAGCAAGGAGGCCGACCTCGATGTCCGCCAGCGCGAGCTCGAGGCGGAGAACCGCAAGATCGAGGCCGAGCGCGCCCGCGTCGACGCCGAGCGCAAGGATCAGGAGATCGCTCGCGAGCAGGAGAAGATCCGGGCCGAGCGCGAACAGGTCCGCCGGCGCCAGGCCGAGGCCGACCGCCTCGACCCGGATGTCGACGACGGTGCTCGCACCGACGGTCATCGTGACGGGCGCCACGACGGACGCGGCCCGGGCGCCGGAACCGCTGCCGCCGCCGGAGCCGCAGGTGCGGGCGCCGGAGCAGCCGCCGCACACTCCGGCGACGGACACCGCGACGACCGCCACCATGACGACCGCGGACTGCGCGACGACCACGGTCGGCACGACCTCGACCGCGACGGCCGCACCGGCGACGGCATCCGCGACCACGACGGATACCGCGACGACCACGGGATCCGCGATCGCGACGGCGTGAACGACGGGGTCCGCGACGGCGTGCGCGACCACGACGGTCACCGCGACGGTGTCCGGGACGATCATCACGACCGAGGCGCCCACGCCGCTGGCGCTGCCGGTGACGGTGCTGCCGGGGCGGGCATCGCCGGACACGGCGACCGGCCCCGTGAGAACGATCCGCGCCTCGACGCCGGAGGCCCGCAGCAGCAGGACTTCGTCGACGGCCGGCGCGGACCCGGAGCCGATGAGCACCGTTAGGGCCACGACCAGCTCGGTCGCGACGAGCACGGGCGCGACCAGCATGATCCGAACCGCCACGGCCATGACCGGCGCGATCACGACCAGCAGGTGGACCCGCGCGGACAGGGCTCCGACCAGCAGGGTCATGACCGGCGCGGGTACGAGCAGCAGGGGTACGACCAGCAGCAGGGCTACGGCCAGCAGGGATACGAGCAGCAGGGCCAGCCCGTCGATCCCCAACAGCAGGGCTTCGACCAGCAGGGCCGTCCGCTCGATCCGAACCACCCGGATTACATCGACCCGCGCAGCGATGGCGGGCTCGACCCCCGCCGCTGAGCGCTGACCGACACGGCATGACTGAGGCCCGGGGCTCTCCGCCCCGGGCCTCAGTCATGCCGCAGGCGGCGGTCAGTGAGCGACGAGGCGTGCGAGCAGCACCGGGTCGTCCTGCCCCTTCCACGTGCCGAGGAGCCGACCGAGCACGGTGCCGGACGACGCTTCCGAGTCCGCTGCCCGCGGGAACCGGAGGATCTCGAGATCGGCCTCACCGGCCCGCACCATCGTCGTCCCGGCGAGAGTCGTCGGGCTCGGGTTCGGGTCGAAGCTCAGCGTCTCGGCCAGCGGGTGGGCGGCCTCGGCACTGAGGCCATACGATCCGTCCCGGTCGTTGACGCCCTGCACGGATGCGATGTCCGTCCGCTCGACCTCGCCTTCGTCGGTCGACATGAACTCCTTCACGTTCGTCCCACCGGTGCGGATCGCGCGCTCGAGCTCTCCGAGGAACACCGGGTCGGCGGCACCGTCGTACACCCACCGGGTGCCGAGCACGGAATGGCTCATCTCGGTGATGAGGTGGGGCTCGGCGTTCTCAAGGGGCGCTCCGCGATAGGTCACCGGGATCTGGAGGATCTCCTCGGTGCCGGGCACGCGGACGAGGTGGACCTCGATCCCGTCCTCGCCGGCGGGATCGTCGAACCGCAGCTCGACACGCGTTCGACCTCGGCCCCGGTGGCCGCTCCGGACCACGCCTGGCCGGGCAGCCGGGCGGCGATCGCCTCGAGCTTGCCGAGCGAGAGCTCTGCATCGTAGAGGTGTGCCATGTCATACCTTCCGATTGCGGATCGGGCTGCGCCCGCCGTCCTCCCCCGGGCCGGGCGGGCCGACCCGCACGGCGGCGCCGGTCGAGCGGTGGCGTCAGGCCTTGCGGGTGCCGGGCAGCCAGGCGCCGTCCTCCACGGAGTAGTCCGCGAAGATCGCCGGCGCCTCGGCCTTCATGATCTCGGCGACCTTGCCGAAGACCAGGCGGATCTCCTCCTCCGCACCCGGCGCGGTGCGCATCTCGACGACGTGGCGCAGGGAGCGCAGGTTCGCCGTGTAGACGATGCCGGTGCCGAGCCCTTCGGGGGCGAAGCGCCGCATGAAGGAGGTCATGTGCTTCTTGTGCGCGAAGTTCGTCCCCTCGTCGTCGAGCCCGAAGTGCTCGGTCATCCACTTCTGGTGCTCCTCGAGGGTGTCGAGCACGGCGAGGCTGCGCTCCATGAGCTCCTCGTCCTCACGCGCCCAGTCGGGGAACCAGAACGGGATCTCGGTGAGCCGCACGTAGCGCAGTGACTCCTGCGAGTAGGCGCAGCCGGCGCGGTGGCGGATGAGTTCGTGGGTGAGGACGCGCGACACGTTGTGGAGGACGAAGGTGTAGTTCGCGTGCTCGAGCACGGAGCCGTGCTGCGAGGCGACGACGTTGCCCAGGTAGGAGGCGGAGTCCGTGCGGACGCGCGACACGTTGGGGTTGAGACCCGGCTCCCAGGAGCGGTAGCACATACGGCCGGCGAACTCGAGGAGGTCCTCGCCGTCGGGGCTGTCGGCCGTTTCGACGCGCTCGGCCCAGGACAGGCCGCCGACCTCGCCGAGGTACTTCTTCATCGCGTCCCAGTCGATCGACGGACGGGCCAGGAGTTCGACGGTCGGTTCTACGTGGCGCACAGGGTCCTCTTTCTCGGTGGGGTGCTCGGCGGAGAGCGCACAGCTGGTCGGTTCGCCGCTACGACGGTCCGCGCGGTGCACGCCGTCGGTCCCAGCCTAGTCGGTCATCCGCCCGGCCGCAGGAGGCGCGGCAGGGGCGTTCGCGGGGCCAGGCGGACCGGCCGATACCGTGCACATTCTTGCGGTTTCGTTCTCAGGAACCTTCGAAAATTGAGGGCTCAGGGGACGCGATGGGTCCAGGCCTCGGTGCCGAACTTCGACTCGACGAGCTCCTCGGCCCGGGCGAGCTCGGCGGCGCTCACCTCCCCGCGGGCGGCGCCGTAGCGGGCGGTGAAGGTGTCGATCATCGTCGCGATGATCTCCTGCCGGTCCGCCCCGGTCTGCCGGCGCAGCGGGTCGACGCGCTTCTTCGCGCTCCGCACGCCCTTGTCGGAGATCTTCGCCTCCCCGATCCGCAGCACCTCGACCATCCTGTCGGCGTCGATGTCGTAGCTCATGGTCGCGTGGTGGAGCAGCGTGCCCGAGGTCAGGCGGCGCTGGGCGGCACCGCCGATCTTGCCGTCGCTCGAGGTGATGTCGTTGATCGGCACGTACCAGGCGTTGACGCCGAGGTCGCCGAGCGCGGCGATGACCCAGCGGTCGAGGAAGGCGTAGGACTCCGCGTAGTCGAGACCGGCGATGATCGAGTCCGGCACGTACATCGAGTAGGTGACGCAGTTGCCGCCCTCCATGAACATCGCCCCGCCCCCGGAGATCCGGCGGATGACGTCGACGCCGTACTTCTCCACACCCTCGGGCCGCAGCTCGTTGACGTAGGACTGGAACGAGCCGATGACCGTCGCCCGGTCCTCCCACTCCCAGAACCGCAGGGTCGGGCGGCGGCGACCGGCGTCGACCTCGGTCAGCAGCACCTCGTCGAGGGCGACGTTGATGCGGCTCGGCAGCACCGGGCCGTGGATGACCTCCCAGTCGAAGTCGGAGAAGTTCGCCGCCTTCGTCACCGCCCGGCGCACCACGGTGGCGATGTCGGCGGTGGTGAAGCCGTGCATCTGCAGCCCGGAGCCGTGGGCGGCGAGCGCGGCGTCGAGGCGGCGGACGAGTTCGGCGGAGTCGGCCCGGACGGAGGCGCCGACGAGCGCGGGCGCGATGTCGAAGAACGCCTCCTCGGGTTCGAGGAAGAAGTCCCCGGAGATCGTGGCGCCGGTGATCGCGGTGCCGTCGGTCTCGACATCGGCGACGACGAGCTTGCCGCCGGTGACCTTGTGCTCTGCGTGGAGGTTCTCGACTGTCATGGCCTCACGCTACCCGGCGCCGCGCCGTCGTGGGTGTGCGGTGCGTCACTCGAGTTCCTGGCCGGTGGTCTCGGGCGTCGCGAACGCCATGACGAGAGCGGCGAGGACCACGAACGCGCCGGTGATGACGAAGGTCCACGTGAGCCCGAGGACCGGCCACATGAGGCTGCCGAACACCACCGGGGCGACTCCGGTGGCCACGCGCGAGGCGGCCGAGGCCCAGCCGAACCCGGAACCGCGCAGGCGGGTGGGGTAGAGCTCGGAGACATAGGTGTAGAGCGCCGGGATCGCCATCTGGATGAAGAACCCGAAGGCGAGGATGGAGAACTTCGCCGCGCCGTTGAGCTCGGCCCCGGAGGAGTCGAGGGCGATCGCGAAGCCGACAAGGGCGACGGCCGCGACGACCGAGGTGGTGCCGAGCATCCACTTGCGGCCGGTGAGCTCGACGAGCAGCGCGCACAGCACCACGCCGGCGATCCCGATCGCCGTCATCTGCCCGGTGACGATGAATGCCGCCTGGTCGCCGAGCCCCTGCTCGCGGAGGATCTTCGGCAGCCAGGTGAGCGCGGCGTAGTAGAGGACGAGCACCGCGACGAAGAGGAGCCACGCGGTGAAGGTCACGCGCGCGGAGTACCGCCACAGCTCGGCGATCTGCCCGGTCAGCGCGGCCACGCGCCCGAGGACCCCGCGCCGCTGCACCCCGATGCCCGCCTCGGGGGTCGGGTCGGTCGTCGGGGCCGGCCCGGCCGTGGCCGAGGTGCTGCTCGCCGTGGCGGCAGCCGCGGGGCCGAGCCCCTCGTAGTGCCATTCGGTGATGTCGGAGCCGGTGCGTGCGACGAGGCGGCGGAGGATCGCGTCGGCCTTGTCGTACTGCCCGGCGGAGATCAGGTACATCGGCGATTCGGGGATGAAGATCCGCACGAGCACGATGAGCAGGGCGGGCAGGACCATGATGAGCATGATGAGGCGCCAGTCGCCGAAGTCGAGCAGCCAGGCGGAGACGAAGGCGCACAGGGTGACGCCGATCGGCCACCAGCCGTCCATCGCGGTGAGCACGCGGCCGCGGTGCTTGGCCGGGGTGAACTCGCCGACGAGGGCGTAGTCGACGGGGATGCAGCCGCCGAGGCCGAAGCCGGCGAAGAACCGGAAGATGCAGAAGAGCAGGATGTTCGGCGCGAAGGCGCCGAGCACGGTGAACAGGGAGAACACGAGGAGGGTCAGCGTGAAGGCGGTCTTGCGGCCGATTCGGTCCGACATCCCGCCCCACACCACGGCGCCGGTGGCCATGCCGATGAGATTGGCGGTGGCGATCCAGGCGGCCTGGCCGAGCGTGAGGTCCCAGTGGTCGCTCAGCAGCGGGATGAGGAAGCCGTTGAGGGCGACGTCCCAGGCGTCGAACATGAAGCCGAGGCCGCCGATGAGGAAGATCGCACCCTGGGTGTTCCATCTCCAGGGCAGGACGGCGACGACTTCGTCGGCGCGCAGCGCGGCCGGGCGCGCGGGGGCAGATGTCTGAGGCATGGGGGTAGCGTACCTTCTTTTTAGCAGATTCGCGCAATAATCCGATGGGTGGGCGCGGGACGGCGCGGACGCGGCCCTCGCGCCGTTGGCGGCGACCTCCCGACGCACCGATCCCCCGGCCCGCGGGAACGGGATCCGAGGGATCGGCGAGGCGGATCGGGAGCGGTCCGGAGTGCCTGCAGATCAGGCGAGGCGGACCATCCAGCCGTTCGTGTCCTCGACGCGGCCGTACTGGATGCCGAGGAGCGTCTCGCGCAGCTGCATCGACTTCTCACCGGGCTCCGTGCTCTGCTCGATGGTGAAGTCCTCGCCCTTGAGCTGCCCGATCGGGGTGATGACGGCGGCGGTGCCGCAGGCGAAGGCCTCGAGGATGTCGCCGGACGCCGCACCCTCGCGCCACTCCTCGAGGGTGATCGGCCGCTCCTCGGGGGTGAGGCCGACCTGCGGGGCGAGCTCGATGAGCGAACGGCGGGTGACGCCGTCGAGGATCGAGTCGCCGAGGTTCGGGGTGAGGAGCCTGCCGTCCTTCGTCACGAGCATGAGGTTCATGCCGCCGAGCTCCTCGAGGTACTTCGACTCCGCGGCGTCGGTGAAGAGCACCTGCGCACAGCCGTTCGCCGCGGCCTGGTCGCCGGCGGCGAGCGAGGCGGCGTAGTTGCCGCCGCACTTGGCGAAGCCGGTGCCGCCGTGGCTGGCGCGCTTGAGGTTCGGGGACAGCCAGATCGAGACCGGCTTCACGCCGCCCGGGAAGTAGGCGCCGGCAGGGCTGGCGATGACGTAGTAGTCGACCTCGTGGCTCGAGCGCACCCCGAGGAAGGTCTCCGAGGCGATCATGAACGGGCGCAGGTAGAGGCTGCACTCGTCGAGGTCGTTCTGCGGCGTGGGGACCCAGGCGGCATCCTGCTCGACGAGGGCCTTGAGCGAGCCCACGAAGTCGTCCTCATCGATCTGCGGCAGGGCGAGGCGCTCGGCGGAGATGTTGATCCGGGCGGCGTTCTTCTCCGGGCGGAAGGTCCAGATCGAGCCGTCGGCATGCCGGTAGGCCTTGAGACCCTCGAAGATCTCCTGCCCGTAGTGGAAGACCGCCGCGGCCGGGTCGAGGACGAGCGGACCGTAGGGTTTGACGGTGTGCGCGTGCCATCCCTGCTCACGGGTGAAGCGCACGTGCGCCATGTGATCGGTGAAGTGGTTGCCGAAGCCGGGGTCGGCCTTGATCGCCTCCCGCACGTTCTCCGTGGTCGGCTGCGCGTTCTTGAGGAGCTGGAATTCGGTCATGGGAAAGGTCTCTTCTACGAGTCAGGTGTTCAGGTGGATGGGGCCGCGCGGCACGTGCACGCACGGAAAGTGTCACGCGCCACACGCTGGTCCACTGCCCACGATACGGACAGATCGCGCGGAGGTCACATCGGCGGGGTATGGGGCCCCGTCGCCGCGCCCCGGAATGGGTGCCGCGGACCCGGCCGCCGGGCGGTGCTCAGCCGATCCGGGCGGCGCTCAGCCGATCCGGGCGGCGATCGCGTCACCGACCTCGGCGGTCGAGCGCTCGGCGTCCCCGCGCTCGGCGAGATCCGCCTCGACCGCGGTCTGGATGGTCTTCGCGACGACGTCGAGCCCGAGCGATTCGGCCATGAGCGCGGCGGAGAGGATGGTCGCGGTCGGGTCGGCGATCCCCTGCCCGGCGATGTCCGGGGCGGAGCCGTGGATCGGCTCGAACAGGCTCGGGGCGGTGCCGTCGACGTTGAGGTTCGCCGAGGCGGCGAGCCCGATCCCGCCGGTCACCGCGGCGGCGAGGTCGGTGAGGATGTCGCCGAACAGGTTGTCGGTGACGATGACGTCGTAGCGGCCGGGGTCGGTCACCATGTAGATCGTGCAGGCGTCCGTGTGCTCGTAGTTCACCGCGACGTCGGGGAACTCCGGGGCGACGTGCTCGACGACGCGGCGCCACAGGTGCCCGGCGTGGACCATGACGTTGTGCTTGTGGACGTAGGTGAGCTTCTGGCGCCGCGCCTGCGCCTTCTCGAACGCGAAGCGCACGGTGCGCTCGATGCCGTACCAGGTGTTGACGGAGACCTCGGTGGCGACCTCGTGCGGGGTGTCGGTGCGCAGGCTGCCGCCCTGGCCCGTGTAGGAGCCCTCGGTGCCCTCGCGGACGACGACGAAGTCGATCTCCCCCGGGTCCGCCAGCGGCGAGGTGGCGCCGGTGAAGAACTTCGAGGGGCGCATGTTCACCGCGTGCTCGAGACCGAATCGCATCTTGAGGATGATGCCGCGCTCGAGCACGCCCGAGGGCACGCTCGGGTCGCCGCAGGCTCCGAAGTAGATCGCATCGTGGGTGCGGAGGTCGGCGAGCTCGGCGTCGGTGAGCGTCTCACCGGTCTCGTGCCAGCGCTTCGCAGAGGCCTCGAAGGTCGTGGTGACGAGCTCGACGGGCTCCCCGCTCGCGTCGATCGCGCGCTGCAGGACCTTGAGGCCCTCGGGGATGACTTCGGTGCCGATGCCGTCGCCGGGCATCACGGCGATTCTGAAAGTGGTCATGGGCTCAGTCTACGAGTCGTCTCACCATTCGGGGGATCGTCTTGGATCCTGGAATGCCCTGTGAAGTGGTTCCCAGCCGCCCGCATCCCTGCGCGGTGCGTGCCCGGCTCGTGAGAGCACCGCGCCGAGGCGCCGAGCGACCGTAGACTGATCTCCATGCAGCCGACGAACGCCGAACACCCCGCACGCCCTGCCGATTCCTCCCGCCCTGCCGACCCGTCTGCCGCCGCGGACGGCACCGCGGAGCAGACGACCGAGCGGGCGACCCGCACGGCCGAGGCGCAGACCCACTCGGTGCGCAACGCCCGCGCCGCCGCCCTGCCGGCGAAGCTCTCCCGCTCGTGGCTGCTCGTCAACGCCGCGATGCCGGAGACCTTCGAGGCCGCGCAGGCCTCCGACGCGGACTCGGTGATCTTCGACCTCGAGGCCCCGGTGCCCGAGGACGGCAAGGACGCGGCGCGCGAGCACGTGGTGCACGCCCTCGAGTGCGGGATGTCGGCGTGGGTCCGCGTCAACGGCACGACCACCGACCACTGGGAGCCGGACCTCGACGCGATCAAGTCGCTGCCCGGGCTGCGCGGGATCATGCTGCCGAACACCGAGCACCCGGAGCAGGTGACCTACACCTCGATGCGGGCCGGCGCCGGGGTGCCGGTGCTCGCGCTCATCGAGACCGCGCGCGGGATCGAGAACGCCACCCGCATCGCCGAGGCGCCCGGCACCTTCCGCCTGGCGCTGGGCACCAACGACTTCCGCAAGGACACCGGCGTCGCCGACGACCCGGTGGCGCTGGCCTACGCCCGCTCGCGGCTCGTCGTCGCCACCCGGGTGGGCGGGCTGCCGGGTGCCATCGACGGCCCCTCGGCGGCCGGTGCACCTGCCGACCGGGTGGTCGAGGACTGCGGCTGGACCATGAAGATGGGCATGGCCGGCAAGCTTGTGCTCGACCTCGAGCAGATCGGCATCCTCAACACCGAGCTCTCCCCCAGCGAGGACGACCGCCGATGGGCGCGGGAGATGCTCGACCGGGCCGCGGGCGGCGAGAAGATCACCGACGGCTCGTATCTGCCGCGTCTGGCGCGTGCGAAGAAGATCGCCCGCCTCGCCGACTCCTACGGCCTCTGGAACGCCTGAGGCGCGCCCCGGCCGTCGAGGCCGGGACGGCTGCCCGGGTGACGGGTCTCAGTCCTCCGTCAGCGTCACCGCGGTGAACTGCGAGGCGCCGACGGCACCGGCGAGGGCGGACACGACCTCGGGGGTCACGGCGGAGTCGACGGACATGACGGACAGCGCCTCGCCGCCGTCCCCGGCCGGGGACACCTGCATGCCGGCGATGTTGACCTCGTTGCGGCCGAGCGCCTGCCCGAGCTGCCCGATGACACCGGGGCGGTCCTCGTACTTGAAGATCAACAGGTGGTCGGTGAGCGCGATCTCGAGCTCGTAGCCGTCGACCCCGGTGAGCTTCTGCACGAGCTTCGGGCCCGTGACGGTGCCGGAGACCGACACCTGACGCCCCGAGGCGGTCGTCGCGACGATCGTCGTGACGTTGCGGAAGGACTCGACGTAGGGGTCGGTGGTGAGCTCGAGCGTCATCCCGCGCTCCTCCGCGAGCAGCGGGGCGTTGACGTAGGACACCGGCCGGGACACGTAGTCGCGGAACAGGCCCTTGAGCGCGGACAGCTGGAGCACGGAGACGTCCTTGTCGGCGATCTCGCCGCGCACGTCGAACCGGAAGTGGCTGATCGGCTCCTCGGCGAGGGCGGCGACGACGCGGCCGAGCTTCTCCGCCAGCGGGATGCCCGGGCGCACGTCGGCGTGGATCGCACCGCCGGTGACGTTGACGGCATCGGGCACGAGCTCCCCGGACAGCGCCAGGCGCACGGACCTCGCGACGGCGACGCCGGCCTTCTCCTGGGCCTCGTCGGTCGACGCGCCGAGGTGCGGGGTGACGTTGACGGCGTCCTGCTCCATGAGCCGCGAGTGCTCCGGCGGCTCCTGGCTCCACACGTCGATCCCGGCGCCGCCGACCTGGCCGGCGTCGACGGCGGCGGCGAGCGCCTCCTCGTCGATGATCCCGCCGCGGGCGACGTTGACGATCCGCACGCCCGGCTTGACCTTGGCGAACGCCTCGCGGCCGATCATCCCGACGGTCTCCGGGGTCTTGGGCATGTGGACGGTGATGAAGTCGGATGCCGCGAGGAGCTCGTCGAGGCTCATGACCTCGACGCCCATCTGCGCGGCGCGCGACTGGGAGATGTAGGGGTCGTAGCCGACGATCTTCATCCCGAAGGACTTGGCGCGCTCGGCGACGAGCCCGCCGATCCGACCGAGGCCGACGATGCCGAGCGTCTTCTCGTAGAGCTCGACACCGGTGAGCTTCGAGCGGTTCCACTCCCCGGCCTTGAGCGAGGAGTTGCCGGCGCCGAAGTACCGCGCGGCGGCGAGCAGGTGGGTCATCGTGAGCTCGGCGGCGGAGATGATGTTCGAGGTCGGCGCGTTGACGACCATGACGCCGGCCTTCGTCGCCGCCGGCACGTCGACGTTGTCGAGGCCGACGCCGGCGCGGGCGACGACCTTGAGGTCCTGCGCCGCGGCGATGGCCTCCGCGTCGACCTGCGTGGCCGAGCGGATGAGGATCGCGTCGACGTCGGCGATCGCGGAGAGCAGCTCCGCACGGTCTGCGCCGTTGCACCTCCGGATCTCGAAGTCGGGGCCGAGCGCCTCGATGGTGGCGGGCGACAGGTTCTCGGCGATGAGCACCGCGGGCTTGCTCACGGGTTCCTCCTACGGATGCGCGCACGGGTGCGGCGACGGTGGATGTCGGGCCGTGGCACGGGCACACGGCACGGGGCGGCGGCTGCTGGGCATCCGCCCGATGACGGGATCGACACCATCGTATCGACCCCTTGTGAAGCCTTTCACAAGGGGGTCACATCGTGAACAGCGGGCCCGCCGTCGACGCAGCGGCCGGGACCGGGCCGGTCACCCGGACCGGTCTCCCGGACGCGGTTCCCGCGGCCGCTCGCGCAGCGCCTTCGGCAGCAGGAAGATCAGGGCGTGGAGCAGGAACATGACGAAGGCCACCACGAAGGCCCAGCGCACGACCCCGGGCCAACCCGGTTCAGCCGGGAAGAAGAGCAGGACGACGATCAACGCTCCGATCGAGCTGACGGATTGGATGACCGCCATGGCGAGGAGAGGCCGCCGCAGTTCGCGTCTCCCGCCGTCGTCCATGGACCTGTGCACCCCGCTCCTCAGAAGTCGTTGGGCGAGTACGGGGCGCGCTCGAGGGCGAACATCGAACGCGCGCGCAGGGCCGCACCCTCGGTGTGCTGGACGATCCGCCCCGCGCGGGCGAGGATCACCGGGTCCGCGCCGCCGAGGTAGATCGAGCCGAGCTCGGACACCCCGAGCTCGAGGTCGACGGGGACCGAGGCGCTCACGCGCTCGACCTCGGCATCGGTGCCGTCGGCGGTGACCCGGTAGGTGCCCTCGGCCAGGTGCATGGGGTCGATCACCTTGATGACGAGCTCGCCGGGGACCTCCCACGGGCGGGCCTCGAGCGCGGCGACGACGTCGAGCATGCGCAGCCACACGCCGTCGTGCTGGCCGACGGTCTTGGCCCGGCGCGGGTCGGTCAGCAGCCACGGCAGCGGGGAGTTCTGGGCGGCGTATCCGAACTTCACGGTGTTCACGAGGTCGACAGCGCCGAGGAACGCCCACAGCGCGGAGTAGGCGGCGTCGGAGACCGCGACGAAGTCGAGCAGCTCGACGGTGCCGGTGTAGTACGTCTCGCCGTGGAACCGGTAGCTCACGTAGCCGTCGGGCTCGCCGGACTCGTCGTAGTGGAGCGCAGCGCGCACGGAGCGGTCCTCGTCGTCGGTGCGGGGGTCCACGGAACCGGCCGCGACGTCGGTGTAGAGCTGCTGGCGCTCCATCGCGCCGGGCGAGGCCTGGAGGAAACGGGCGTAGATCGCCGGGGCGAGCTCCTCGAGCGCGGACGCCGGGCACATCTCCACCCGGCGGTCGGCCTCGGAGGCGAGTGCGAAGCCGGGCGAGGTGTCGACCTCGACCTCGGTGAACCAGGTCGCGGTGCCGAACCCGAACCGGGTGTAGATTCCGCCCTCGGTCGCGGTGAGGGCGGCGAACGGGTAGCCGTCGGCCTTCGCCTGCGTGAGGTCGGAGGTCATGAGCGAGCGGAGCAGGCCGCGCCGCCGGTGGGTGGGGCGCACGGTGATCCACGTGATGAGGTGCGCAGGCACGAGACGACCGCCGCCGACGTTCATCCGCTTCTCGAAGTGGGCGAAGGTCGCGACCGGGATCTCCGCGCTCAGCGCGTGGGATGGTGCCCGGTCGGCGTAGACGGCGGTGAGCTTCCGCCCGTCGGTGATCGCGTTCTCGACCCGGTGGACGAGACGCTCGTCCGTGGGGCGCTTCCCGTGGAATCCGGCGATCACCGCCTGCATGTAGTGATCGGTCCGCCGGTCGGGGGCGCCGTCGGTCAGGGCTGGGGAGAATGTCTCGAATCGATACTCAGTCACGGGGTCCACACTATCCGATAGCAGGTCAGGGGTGATGCGGTTCACACGCGGCGGTAATGCACCTGCTGCCCGCCGCCGGGCCCGTGCATCCAGCGCTCGGCATCCTCGGGCCGCGCGCCGAGCCGGCTGATCCGCCCGAGGCGGTTGGCCAGGCCCCGGTCGAGTCCGCGCATGAGACCGGCCTTGACCCACAGCGCGGCGAACAGCAGGATCCAGCCGGCGAGCGCGCACCACTGGGCGCCAGGCACCGCGGCCAGGCCGCTCTCCGCCGCAGCCGCGATGATCATCAGTCCGATCCCGATCACGGACCAGAAGCTCGCGAGCTGCATCGTGGTGGTGAAGGCGCGCCGGGGACCGGCATCGATGTCCTCGCGCGACACCCCTGTCCCGCCGCCGGAGAACGGGGGCGTGAGTGCGGCCCAGATGTCGAGGATCCATGAGCCGATGACGGTGCCGATCATCTGGATCCGGCTGAGGAAGCGGATGGGCGGGAGCCGGTCGTCCCGGGCGTGGAGCTCCCGGTCGCGGCGGATGCACTCCGCGACGACCTGGGGCGGGGGCACGGCGACCCCCTGATCGAGTGTCCCCAACCGGTGCCGCAGCGCGCCGAGGCGCCCGAGGTGCACACCGAGCCAGAGGAGCAGGATCCCGCTCAGCCCGGTGGCCGCCCAGGCCGTCGACTCCGCCTCCGCACGACTGCCGGCGCCGGCGAGCATGAGCGCCCAGGCCAAGAAGACGAGCGCCGGCACAGCACCGACCGCGAGGAGACCGAAGCCGAAGCCCGTCCACGGGAAGATCCGGGCGGGGACGGCGAAGCGTGCACCGTCGGGCGTCGCATCGAGCGGGCGGAGGAGGCGCTGCGGGTGCGGGTGCGGAGGATGGGCCATGTCCACGATCGTAGATCGCGATGCGGGCTCCTCGGCGCCCGCCCCTGTGCCGATCACGCAGTCGCTGTGCCCATGACGCAGTCGCTGTGCCGGTGTTGTCACACGTGTCCTCGCACGCGCCGAGGGGCGGGCACCGGGATCCCGGTGCCCGCCCCTCGGCGGTTTGCCCGCGTCCGCGGAGGCGATGGCTCAGCTCAGGCGCACGGGGTCACCGTGCGGCAGTGCCCTCGGTGTAGTCGTCGTCGGTGTCCTTGAGCCAGGAGAACATCTGACGCAGCTCGCGGCCGGTGGCCTCGATGGGGTGCGTCTCCTCCTTGGCGCGGAGCTCCTTGAACTCGGTGCCGCCGGCCTTCTGGTCGTCCATGAAGCGCTGCGCGAACTTCCCGTTCTGGATGTCGGCGAGCACCTCCTTCATGTGCTCCTTGACCTCCGGGCCGATGACGCGCGGGCCGGAGACGTAGTCGCCGTACTCCGCGGTGTCGGAGATCGACCAGCGCTGCTTGGCGATGCCGCCCTCGACCATGAGGTCGACGATGAGCTTGAGCTCGTGGAGCACCTCGAAGTACGCGATCTCCGGCTGGTAGCCGGCCTCGGTCAGCGTCTCGAAGCCGTACTGCACGAGGTGGGACACGCCGCCGCAGAGCACGGTCTGCTCGCCGAACAGGTCGGTCTCCGTCTCCTCGGTGAAGGTCGTCCTGATCCCGCCGGCGCGCAGGCCGCCGATCGCCTTCGCGTAGGACAGCACGGTGTCCCAGGCCTTGCCCGAGGCGTCCTTCTCCACGGCGACGAGCACCGGCACGCCGCGGCCGTCGACGTACTCGCGGCGCACGACGTGGCCGGGGCCCTTGGGGGCGACCATGATGACGTCGACGCCCTCGGGAGCCTGGATGTAGTCGAAGCGGATGTTGAAGCCGTGGGCGAACAGCAGGGTGTCGCCCTCGCCGAGGTGCTGCTTGATCTGCTCGTTGTAGATCTCCGCCTGCACCTGGTCGGGGGCGAGGATGACGATGAGGTCGGCCCACTCGGCGACCTCTGCGGGGGTGCCGACCTGCAGGCCCTGGGCCTCGGCCTTGTCGCGGCTCTTCGAGCCCTCGGCCAGGCCGATCCGGACGTCGACTCCGGAATCGCGCAGGCTCAGGGCGTGGGCGTGGCCCTGGCTGCCGAAGCCGATGACGGCGACCTTCTTGCCCTGGATGATCGACAGGTCGGCGGCATCGTCGTAGTAGCGCTCTGCCATGGGGTTCTCCTTCATTGGGGTTGTCTCGATACTAGATAGGGAATGCGGGACGCCGACAGCGGTGTCCGCATCGTGTCCTGCTCCGGGAGCGGCTCAGCCGGCGCGGGGCGCCTTGTCGGTGATGGACTTCGGACCGCGGGCGATCGCGACCGTGCCCGACTGCACGATCTCCTTGATCCCGAACGGCTCGAGCACGAGGCGCAGCGCGTCGAGCTTCGACTGCTCGCCGGTCGCCTCGATCGACACCGCGTCGGGGGCGACGTCGATGATGTGGCCGCGGAACATCTCCACCGCGGCCGCGATCTGCGCCCGGGTCGCGGCGTCGGCGCGCACCTTGAAGATCATGTGCGCGCGCCGCACGGACACCTCGGGTTCGAGCTCGACGATCTTGATGACGTTGACGAGCTTGTTGAGCTGCTTGGTCACCTGCTCGAGCGGCACGTCGGCGACGTCGACGACCACGGTGATCCGCGAGAACGCCTCGATCTCCGTGGTGCCCACCGCGAGCGAGTGGATGTTGAAGCCGCGGCGCGCGATGAGTCCGGTGAGGCGGGCGAGCACGCCGGGCTTGTTCTCGACCAGGACGGACAGTGTGTGACGACTCATCAGACGCCCTCCTCCAATTCCTCTCCGCCGAAGTCCGGGCGGATGTCGCGTGCGTACTGGATCTCGTCGTTGCTCACACCGGCGGCGACCATCGGCCACACCATGGCGTCGGCCGGCACGGTGAAGTCGATGACGACGGGCCGGTCGTCGATCTCGAGGGCGCGCTGCACGGCGGCATCGACGTCCTCGTTGCGCTCGACGCGGATGCCCTCGCAGCCGTAGGCCTCGGCGAGCTTGACGAAGTCGGGCACCCGCACCGAGTTGTGCCCGGTGTTGAGATCGGAGTGCGAGTAGCGGCCGTCGTAGAACAGCGTCTGCCACTGGCGCACCATGCCCAGGGAGGAGTTGTTGATGATGGCGACCTTGATCGGGATCCGGTTGATCACGCAGGTGGCGAGCTCCTGATTGGTCATCTGGAAGCAGCCGTCACCGTCGATGGCCCACACGACGCGGTCGGGTTCGCCGACCTTCGCGCCCATCGCCGCCGGCACCGAGTAGCCCATGGTGCCGAGCCCGCCGGAGTTGAGCCAGGACCGCGGGCGCTCGTACTTCACGAACTGCGCGGCCCACATCTGGTGCTGCCCCACACCGGCGGCGTACACGCCCTCCGGCCCGGTCAGGGCGGAGATCCGGGAGATGACGTACTGCGGGTCGCACAGCCCGTCCTCGTTCTCCTCGTAGCCGAGCGGGAAGGTCTCCTTCCACTCGTCGAGCATCCGCCACCAGGCGGTGCGCTCGTCGGCGAGCACGGCCTCGTGCCGCGTCCGGAGCTCGGTGAGGAGCTCGGCCATGACCTCGGCGGCGTCCCCGACGATCGGCACGTCCGCGGTCCGGTTCTTCCCGATCTCCGCCGGGTCGATGTCGGCGTGGATGACCTTCGCCCGCGGGGCGAAGGAGTCGAGGTCGCCGGTCACGCGGTCGTCGAACCGGGCCCCCACCGCGATGAGGAGGTCGGCCTTCTGGAAGGACGCGACCGCCGGCACGGTGCCGTGCATGCCGGGCATCCCGAGGTGCTGCGGGTGCGAGTCGGGGAACGCGCCGCGGGCCATGAGGGTGGTGGCGACCGGGATGTGCGTCGCCTCGGCGAGCGCGAGCAGCTCCTCCTCCGCGCCGGAGCGGATGACGCCGCCGCCGATGTAGAGCACGGGCCGGCGGGCCTGCGCGATGAGCGCGGCGGCCTCGCGGATCTGCTTGGCATGCGGTTTGAGCACCGGGCGGTAGCCGGGCAGGTAGGGCTCCTCGGGCCAGACGAAGGGCGCCTCGGCCTGCTGCGCGTCCTTGGTGATGTCGACGAGCACCGGGCCGGGCCGTCCGGTGGTGGCGATCCGGTGGGCGCTCAGCAGCGCCTGCGGGATGTCCTCGGCGCGGGTGACGAGGAAGCTGTGCTTGGTGATCGGCATCGTCATGCCGACGATGTCGGCCTCCTGGAAGGCATCCGTGCCGAGCAGCTTCGAGGACTGCTGACCGGTGATCGCGAGCAGCGGCACCGAATCCATGTGGGCGTCGGCGATCGCGGTGACGAGGTTCGTCGCGCCCGGGCCGGAGGTCGCCAAGCACACGCCGAGCTTCCCGGTCGCCGCGGCATAGCCCTCAGCGGCGTGGCCGGCGCCCTGCTCGTGGCGGACGAGGATGTGCGTGATCTTCTCGGAGTCGAGGAGCGGGTCGTAGGTCGGCAGGATGGTGCCGCCGGGGAGCCCGAAGACGGTGTCGATGCCGAGCAGCTCGAGGCTGCGGATGACGGCCTGCGCGCCGCTGAGGACCTCCGCGGTCGAGCGGTCCTGGCGGTGCGCCGGGGGCGCGGCAGTGGGGACGGGGGCGCCCGCGGAGGCGGGACCGGTCGGCTTGGCTGTCCGGCGGGACGCCGGGGCGGGGCCCGGCTTCACGGGCCCTCCCGGTCCGCCGGACGATGCTGAGGCTGCCAACTTGACTCCTTCATCGTGTACTGAACTGGTCCCCGCATGAGAAACGCCCCTGTCCGGTTTCCGGGAGGGGCGCGCGGGACGTCGTCGAAGCGACAGCTCTACGGGTTCACCGCGCGCTGCGTAATGACGACGACAAGGTTCTGCATGTGACTGAGCTTACCCGCGCCCCGGTGGTGCATGTCAAATGGCGGCCACTCCGTCTCGCATCGTGGATTCCGTGTCCGCGCTCGGCGCCGCTCCGGTCACCGCCGCCGCAGGCCGCGCACCCGGCCGCCGCCCGGCGACAGCGGCGGGCCCGCGGAGTAGGCTTGACTGCCGTGCGCTCCCTCCTCCGCTTCTGGCCCGACATCCGGCGCAAGCTCCATGTCTACCTCACGATCATCGCGCTGACCTTCGCGGCGAACGCGATCTCGCTGCTCGTGCCCGCGCTCATGGGGCGGATCGTCGACGGGCCGATCGCGGAGCAGGACCTGTCCGCCCTGTGGCTGCCGATCGCGGCGGTGCTCGGCATCGGCGTCGTCGAGGCAGTGGCCCTGTGGGGACGGCGGATGATCGCGGCGAAGGTCGTCTCGCAGTGGGAGATCACCTGGCGGGCCCGGATCTACGACCGCCTCCAGTACCTGTCGATCGGCGTGCACGGCTCCTGGGAGTCCGGGCAGCTGCTGTCGCGCGCGATCAACGACATGACCCAGCTGCGCCGGTTCTTCGCGTTCGGCGCCCCGTTCATCGTCTCCACCCCGTTCGTCATCGTCACCGGCATCATCGTCCTCACGGTGATGGAGCCGGCGTTCGGGCTCATCGCGGTGCTCATGGCGATCCCCATGCTCGCCGGCGTGATCGTCTTCAACGCCCGCTACCAGCGGGAGTCCCGCGCCTCCCAGGACACCATGGGCGTGATCTCCACCCAGGTCGAGGAGTCCGTCCAGGGCATCCGGGTGATCAAGGCGTTCGGCCGTGCACCCTGGATGACCGAGCGGTTCGAGGCGATCTCCGCCCACCTCCGCGCCATCGAGGTGCGGAAGGCCTACCTCGACTCGTGGATGTGGGCGGGCACGATGACCCTGCCGCGCCTCGCGATGGCCGCGGTCATCGCGGTGGGCTCCTGGGGCGTGCTCGCCGGCTGGACCACGGTGGGCACCGTCGTCGCCGGCGTCACCCTGGTCATGGTGCTCCGCATCCCGGTGGAGATGCTCGGCTTCCTGCTGTCCGACGCGATCATGTCCGTCACCGCCGCCGCCCGCTACTGGGAGGTCATGGACACCGCCTTCGACATCACCGACGCCGACGGCGGCATCGATGACGCTCCCCCGTCCCGCGCATTCACCGGCGTCCTCGAGTTCGACGACGTCGCCTTCGGCTTCCCCGACACGGACCTCCTCACCCTGCGCGGGGTGAGCCTGCGGGTGGCCCCCGGTGAGACGCTGGCGCTCGTCGGTGCCACCGGCAGCGGCAAGACGGCGCTCGCCTCGCTCGTCCCGCGCCTCTACGACGTGAGCTCGGGGGCGATCCGGATCGACGGCACCGACATCCGCGAGCTCCCCCTCAACGAGCTCCGCCGGCTCGTCTCGGTGAGCTTCGAGGAGCCCATCCTGTTCTCCGCCACCGTGGCCGACAACGTCCGCATGGGCTCGCCGGGCGCAGGCGAGGCCGAGGTGTGGGAGGCCCTGGAGATCGCGCGGGCCGCCGATTTCGTGCGCGCCCTGCCCGCGGGCCTCGACACCGAGGTCGGCGAGCAGGGGCTGTCGCTGTCCGGCGGGCAGCGCCAGCGCCTCGCGCTCGCCCGCGCGGTGATCGGCCGCCCCCGGCTGCTCGTCCTCGACGATCCGCTGTCCGCCGTCGACGTCGACACCGAGGAGCGGGTGCAGCGCGCCCTGCGCGAGGTCCTCCACGCCTCGACGACCCTGATCATCGCCCACCGGCCCTCGACGACCGCGCTCGCCGACCGGGTCGCGGTGCTCGACGACGGCCGGATCGTCGCCACCGGCACGCACGAGGAGCTGCTCCGCACGAGCCGCACCTACCGCGACCTTATGGGCGCCTCCGCCCCCGAGGAGGTGCGCCGGTGACCCCCGCGATCCGCGCCGACGAGGACACCGAGGCCGAGGAGCTGCCGCCGGACATCGCGCGCCGCGCCCGGCGCCTCCTCGGCTCGCTCGCCCGCCCCTACCGCGGCGGGATCATCGCCTTCGCGGTCGTCGTCGCCCTGACGATCCTCGCCTCGGTCCTCGATCCGGTGTTCGTCGCGCTCGCGCTCGACGAGGGTCTCCCCCGCGCCGCGGACGGCGACGTCACCGCGCTCGGCTGGGCGATCGGCGGATTCGTCGGCGTCACCCTGCTCGGCGGTCTCGGGATGTGGCTGGCGAACCGGCTCGTCGGCGTGCTCGCGCAGAAGATCATGTTCGACCTGCGCACCCGCCTGTTCGTCCACACCCAGCGCCTCGACCTCGGCTACCACGAGAAGTCGACCTCGGGCCGGCTCGTGTCCCGGCAGACCTCGGACATGGAGTCGGTGCAGCAGTTCCTCGGCTACTCCCTCATGGATGCGCTGTCCGCGCTCGGGCAGATGACGTGCATCGCCGTCATCCTCGTCGTCCTCGACTGGCGGCTCGCGCTCGTCGTGTTCGCCGGGTTCATCCCGCTCGTGTTCACCACCCGCGCCGCCCAGCGCACCCAGCGGGCGGCCTTCCGCCGGACCCGCACCTCGATCGCGAAGGTCATCGTCCACTTCGTCGAGACGATGGGCGGGATCCGCGCGGTGCAGGCCTTCCGCCGCCAGCCGCACGGCCGGCAGCGGCTCGAGAGCGAGGACGAGCAGTACCGCGACGCCAACGTCCGGGCGCTGCGCGGGGTCGCGTGGTTCGCCGGCTCGACCCGGCTCATCGGCAACGTCACGCAGGCCGCGGTGATGGCCGTCGGCGCGTGGTTCGTCATCGAGGACTGGACGCAGATCGGTGTGCTCGCCGCGTTCGTCCTCTACCTGCGCCGGTTCTACGGCCCGCTCGACGAGCTCGTGCAGACCTTCAACCTCTACCAGTCGGCATCGGCCGCCCTGGAGAAGATCGCGGCGGTCCTCGACACCGAGCCCACGGTCGAGGAGCCGGACCACCCCGTCGCCCTGCCCGCGCGCCGGAGCGCGGACGCGGCAGGGCGGGAGCTCGCGTTCTCCGCCGTCCGGTTCTCCTACGGCGAGGGCCCGGACATCCTCCCGACCTTCGACCTGAGGATCCCGGCCGGCCAGACCGTCGCGCTCGTCGGGGCGACCGGCGCCGGGAAGTCCACGCTCGTCAAGCTCGTCACCCGCTTCTACGATCCGTCCGCCGGCACCGTGGCCGTCGACGGCGTCGATCTGCGCGATCTCGCCGACGCCGCGCTGCGCCGGTCCATCGTCATGGTGACCCAGGAGTCGTTCCTGCTCAGCGGCACGATCGCGGACAACATCCGGATCGGCCGCCCGGAGGCCACCGACGCCGAGGTCGAGGCGGCGGGTCGGGCCGTGGGCCTCGATGCCTACGTCGCCCGCCTGCCCGCCGGCTACGCCACCGACGTCCGCTCCCGCGGGGGCCGGCTGAGCTCCGGGCAGCGCCAGCTCGTGTCCTTCGCCCGGGCGTTCCTCGCCGATCCCGACGTCATCGTGCTCGACGAGGCGACGGCGCACCTCGACATCCCCTCCGAACGGCTCGTGCAGTCCGCGCTCGAGACCGTGCTCGCCGGCCGCACCGCGATCATCATCGCCCACCGCCTGTCCACCGTGGAGATCGCCGACCGGGTGCTCGTCATGGAGGCGGGCCGGATCATCGAGGACGGCGAGCCCGCCGCGCTCATCGCGGGCACCGGGCGGTTCGCCGCCCTCCACCGCGCCTGGCGCGACTCCCTGGCCTGAGTGGGAGGCCTGGACCCGATCCCGGAGTCCGCCCCTGCCGCCCTTGCCGGTTCTGTTCGCCGCTCAGGCCTCCGTGGTGGAGATCTCGAAGCGCCCCTCGAGCGCCCGGTGGACGGGGCAGCGGTCCGCGATCCGCAGCAGCGCGCTGCGCTGATCGGCGCTCAGCGCGGCGTCGAAGACGATGCTCCGCTCGATCCGGGTGACGAGGTCGCCGTCGCGCTTGACCTGCCGGAAGGTGAGGTCGGTGCGGGTGTCGCCGATTGTGTAGCCCTTGCGTCGGGCGTACATCCCCATGGTCATCGAGGTGCATGCGCCGAGCGCGGAGAGCAGCAGGTCGAAGGGGTTGGGGCCGGCGTCGCGGCCGCCGTCCACCGAGCCCGGCTCGTCGGCGAGCCAGGTGTGGGAGGCGGTCGCGAGCACGGTGCCGAAGTCGGTCCGGCCGTCGGGGTGGACGCGCACCCTCCCCGGCGGCAGGTCGGCGTGGGGCGCCTCGGCGTCCTCGGGGGCATCGATGTACCGTGCGGCCCATGCGGCGATGACCCCGGCCGTGTAGGTTCCCTGCCCGGGCCCGGTGAGCAGGTGGTCCGCACCGTCGAGGGCGATGAAGCTCTTGGGCTGGTGCGCGGTGCGGTAGATCGCCTGCGCGTTGTGGACGTCGACGATCTCGTCCGTCGGCGAGTGCAGGATGAGCAGCGGGGTGCGCAGCGCCTCGATGCGCCGGGTCTGCTCGACGCCGCAGATGTCGTCGACGAGCGCCTCGCCGATGACGACCGGGCGCCCGCCGATCATCACCTCCGCCGAGCCCTCCTGCCGGATGGTCTCGATCTCGGAGGCGAACAGCCCGGTGACGTGGCCGGGGTCGAAGGGAGCGGCAATCGTCGCGACCGCATCGAGGCCCTCGACCTCGGCGGCGACGGACAGCACCGCGGCCCCGCCGAGCGAGTGCCCGATGAGCAGCCGCGGTGCGGCGTGGTGCGCGCCGAGCCAGGCGATGACCTCGAGCAGATCCGCGCGATCGGAGGAGAAGGTCGACTCCGCGAAGTCCCCCTCCGAACCGCCGAGGCCTGCGAAGTCGAAGCGGAGGACGGCGAACCCCTCGTCCGTGAGCGCCCGGGACACCCGCGAGGCCGCCGGGGACTTCGCCGAGCAGGTGAAGCAGTGGGCGAACACCGCATAGGCCAGGGGCGCGCCGTCGGGCAGGTCGAGGAATCCGTGCAGGCGGGTGCCGCGGGAGGTCGGGATGGTGATCTCTTCGGAGCTCATGACTGCCTTTCGACTCTGCGCCTCTCGGTCGGACGCCCATCGGTCGATCGCTTCGGTTCCTCTCGACCGAACGCCTGTCGGCGTGCGACGCCCGCCGATCGCGCTTCCGAGGAGAACGCTACCCGCTCACGCCCCCGGCCCTGCCGCCTGAAGTTCGGCAGGAGGGCCTCAGGTGGTCGGGGATCCATGATTCCGCCGGATATTCCGTGGATCTCTGACCACCTGCCGGGGCCGACACAGAAGATGTCAAAGATGCTTGACACGAGATGTCAAGGATATTTGACTCATAGTGTCAAGAGAACTTCACATACCGATGGCACCGCCCCGGAAGGAGGACCGATGCCCGAACTCGACGTCGGCGAGGTCACCCTCAAGGACCGCCGGAAGCGCGCCGGGCTCACCCAGGCGCAGCTCGCCGGACTCGTCGAGGTGTCCCGCCAGACGATCATCGCGATCGAGCGCGGCGACTACTCGCCCAGCGTCTACCTCGCCCTGCGGATCGCCCGCGCCCTCGACACGACTGTCGAGGAGCTGTTCCCACTCGACCGGAAGGACCACTCATGAGCACCTCCCGCCCGCAGTCCCGCTTCACCGAGATCGCCGATTCCATCAGCGGCGTGAGAGACCCCTCGATGGGCGACGAGCGCGAGCGCGACGTCATCCTCCGCGCCTACACCTTCTCCTCCGTCGTCGCGACGTATGCCGCGTTCGCCGTCGCGATCCTCCTCGCCGTCATCGGCGTGGGCCTGTGGTCGGTCCTCGTCGTCCTCGCCGCCGGCCTGACCGGCTGGGGTGCGATCTGGTACTGCGCGCGCAACGATGTCGACCTCCCCGCGATGACCGAGCGGACGACCGGGCGTCGCAGGAGGGTGACCTACTCCTCGATGGCGGTGCTCTCCGTCCTCTGGGTCGCGGCCATGCTGTTCCACGTGCTCACCGGGGCACCGCTCGTCCCCGTCGACCTCGGGTTCCCCGGACCCTCGGACAACGGCTTCGCGACTGTGGCCGGCGCCCTCGTCGGCGGTGCGGGCGGCATCGCCGCGGTGATCGTGGCGTTCAAGCTCACGAGCCGCTCGATCAGGAAGCGCGAGCAGGCCGCTGAGGACGAGGACTGAGCCTCCGCCGTCCCACCTCGTCAGCGCCGCCGGCGGACCCGGTAGACCAGGCCCCCGCTGCCCTCGCGGGACAGCCAGGCGCGCTCGAAGGCGGCGCGCGGATAGATGCGCCGCACTGCGGCGGCGGTCGGAGCCGCGGGGTCGTGCACGCGCACGTCGCCGCCCGCGGTGACCCCGGAGACGACGAGCAGATGGCCGCCGGTCTCGTAGCCGGCCTCCGGCAGCTCGGCGGCGTCGAAGGTCACCGAGGCGATGAAGGGTTCGCCGGCGGCGAGGAGCTCCTCGCCGGCGCGCAGATCCGGCAGGGTATCGAGGAAGGCGTCGTAGCCCCGGGCGGCGGCCCATGCGGTGTTGAAGGCCCAGTTGCCCGCCCCGTCGTAGGCGTGGTCCCACACCCCGCGCAGGGTGGTGCGGACCGCGGGCGAGCCGCCCTCGTCCTCCGGACCCGACGCTGAGGTCGCAGGAGCAGCAGCGGCCGCATCGTCCGCTCCCGGGTCCGCCGGCCCCGACCGTCGGTCCGCCCGGTCGAGGAAGTCCAGCAGCATGGTGAGCGAGGTCGGCGAGCACCACACGTCGCCGGCGCCGTAGCCGGGCAGCTCCCCCTGCTGCCGCTGCGAGACCGGCGGCAGGAGCAGTTCGATGTCCGCGCCGCGCGGCACCGATTGCGCGAGTTCGGGGCGCCGGGGCGCCGGGCCGCGGGTGAGCACGGAGACGCGCTCGAGCACGGGGACCGCTCCCGACGGTGCTGCGTGGAGGAGCGCCTCGACCTCGACGAGGTCCGCCGCACCGCCGAGCACCGCGGTGTCGACGACAGCGGTGTCGGCATCGACCCGGATGCCGTGCAGGGCCTGCCCGGGCACGGTGGTCGAGCAGAACCCGGGATCGGTCGACCAGCGCGCGAGCACCGCCCAGTCCGACCAGCGCGAGCCGCCCGAGGGCTCCGCCTCGGCACTGCGGCCCACCCGCAGGCGGATCTCGATCGACGTGCCCGGCGGGGTGAGCGCGGTCCAGGTGGGGATCGCCTCGGTGAACACGCGCAGGTGCACCGGTGGCGCCTGCCACCGGTGCACCTGCGCATCGAGGGCGCGGGACTCCCCGCGCACATGGGTCACCGTCATCGTCGCTGCACCGTCAGCGCGCGGCTCGGCCGGCGCCTCGGTCCGTGTCTCCTCGGTCCGCGCCTCAGTCCGTCGTCACCGCACCGGTCGACGCCGAGCCGACGAGCTTGGCGTACTTGCCCAGGGTGCCGTGCAGGCGGTGGTTCTCCGGCACGGTCCAGTTCCTCCGGCGCTCCTCGAGCACCTCGGCGGGGACGTCGAGGTCGATCGAGCGACCGGCGATGTCCACGCGGATCCGGTCGCCGTCCTCGACGAGCGCGATCGGCCCGCCGTCGACGGCCTCGGGCGCGACGTGGCCGATGCACAGGCCGGTCGAGCCGCCGGAGAACCGGCCGTCGGTGATGAGGAGCACGTCCTTGCCGATCCCGGCGCCCTTGATCGCACCGGTGATCGCGAGCATCTCGCGCATGCCCGGTCCGCCCTTGGGACCCTCGTAGCGGATGACGACGACGTCGCCGGGCTTGAGCTCGCCGCCGAGCACGGCATCCATCGCCGGCTGCTCCTGGTCGAACACCCGCGCGGTGCCCTCGAACACGTCGGCGTCGAAGCCGGCGGACTTGACGACCGCGCCCTCCGGGGCGAGCGAGCCGTGGAGCACGGTGAGCCCGCCGGTGGCGTGGATCGGGTTGTCGAGCGCGCGCAGGATCTTGCCGTCGGGGTCCGGCGGATTGATCTTCTCGAGGTTCTCCGCGACGGTCTTCCCCGTCACGGTGAGGCAGTCGCCGTTGAGCAGCCCGGCGTCGAGGAGCGCCTTCATGACCACCGGCACGCCGCCGATCTTGAACACGTCATTCATGACGTAGTCGCCGAAGGGCTTGACATTGCCGAGGTGCGGGACCCGGTCGCCGACCCGGTTGAAGTCGTCGAGGGTGAGCTCGACTTCGGCCTCGTGGGCGATCGCCATGAGGTGGAGGACGGCGTTCGTCGACCCGCCGAACGCCATCACCACGGCGATCGCGTTGAGCAGCGACTCGCGGGTGATGATGTCGCGGGCGGTGATGCCCTGCTTGAGGAGTTCGACCACGGCTTCGCCGGACCGGCGGGCGTAGAGCGTGCGGTTGCGGTGGATCGCCGGCGGGGCGGCGGAGCCGGGCAGGGACATGCCCATCGCCTCTGCGGCCGAGGCCATGGTGTTCGCGGTGTACATGCCGCCGCAGGCGCCCTCGCCCGGGCACACTGCGCGCTCGATCGCGTCGACGTCGGCCTCCGTCATCTTGCCGGCGCGGCAGGCGCCGACCGCCTCGAAGGCGTCGATGAGGGTGACCTCCTTCTCCGTGCCGTCGGAGAGCTTCGCGGTGCCGGGCATGATCGAGCCGTTGTAGAGGAACACGCTGGACAGGCCCAGGCGGGCGGCGGCCATGAGCATGCCGGGGATGGACTTGTCGCAGCCGGCGAGCAGCACGGAGCCGTCGAGGCGCTCGGCATTCATCACGGTCTCCACCGAGTCGGTGATGATCTCGCGCGACACGAGCGAATAGTGCATGCCCTCGTGCCCCATGGAGATGCCGTCGGACACGGAGATCGTCCCGAACTCGAGCGGGTAGCCGCCGGCGTTGTGGACGCCTTCCTTGGCGAACGCGGCGAGCTTCTCGAGCGTGAGGTTGCAGGGCGTGATCTCGTTCCACGAGGAGGCCACGCCGATCTGCGGCTTGACCCAGTCGCCGTCGTCCATGCCGACGGCGCGGAGCATGCCGCGCGCGGCGGCCTTCTCCAGTCCGTCGGTCACGTCGCGCGAGCGCGGCTTGATATCGATCCCGGGCTTGACATCCGATTCTGTGCTCATGCTCGCAGTCTAGGACCGGGGGTCGGTTCTGTCTCCACCCGACACATGATGGACTCCCGGCACCTTGACCGGGGCCACCGGCGCCCCGGCCCGGTCGGCCGGTGCTCGACTCGTTCACGACAGGGCGAGCTGGGTAGGATTCCCGCATGGTGATTCCCACATGACGGCCGCCTGGCTGGTCCTCCTCGCCGTCGTCGTCCTCATCCTCGCCAACGCCCTCTTCGTGGCGGTCGAGTTCGCCTATCTCACGGTCAACAAGACCGAGGTGCGCCGCGCCGCCTCCGACGGGGACCGCACGATGCAGGCGGTGTCCGACTCGCTCACGAATACCTCGAGCAATCTGTCCGGGGCGCAGCTCGGCATCACGGTGACGAGCCTCGTCGTCGGGTTCCTCACCGGCCCGTCCCTGGGCGTCCTCCTCACCGAGGGCCTCGGCTGGGCCGGGCTGGCGCCGGCCGCCGCGACCGGGATCGCCACCACCGCGGCCTTCATCATCGCGACCTTCTCGCAGATGGTGTTCGGAGAGCTCGTCCCGAAGAACTGGGCGATCGCCGAGCCCGCGCTCGTCTCGCGGCTCGTCGTGTACCCGCAGAAGGTCTTCATGACGGTCTTCGGCTGGCTCGTGTGGGTGCTCAACTCCGCGGCCAACGTCGTCCTCCGGCTCCTCGGGTTCACTCCCGAGGAGGAGGTCGCGAGCGCCCGCACCGCCCAGGAGCTGCGCGCCGTCGTGTCGCAGTCGGGGCGGCAGGGCACGCTCGACCGGACCACGGCGGAGCTCGCCGCCCGCTCGATCGAGTTCGGGCAGCGCACCGCCGCCGACGTCATGCAGCCCCGGCCGCAGGTGACCTTCCTCGAGGACGAGTCCGCCCAGGACCTCCTCGACCTCGTCGCCGACACCGGGCACTCGCGCTTCCCCGTCATCGGCGAGACCGTCGACGAGGTCGTCGGCGTCGTCCACTTCAAGCACGCCCTCGCTGTGCCGTTCGAGGAGCGGGCCTCCACCCCGGTCCGCGACATCGCCGTCGAGGCGCCCCACGTCGTCGAGTCGATGACGCTCGATCCGCTGCTCGCACAGCTCCGCGAGCCGGGCCTCCAGATCGCGATCGTCGCCGACGAGTACGGCGGCACGGCCGGCATCGTCACGCTCGAGGACCTGCTCGAGGAGATCGTCGGCGAGATCGACGACGAGCAGGACTCCGGCGAGGACAAGCACCGCAGGCTCCCCGACGGCGGGCTCGCCGTGTCCGGGCTGCTCCGCCCCGACGAGCTCGGCGAGATCATGCGCCTGCGGCTGCCCGAGGGCGAGGAGTCCGACACGCTCGGCGGGCTCATCGCCGAACGGCTCAACCAGATGCCCGAGGCCGGGGACCGGATCGAGGTCGACGGCGCCGATCTCGCGGTCACCGACGAGGACGACCTGCCCACCCCGGCCAGGATCGCCCTCACCGTGGGGGCGATGGACGGCCAGCGCGTCGACGAGGTCGTCGTCCACCGCCTCACGGTGCCGGGCGACGATGACGACGATGACGACAGCGATGACGCCGACGGCGGATCCGATGACCGCACCGGAGCCGAGGAGCCGGCCGACCGTGCGGCAGACCGCACCGGCTCCACCGCAGCAGAAGGAGACCGCCCATGAGCGACGGAGTCGCGATCCTCGTCCTGATCCTCCTGCTCGCCGGCAACGCGTTCTTCGTCGGCGCGGAGTTCGCCATGGTGTCCGCGCGCCGCGATCAGATCGAGCCCAAGGCCGCCGAGGGCAGCCAGTCCGCCCGGTGGACGCTGCGCGGCATCACCGACGTCTCGGTCTCGCTCGCCGCCACCCAGCTCGGCATCACCGCCTGCTCGCTCCTCATCGGCGCGGTCGGCGAACCGGCGATCGCCCACCTCATCGAGGGTCCGCTCGAGTCCTGGGGCGTGCCCGGGGGGCTCGTCCATCCGATCGCCCTCGTCATCGCGCTGCTCATCGTCACCTTCCTCCACATGGTGCTCGGCGAGATGGTGCCGAAGAACATGGCGATCGCGAAGCCCGCCGCCGCAGCACTCCTGCTCGGGCCGGTGCTGCGGGTGTTCGTCGTCGTGTTCCGGCCCTTCATCTGGCTCATGAACACTGCGGCGAACCTCGTCGTCACGCACGTGCTCCGGGCCGAGCCGAAGGACGAGGTGTCCTCGTCCTTCTCCTCCGGCGAGGTGCTCGAGTTCGTCGCGGAGTCGGGCCGCGAGGGCCTGCTCGGCGAGGAGGAGATCCGACTCCTCACCGGCGCGCTGAAGTTCGAGGAGCTCACCGCCGCCGATGTCGCCCTGGCACCGGGCACCGTCCGCACGATCCCGCGCACCGCGACGGTCGCCGAGGTCGAGCAGCTGTGCATCGAGACCGGGTTCTCCCGGTTCCCGGTCACCGACGGATCGGGCGGGCTCGTGGGCTACGTGCACGCGAAGGATCTGCTCGTCCTGGGCCCGGAGGAACGTCTCGCAGCACTCCCGGACACGGTGATCCGCGAGCTCGGCGCGGTGCCCGGCGACGCCAAGCTGCGCCGCGTCATGGTGGCCATGCAGCGGACGAACTCCCACATGGCGCTCATCGACGGCGGGCCGCGCTCCGCGGACGAGGTCGCCGTGGTCGCGCTCGAGGACGTGCTCGAGGAGCTCGTCGGCGAGGTGCGCGACGCCACGAGCCCGGTCTGAGCCGCCCGGCCCGAGTCGTTTCAGCCGCCGTTCCGCTGCCCCCGGGTAACCGCCACCCGGGGCAGCGGTCATCCGGGGACGGAAGTCACCCGGAAGCGGCGGTCATTCGGTGATGATATTGGCGGGCGTCTCGCCGGCCTGGATGTGGCGCAGCTGCTCGGCGAGCAGCACTTCGATGCGCGGCACGAATGCCGTCGTGTCCCCGCCGACGTGCGGCGTCAGCAGCGTGTTCGGGGTGCCCCACAGCGGGTGGTTCTCCGGCAGCGGCTCGGGGTCGACGACGTCGAGGGCGGCGTGGAGGCGACCGGAGCGCAGCTCCTCGACGAGGGCCGCGGTGTCGACGACCGGCCCGCGCGCGACGTTGACGACGAGGGCGTTGTCGGGCAGCTGGGCGAGGAACTCCGCGTCGACGAGGTGGTGGGTCGATTCGGTCAGCGGCGTGATGAGGATGACGACCTCGGCGTGCGGGAGGAGCTTCGGCAGCTCCTCGGTGGCGTGCACCTGCCCGAACTCGTCGGTCCGGGCCCGGGTGCCGACCCGGGTGATCTCGACCTCGAACGGGGCCAGGCGCCGGCAGATCTCCGCGCCGATCCCGCCGACGCCGACGACGAGCACCCGCCGGTCGGCGAGCGAGCGCCGGCGACGGTGGTTCCACGTCCGCGACACCATGTCCCGGGCGGCGTCGTCGATGCCGCGCAGGCTGCCGAGGGTGAGCGCGATCGCCATCTCCGCGGTGGCCGCGGCATGCACCCCGGAGGCCGTGGCGATGGCGACGTCGGTGCCGACCCGGTCGGCGACGATGTCGTAGCCGGTGGTCTGGAGCTGGATGAGCTTGAGGTCCGGGAGCTCGTCGAGGAGCTCCACGGTCGGTCCGGCGTCGATGTAGGGCAGGACGATCGCGTCGATCGATTCGCGGCTCACCCCGGCCTCCTGGTCCTCCGCGGACCACACGACGAGCTTGAGATCGGCGCGCTGGTGGTTGGGGATCCGGGAGTCGACGCGGTCGCGCAGCTCGGCGTCGGGAAAGGCGATGGTGCGGATGTCGAGAGTCGTCATGCCCTCATTCTGGCAGATGCCCCGGCGCCCGGTCTCAGGGCAGCCGGTCCGCGATCGCGCGGGTGATCCGGAGGAGGACCGCCGCATCGCCGGGGGCGAGAGCGTCCTCGAACACCTCGCCGATGTGGGCGCGGTGCACCCGGCCGGCGGCCCGGAACTCGTCCCAGCCGGCATCGGTCAGGGTGATGAGGTGCGCACGGCCGTCCTGCGGGCAGGCGCTCTTGACCACCCACCCCTTCTTCTCGAGCACCCCGATCCGGTAGTTGAGCCGGGGGGCGGAGAACACGAGGCGCTCGGCGAGGACGCTCATCCGCAGGGTGCGGGCGGGCGCTTCGACGAGAAGGAGCAGGAGGTTGTAGTCGCTGAGCCCGAGCCCGGTGGCGGAGCGGAGCTCGGTGTCGAGGTGGCCGATGAGCCGCTGCGAGGTCTCGAGGTAGCTGCGCCAGGCGTCGAGTACCCCGGCCTCCGCGAGCAGGCTCGGCCCCGCCCCGGGGACCTCACCGGCGGGTGGGGCGCCGCCGGCGGGCGCGCCGGGAGGCGCGCCGGGCTCAGGCACCGAGGAGCTGGTCAAAGGGGGTCACCGCCTCCGGGTCGAGGTCGTCGAAGACGCTGCGGGTCTCCGCCGGCTGGGCGGCGACGAGCTCGGCGAGCTCCTCGGCCACGGAGCGCACGCGCGTGCCGAAGCCGGTCATCGCCTCCGGCGCACCCCAGTCGTCGGTCGCGGCGAACACCGAGGTCGGGGTGACGAGGCCCTTGAGGTAGGTGATGAGCGGACGGAGCTGCTGGTCGACGACGAGCGAGTGCCGGGAGGTGCCGCCGGTGGCGGCGAGCGCGACGGGGATGCCGCGCAGGCCGGCGTCGGGGAACAGCTGCCAGAACAGGGACACGAGGCCGAGCGGCGCGGCGTTGTACACCGGGGTGACGACGACGAGCCCGTGCGAGGTGCGGATCCGGTCGAATGCCGTCTCGAGTGCCTCGGACGCGATGCCGGTGAGCGTCATGTCGACGAGGTCGTGGGCGAGCGGGCGGAGCTCGATCACCTCGACCTCGGCGTCCACGCCGCCGAGCCGCAGCTGTTCGCGCGCGGCGGCGAGGATGCGCTCGGCGAGCGCGGTCGAGTTCGACGGGTCGCCGGTGCCGCCGGAGACGGCGATGATGCGGTAGGTCATCGCGCACCTCCTGCACTGCTTGCGGCGCCGGTGGACGCGCTCTCCGCGGACTCCCGCTCGGCGCGCGCGGCCCGGTCCTGGAAGGCGCGGGACTCCGGGCTGCCCCCGGCCACCGGGTCGAGTCCGGCACGGTGGCGCTCGACGAGCCACTCGTGGGTGGGGGCGTCGGGCACATCGGCCGGGCGGAGGACGTCCATCTCCTTGCGGAGGACGGGCAGCACCTCGGCACCGAAGATATCCATCTGCTCGAGCACGGTGTCGGTGGGCAGTCCGGCGTGGTCGATGAGGAACATCAGCCGCTGGTAGTCACCGGCCCAGTCGCGCATCGACAGGTAGCGTTCGATGACCTGTTGCGGGCTGCCGACGGTGAGCGGCGTCTGCGCGGTGAAGTCCTCGAGGCTCGGCCCGTGGCCGTAGACCGGGGCGTTGTCGAAGTACGGGCGGAACTGCTTGACGGCGTCCTGCGAGTTCTTCGCCATGAATACCTGCCCGCCGAGGCCCACGAAGGCCTGGTCGGCGCGGCCGTGGCCGTAGTACTCGTAGCGCTGGCGGTAGAGCTTGACCATCCGCGCGGTGTGGGAGGCCGGCCAGAAGATGTTGTTGTGGAAGAAGCCGTCGCCGTAGTAGGCGGCCTGCTCGGCGATCTCGGGGCTGCGGATCGAGCCGTGCCACACGAACGGGGGCACCTCGTCGAGCGGGAAGGGGGTGACGGTGAACCCGTTGAGCGGGGTCCGCAGATTGCCTTCCCAGTCGATGTTCTTCTCCCGCCACAGGCGGTGGAGGAGGTTGTAGTTCTCGATCGCGAGCGGGATGCCCTGGCGGATGTCCTTGCCGAACCACGGGTAGACCGGGCCGGTGTTGCCGCGGCCCATCATGAGCGACACGCGGCCGTCGGACAGGTGCTGGAGGTAGCTGTAGTCCTCCGCGATCCGCACCGGGTCGTTCGTCGTGATGAGAGTGGTCGCCGTCGACAGGCGCAGGCGCTCGGTGGTCGCCGCGATGTGCGAGAGCAGGACCGGCGGGTCGGCGGGGGCGACGAAGGGCGGGTTGTGGTGCTCGCCGGTGGCGAACACGTCGAAGCCGACCTCTTCGGCCTTCTGCGCGATCCGCAGGGTGGACTTGATGCGCTCGTGCTCGGTCGGGGTGGTGCCGGTGGTCGGATCGGTGGTGACGTCGCCGATCGTGAAGATTCCGATCTCCATGATGCCTCTTCTCATTGAAGGCTCAACTACTTGGTTAAAACTTTAACATACCCCCGGTGCAGGTACTCCCGGTGCGGTGAGAGGTGCGGACGGTCGGCGCAGCCGCGCTGGGAGGGCACGCCGTTGGGAGGGGCCGGACGCGCAGGAGAGGTGGAGGAATTCAGACGGTCCCGAGGCGGCCGCTGATCGGCCAGCGCACGGTGCGGGTGCGTGCCGGGTCGCCCCAGAGCGCACGCAGGTCTGCGGCGAAGTCGCGGAGGAGCGCCTCGCGGCCGGCCTCGTGCGCGGCGCGCACCGCTGACCACGTCGACACGTAGCCGAGCAGCTCCGCGCAGGTGAGCTCGCCGGTGATCGCGAGCGGCGGCAGGGGCACCTCGGCGAAGGGGAAGTCCAGGGTCCGGTAGCCGGCGTCGACGTGGTGCCGCTCCGGCGGCCAGAAGGGGCCGATCTCCGCGGAGTAGAAGCGGTCGACCCGGGCGGCGATGTCCGGATCGGTCTCGATGACGCCGTAGGTGATGAGCGCGAGCAGCGCCCCGGGCGCGGCGATGCGGCGCACCTCGGCGTAGAAGGCCGGGAGGTCGAACCAGTGGGCGGCCTGGGCGGCGGTGACGAGGTGGACGGAGGCGTCCGCGGCCGGGAGCCGCTCGGCAGGCGTCTGCACGTAGTCGATGCGCGGGTGGGCTGCGGCCCGGGAGAGCTGATCGGCGCTCGGGTCCGCACCGATGACGCGCGGCAGGTGCGCGGCGAGGGCGACGGTGAGCTGGCCGGTCCCGCAGCCGACGTCGAGCGCGCAGAGCCCACGGGTGTCGGCGGAGCCCGCACTGTGCTCCCCCGCGCCTGCGGAACCTGCGGACGCGGCACCTGCGGAACCTGCGGACGTGGCGCCTGCGGCGGCGACGGAACGGCGGGTCGCCTCAGCGAGGTGGGCGGCGAGGGCGGGAGGGTACGAAGGCCGGAACCGAGAGTATCCCTCGGCTCCGGCCTCGAACCAGTTGCGGCTCATCGCGCGCCCCGTGCTCGGCGGATCCCTCAGATCCAGATCGCGGGGTCGACGAGCTCGTACTCCCCGCCGTGCGGGTGAGCCACCCCGGCGGGGCGCTTGATCGTCGCGGGCACGCCGACCGCGATCGAGTCCGGCGGCACGTCCTTGACGACGACCGCGTTCGCCCCGACCGAGGCGCCGTCCCCCACCGTCACCGGGCCGATGACCTTGGCGCCGGCGCCGATGAGCACGTCGTTGCCGATCGTGGGGTGGCGCTTCTCCTGCTCCATCGAGGTGCCGCCGAGGGTGACCTGCTGGTAGAGCATGACGTCGTCGCCGATCTCCGCGGTCTCACCGACGACGATGCCGTTGGCGTGATCGATGAAGAAGCGGCGGCCGATCGTCGCCCCCGGGTGGATCTCCACCCCGGTGAGCGTCCGCACGATCTGGGACAGCAGCCGTGCGGGCACCTTCCCGGACGGGCGCTGCCACAGCTTGTGCAGCCCGCGGTGCGCCCAGATCGCGTGCAGTCCCGGATAGCTGACGAGAGTGACGAGGTCGCTGTGCACCGCGGGATCGCGGCGGCGGGCGGTCTCGAGGTCCTCGCGCACCGCGGCGCGCACCGCCGGCCGGGTCGCGACGAAGGCTGCGGCCGCGACGGCGGTCCCGGCGGCGATTCGGGTGAGGAGGGCCAACTCGATCAGTCCATGTACTCGGCGAACAGGGGCGTGGTGAGGTAGCGCTCGCCGAAGCTCGGGATGATGACGACGACGCGCTTGCCCTGGAACTCCGGCCGCGCGGCGACCTTCTCCGCTGCGGTGATCGCGGCACCCGAGGAGATGCCCACGAGCAGGCCCTCCTCGGTGGCGACCTGCCGCGCCTTGGCGAAGGAGTCGTCGTTCGACACCGCGACGACCTCGTCGTAGACGTCCGTGTCGAGGATGTCGGGGACGAAGTTCGCGCCGATGCCCTGGATCATGTGCGGGCCGGCCTCGCCGGTGCTGAGCAGGGCGGATGCCTCGGGCTCGACGGCGACGATGTGGACGCCCGGGTTCTTCTCCTTGAGGAGGCGGCCGGCACCGGTGATGGTGCCGCCGGTGCCGATCCCGGCGACGAACACGTCGACCTGGCCGTCGGTGTCGGCGAGGATCTCCTCACCGGTGGTCTCTCGGTGGACCTGCGGGTTCGCGGCGTTGGAGAACTGGCGGACGAGGACGGCGTCGTCCTGCGCGCCGATCTCCTCGGCCTTCGCGACCGCGCCCTTCATGCCCTCGGCCTTGGGGGTGAGGAGGAGTTCGGCGCCGAACG
This sequence comes from Brevibacterium sp. R8603A2, assembly GCF_023072605.1. NCBI lineage: Bacteria > Bacillati > Actinomycetota > Actinomycetes > Micrococcales > Brevibacteriaceae > Brevibacterium > Brevibacterium sp. R8603A2. The sequence goes on from NZ_JALLGN010000002.1 coordinate 224,188, forward strand.
CGCGGAGCAGCGCCCGGCGCTCCTTCGACATCGACTCCGGCATGGTGAGGACGACCCTGTAGCCGCGCGAGGCGCCGATCATCGCCAGCGCGATACCGGTGTTGCCCGAGGTCGCCTCGACGATGGTGCCGCCGGGCTTGAGCTCGCCGGAGGCCTCGGCGGCGTCGATCATCGCCACGCCGATCCGGTCCTTGACCGAGTTGGCCGGGTTGTAGAACTCGAGCTTGCCGACGATCTCCGCGCCGGTGCGCTCGCTCGCACGGCCCAGCTTGACCAGCGGCGTCCGGCCGACGAGCTCGGAGACGTTGTTGTAGATCTTCACAGTGTGTCCTTCCATTCGTACACAGGGAGACGGGGGTCCGCTGCACGAAGAGCTCGGACCTGGGGTATGGGAGGGCCGTGCTCTTCGCCCACACACCAGCCAATGGCTTCAGCTGCTGGTACCCGGCGCTGCCGCAGCGGCCGCACGGGTATCACGATGTCTCGTTCAACGACAGTCGTGAGGACATTATTCCAAACCGCCGCGGGGTGCGCGCACCCGGTCCGACCTCCGGGAACGCCGGCTCGATTAGACTCCTGGGCATGACCATCCATCCCATCGTCGTGTACGGCGAGCCGGTCCTCCACCGCCGGGCCGAGCCCGTCGCCGAGTTCGACTCCGCCCTGCACACCCTCATCGACGACATGTTCGAGACCCTCGCCGCATCGAAGGGCGTCGGTCTCGCCGCGCCGCAGATCGGCGTCGGGCAGCAGATCTTCGTCTACGACGCCGACGACGAGGTCGCCGAGGTGCGCCGGCGCGGCGTGTTCGTCAATCCCGTGCTCGTCGCCTCAAAGATCGAGGACGTCAGGCCCGATCCGGACACCGAGTCGGAGGGCTGCCTGTCCGTGCCGGGTCTCGACTTCCCGATCAAGCGCGCCCACCGGGTGACCGTGAGCGGGAAGGACGCAGACGGGCAGCCGATCAGCCTCACCGTCGAGGGCTGGTTCGCGCGCATCATGCAGCACGAGTTCGACCACCTGCAGGGCACGCTCTACGTCGACAAGCTCGACAAGCGCTGGTCGAAGAAGTGGAAGCGGGCCCAGGAGGAATGCGGCTACGACGAGCCGGGCATCTCCTGGATGCCGGGCACCGACCCGGACCCCTTCGGGCACTGATCACCCGCTGAGCCCCGATCGAAACCCGGGGCGAGCAGCCGGGCCGGAGCCGGTCTCCGCGGCCGATCGGGCGTCCGCGCCGGCCGCGCGGACGCCGACCTCAGTCGCGCGGCGCCCGGTGGAGGTCGCCGGCCTGGCGGCGCAGCTCGGCACTGAGATCGAACACCGGTTCCGCACCCGGTTCGAGCGCGGCCGGGCCGCGGTCGGAGCGATCGGCGGTGTGCTGGACAGAGTGATGCCGGCCGACGTCGACCCCGGCGGTGGTGCCACGGTCGGTGTGGTCCCGGTCGGCGTGGTCCCGATCGGCGGCCCGCGCCTCGGCGGTGGACGACCCGATCCCCCGCGCCGATCCGGCGCCGGCCGGGGCCGCCTCGGACTTCTGCGCCCCGGCCTGCTGCGCCTGGGCGAGCCGGCGGTCGAGGTCGTCGAGGTCGTCGAACTCCTCGGCGGTCTCCTCGAGCTCGGACAGCAGTCCCTTGATGACGTCGGCGTGGGATTCGGCCTCGATGTTGAGCTCGCGGAAGCGCCAGTCGGCGGATTCGTCGTCGGCGGTGCGGGAGAGCACGTCGAGCACCCGGTCGCCGAGCACCTTGGACTGCTCGGTGTGGGCGAGGACGGTGAGCTGGCGGTCGAGATCGAGGAGGTGCTCGTAGTACTCGTGCATCGCGACCACCCGGTCGGCCATCGAGCGGAATGCGGTCGCGAGCTTGGTCAGGTAGGTGTCGATGCGGGCGCTCGTCTGCGGTTCGCGCACCGATTCGAGCTCGCTGCGGAGCTCGACGAGCTCCTGCAGGCGGGTGCCGATCGAGGCGACGGCGTGGTCGAGGTCGACGCGGGCCACGTGGTCCTGCAGGATCGGGTGGGTCCACGCCCGCGTCTGCGCGATCCGGCGGGCGGTGGTGACAGCGAGGTGGAAGAGGCGCTGCTCGTCGGTGTCCTGGCCGGAGGTGAGCCCGGGAATCCAACCGAGGTCGGTGGGGGTGATCCAGCGGGCGGCGGCCGCGGCCTCCTTGTCCTTCTTCGACAGGCGCTTGGGGTCGCGGCGGTACTTGAGCCCGGTCCAGCCCGCGGTCACCGCGGTGATCGCGCCGAACACTCCCGTGGTGACGACCCCGGCGGCGACGATGTCACCGGCGAGCGCGATAACGGCGGTGGGGAGCGCGGCGAGCCCGGTCGCGGTGAGTCCGGCGCCGGCGGTCGTGCGGTAGATGAAGTTCGAGCGGATAAGATTGCGACTCATCGCCGGGGAGGCGAAGGTCGGGGCCGGGGAGCCGACCGAGACGCGGTATCCGCGGGCCAGCCAGGTGCTCACGACGCTCGAGGGCACGCTGTCGGGGACGAGGATCCGGTACACCGGCGGGGTCGCACCGCACTCCTCGCGCCACAGCGATTTCCAGGTTCTGCTCACCGTCCACCTTCCGCGTCTCGCCACTGCTGTCCGGGTCTCACCACTGCTGTCCGGCGCGGCCGCGTCGCGCGGCAGGAAACCACCCGCAGGCATGGCGGCGGCACCGGATCGTGGCCTCCAGTGTAGGACCGGGAACTGACACATCGCTGTGTATCCGGGGATGCAGACGGCTCCCGGGATGAAGTCGGGGGTTTTCCCCACCTCGTCCCGGGAGCCGTGTGCGCGGTGCGACCGGCGGGCGATCCGATGCGCGACCAACCGCCGTTCCGCGGCCCCGACTGTCCGCCGACAGGGCGGCAGCCGATCGGCGGTGTCGGCCGACCAGCGGTGTCAGCCGCCGATCTTCGTCATGATCATCTCGCGCGCCTTGCCTGCGTCGGCCTGACCGCGGGTGGCCTTCATGATCGGCCCCATGAGCGCGCCGATCGCCTGCATCTTGCCGCCCTTGATCTTCTCGACCACATCCGGGTTGTCGGCGAGCGCCTGGTCCACAGCGGCCTCGAGCGCGCCGGTGTCCTCGACGATCTCGAGTCCGCGCGCGGACATGACGTCGCTCGGGGAGCCCTCGCCCGCGGCGACGCCGGCGAGCACCTTCCGGGCGAGCTTGTCGTTGAGCTTCCCGGCCTCGACGAGGCCAGCGAGCTCGGCGACCTGCGCCGGGGTGGCGAGCTGCGCCGGCTCGACCTCGTCCTGTTTGGCCAGACGGGCAATCTCCCCGGTCCACCACTTGCGCGCGGCGGCCGGCGAGGCGCCCAGGGTGACGGTCTCCTCGATCGGGTCGAGCAGGCCGGCATTGATGACATCGCGCATCTCGAGCTCGGAGAAGCCCCATTCGCCGAGCAGCCGGCGGCGGCGCTGGGCGGGGAGCTCCGGCAGAGTGCTGCGGATCTCCTCGACCCAGGCGCGGGCGGGCTCGACCGGAACGAGGTCGGGCTCGGGGAAGTACCGGTAGTCGTCGGCGTCGGACTTCACACGCCCGGACGAGGTCTCCCCCGTGTCCTCGTGGAAGTGGCGGGTCTCCTGCAGGACCGACCCACCTGCTTCGAGGATCGCGGCCTGGCGGCTGATCTCGAAGCGGACGGCGCGCTCGATCGAGCGGAAGGAGTTGACGTTCTTCGTCTCCGTGCGGGTGCCCAGCGGCGCCTCGGGCGAGGTGCGCAGGGAGACGTTGATGTCGGCGCGGACGTTGCCCTGCTCCATGCGCGCCTCCGACACGTCGAGGGCCTTGAAGATGTCCCGGAGCGTGCGGACGTAGGCGGAGGCCACCTCGGGAGCGCGCTCCCCGGTGCCGACGATCGGGTGGGTGACGATCTCGACGAGCGGCACGCCGGCCCGGTTGTAGTCGACGAGCGAGTGCTGGGCGCCGTGGATGCGCCCATCCGAGCCTCCCACGTGAGTGTTCTTGCCGGCGTCCTCCTCCATGTGGGCGCGCTCGATCGGGACGGTGACGATCTCGCCGTCCGCGAGCTCGACCTCGACGGAGCCGTCGAAGGCGATCGGCTCATCGTACTGGGATGTCTGGAAGTTCTTCGGCACGTCCGGGTAGAAGTAGTGCTTCCGGGCGAAGCGGCAGGATTCGGCGATCTCGCAGCCGAGTGCGAGACCGATCTTCACCGCATATTCCACGGCCTTCCCGTTGACGGCCGGCAGCGCCCCGGGGAGTCCGAGCGAGACCGGGGTGACGTTGGTGTTCGGACCGCCGCCGAAGGTGTTGGGCGCGGCGTCGAACATCTTCGTGGCGGTGCCGAGCTCGACGTGCACCTCGATGCCGATGACCGGATCGTATTTCGCGATTGCGTCTTCGTACTTCATCGTGTTCCTCACAGTTCCGGTGCCTGCGCGAGCAGCGAGTGGCCGCGGGCGGAGTCGAGTGCGGATTCGAGGCCGGCGCCGATCCGATAGAGGCGCGCGTCCTCATGGGCCGGGGCGAGCAGCTGGAAGCCCACGGGCAGGCCCTCAGACAGTCCGGCGGGCAGCGACATCCCGGGGATGCCGGCGAGGTTGGCCGGGATCGTGGCGACGTCGCCCAGGTAGAGCGCCATCGGGTCGGAGCTCTTCTCCGCGCCGAACCCGAACGCCGTGGTGGGCGCGGTGGGCGAGACCAGGACGTCGGCCTGTTCGAAGGCGGCGGCGAAGTCGCGCTGCACGAGGGTGCGGACCTTCTGCGCCGAGCCGTAGTAGGCGTCGTAGTAGCCGGCCGACAGCGCGTAGGTGCCGAGGATGATGCGGCGCTTGACCTCGGCGCCGAAGCCGGCGGCGCGGGTGGCGGCCATGACGGTCTCCGCGGTGACGGGACCGTCCTCCGGTTCGACCCGCAGGCCGAACCGCATGCCGTCGTAGCGTGCGAGGTTCGAGGACACCTCGGAGGGCATGATGAGGTAGTACGCGTCGAGCGCGTAGCCGAGCGACGGGCAGTCGACCTCGACGATCTCCGCGCCCTGGGCGGCCGCGAGGTCGAGAGCGGAGCGGAAGGCGGCGCTCACGCCGTCCTCGTAGCCCTCCCCCGCGAGCTGCTTGACGACTCCCAGGCGGACGCCCTCGAGCGCGCCGCCGGACGCGCCCTGCTGGGCGGCGGCGAGGAAGTCGGGCACCTCACCGGGCAGCGAGGTCGAGTCGTGCGGGTCGTGGCCGGCGAGGATCTGGTGGAGGGCCGCGGCATCGGTGACGGTGCGAGCGACGGGTCCGACCTGGTCGAGGCTCGAGGCCATTGCGATGACACCGTAGCGGGAGACCGAGCCGTAGGTCGGCTTGACGCCCACCGTACCGGTGAAGGCGGCGGGCTGGCGGACCGATCCGCCGGTGTCCGTGCCGACGGAGAACGGGCTCTCGAACGCCGCGACCGAGGCGGCGGCACCGCCGGACGAACCGCCGGGCACCTTGGTCGTGTCCCAGGGGTTCGTCGTATTGCCGAACGCGGAGTGCTCCGTCGAGGAGCCCATGGCGAACTCGTCGAGATTGGTCTTGCCCAGGAGCGGAAGGCCGGCGGCCTTCGTCCGGCGGTAGACCGTGCCGTCGTAGGGCGGGACCCAGTCGGCGAGGATCTTCGAGCCGGCGGTCGTGGTGATGCCGGAGGTGACGACGAGGTCCTTGTGGGTGACGGGGACACCGGCGAACGGGTGGAGATCCTCGCCGGCTGCCCGCTTGCGGTCCACCTCGGCGGCGGTCGCCAGCGCGACGTCACCGGTCACGGTGATGAAGGCGTTGACCGTGCCCTCGACCTGCTCGATCCGATCGAGGTGGGCGCGCGTGACATCGGTCGCGGAGAAATCCCCGGCGCGCAGGCCGGCGGAGAGCTCGACGGCGGTGAGCCGGGTGAGGTCGGCGGTCTGCTGAGCGCTGGAGCTCTGGGGAGTGTCGGTGTTCTGCGGGGCGTCGGCGTTCTGCGAGGTGCCCCGATTCTGCGGAGTGTCGGTCATGTCAGTCCTCCCCCAGGATCTGCGGGACGAGGAACTTGGCATCCTCGGACTGCGGGGCGCCGGACAGCGCCTGCTCGTTCGTCAGGGTCTCACCGACGACGTCCTCACGCATGACATTGGAGAGCGGGATGGGGTGGGACGTCGCGGGGACCTCGTCCGTGGCGACCTCGGCCACACGGGCCACGTTGGCGAGGATCGAGCTGAGGTCGCCGGCCGTACGAGCGAGTTCCTCTTCGCTCATGGCGATCCGGGCGAGGTCGGCCAGGTGGGCGACCTCCGCGGACGTGAGAGCGGATTTCTCCGACATCTTCACCCTTTCGTTGACGGTGTTCGGTGGCAATGTTCCGCGCCGTGCCTGCGTCGGTGCGTTCGGCAGTGCTGGTGGCAGCGCCTGTGGCAGTGTGCGCGGCAGCGGTCGGTCTACGTCGGTCAGTCTAGTGTCTGGCCCTGACACAGTCGTCCGAGCACCGCCGCCCGGGCGCAGCCGCGTGAGTTGAGCGGGGTGCGTGGGCAGTGTGAGTTGGGTGAGCAGGGCGAGCTGCGCGAGCGGGGTGAGCGGGGTGAGCGGGGCGAGCGGGGTGAACAGGGTGAGTTGCGCAAGCGAGACGGGCGGGGGTGGTTGAGCAGGCGAGACGGGGGTGGTTGAGCAAGACGAAGCCGAGTGAGCAGGGCGGAGCAGCGCCAGCAGGAACGAGCCGCATGAGCAACCGCGGCGAACGGCTGGGTGGCGCTGGAACGGACAGTGTCAAAGTGAATGACTGAGCGGTGCTGGAACGGACTGCGTCACGGCAGAGGCGGGCCCTACCTGAGCGAGGCCCGGTACAGAGATCAGTGACCCCCGAGCCGCGGGTCTGCCTCGCGCCGGCGCAGGAACCGATTGCGCCGAGGCACGGTCACATCCGGCGGATGGGTGGCGACCGGCAGGTGGCCGGCAGGGGGCTGGCAGGGGGTCGGCAGGGCTCGAGCTGCAGTCGTGGAGAGATGCGAGAGAGGCGGTACGCGCACGGGGCGCGGAAAGCCATCCCTGCGCAGAGCGGGGTAGATTTCCCCAATCGATGGTGCAGACGAAAGAATATTCAGATCAATATCGAACACCCTGTGGATAACACGGTTTTTCGGTGCTTTACGCGCATCCCGTGTCCGTGGGTCCCGATAGCCTGGAACCACTCGCACAGCACACCCGATCCAGTCCCAGTATCCACTCTGATCGTTCCGTTCCGAGGGAGGTGACCTCCGATGACCGCACCCACCGTCCACCCCGACAGCACCGACCCCGGCGACTCCGATCCCCCCGACCCTGCCGGTCACCCGTTCGGTGAGCGGCCTGCTCTCCTGCGGCTGCGGGACTCGGTGGCCGCCCATGATCGGGTGATGCTCGCCCGGATGCAGCTCATCGCCGAGACCATCGTCGAGGAATGCCTCGACCTCACCCCCGCCCCCGACTGCACCACCTGCGCGGGAACGGCCGGGCCCGTGGTTTCGTCTCCCGATTCTCCCGCCGCCGCGGACTCTGCAACCGGCATCGCAGAATCCGTGCCCTGTTCCGCGCCCACCGGCACTGCCAGCTCTGCCGCCGGCTGCCCGGGGTGTGGGCGGGACCGCTACGGGCTGCCTGCCGATGGGTCGCTCGCCCACTGGGTGCTCGAACGCGTCACCGGCGAACACCTCACCTGTCTCGCCGCGGTCCTCGACACCACCATCACACGCGCCTACACCGCCGCCCGCGAAGCACTCATCGCGACGTTCAGCCTGCGGGCCTGCCACGACCGCGCCACCACCGGGGAACTGCGCTACGAACGCCTGCAGTACGCCGCCCGCCGCGCCCACCGACTCGGGGATGAGAAACTCGCAGCGCTCGATGCGGGGATCACCGCACTGCGTCCCGATCTGTCGTGGGAAGCCTACTGCCGGGCGGTCAACGAACTCATCCGGATGCTCACCGATGACGAGGAGCAGGAGGAGCAAGTGCGGGAGAACCGGCGGGTCGATTTCTGGCGCAGCGATGCCCGGGAAGGCCGACTCCTCCTCACCGGTCCCCTCGAGCCCCTGCACGCCCTGCACCGCCGCCTCGAGGCCACCGCCCGCGCGATCCGGGCCGCCCACGCCTCGACGTTCGGCGAGCAGCTGCCGGCCGGGGCGCAGATCGCAGACGATCGCACCATCCCGCAGCTGATGTTCGACCTCCTCACCGCCACCGCCCCGAGCACCCACGTCGAGATCACCACCCCGAACGACACCGCCGGTTCCGACGACGCCTGCAGTCAGGACGCAGATGCGTCCACTGCTGAGGGGAGTACCGCAGATCCGAATCCAGGACTCTTCCCCTCCACCGGTGATACCGATGCAGGTGAAGCAGGCCCGGACGGGCGCGTGCGGCAACATGTCACGGTGACGTGTCCGTCGAATCAGGACTGGCTGCGCAGACAGGCCACCGTCGTCATCACCGTTCCCTTCCTCACCCTCACCGGACACACCACACTGCCCGGCACCTGGTCCGACGGCACCCCCATCCCCGCCGACCTCGCCCGCAGCCTCGCCGCCGGGTCGGAGAAATTCACCCGCATCCTCACCGACCCCACCACCGGCGCCATCTGCCCCGAGATCGCACAGTCCTACACGCTGCCGGCCGGAATGCGCACCACGCTGAACCAGACCTGGGCCTGGTGCACCGCCCCGGGCTGCACGCGGCGAGCCGAGACCAGCGAAGCCGACCACATCACCCCCTTCGACCACGCCGCTCCTGCTCGTGGCGGGCGGACGGACTTCGACAACCTCCACCCCCTGTGCAAGCAGCACCACCAGATGAAGACCGAACGGACCCTGCGCCTGCACCGCACCACCGACGGACTCATCTGCTGGCAATTCGCCCACGGCATCACCCACACCACCACACCGGCCGACAGGCCCGCCGATCGCGAAGCCGCGCGCATCACCCGCCGCCTCCTCGGCCTAACCGACCCCGACCCCGAAGACCCCGACCCCGACGAGCCCGATCCGCCGCCGAACGAACCCGACGACAACCCGGACACCCCGGGCACCCAACTGTCGGACGGCGACGACGACCTACGGAGTCCTCCCGATGGCGGACCGCCGCGTGACTTTGATGACGACGACCCGCCGGACACCCCGAACACCGGACCACCACACGGCCCCGGCAACGGGCCGCCCGATCAACCGCCCGGAGTATGCCCAGCTGCCAGTCCGCCGCACCACGATCCGGATGACAGCACGCCGGGCAGTTCCGCCGCTGCCGTGGTCATCGATCCGTGGGCGTACTGGGAGAAGGTCCCGAAACCGGACCCCGACGCCTCCGACGCCTCCGACGCCTCCGACGCCTCCGACGCCTCCGAGACGGAGGATAACCGTCCGCACGCCACCGCGCCGCAACCCGACACGACGATCGACCGCGCGCCCGCGGCCAGCCGAGAGGACACGCGCCTCACGGACTCCGTTACGCTGTTCAGCGGCACGTCCGACGACGGGAGCACGGAGGAGACATCGACCGCATCTCCCGCCGACGACGGCGACTCCTGGTGGCACGCCGACGACGACCCGCCGCCCTTCTGAATCGACACGGGACGGCACCTCTCCCGCACCCCAGACCGATCCGACCCTGAGATGTGCAGATCCGCTGCTGCTCCAACCAGCAGAGGCTGCCGATCAGAAGGCTGCCGGTCAGAAGGCTTTCAATCTGGGGGGGCTGACGATCGACTGACGCCGCTGATCAACTGAGCCCGCTGATCAGCTGGAGGCGACCGATCACCGGAGGTCACCGGTCAACAGACACCACTCCTCAGCAGGGCGACTGGCGTTCAGCGGATGCCGGCGTTCAGTGGATCTGGCGTTCAGTGGATGCTCCCCGTCAGCGGGGGCTGCCGACCCAGGGCAGTGTTCCGGGCAGCCAGGCGACCGAGCCGTTCGCCGCCTTGACGGCGCAGACGATCGAGCCGATGACGTGATAGACACCGACGGCCATCCAGATCGCGATCGCGGTGGCGATGGGGAAGAACCCGCCGGTGTACGGCTCATCCGCCGTCACCACGTAGAGCACGATGAAGTGGATGGTGAAGAGCAGCGCCGTGTACGCGCCGAAGCTGATCGACCAGTTGAGGGCGTTCCGGGCGTTGTGCCGCGCGAGCATCGGCTTGTGCCTGCTCTTCGCGTGGACGATCGACGTCGCGATGATTCCGAAGATATTCCCCAGCAGGGCGAGCCCACACAGACTGATGAGCCCGAGCCACCAGCCCAGCGCCCCGGTCGGCTGCTGCACCGGGACGGGCCCACCGGGCATGGCAGCAGACCCTGCTTCCGGTGAGAGCTGGTGCCTGCCCCCGGGCTCGAGACCGGAGCTCCGGTGGAGCCCGAAGGCTTGCTCGGGACCAGAGCCCTGGTGGGGACCGGGGACATGCTGGGGGTTGTCGGGGTGGCGGGGATTGTGGGGGCCGTTCACAGTGCTCTCAGCTCATGACGTTCGAACCGGCTCAGCTGCCGGTTTCGGCATCCAGATCGGCGGCATCGCTGTCCTCGTCCGCGGTGTCGCCGTCGCCGCTGGCCGACCCCTCGGCGAGGAGCTTGGCGAATGCCGCCTCGTCGAGCACGGGCACACCGAGGGATTCCGCCTTCTCGAGCTTCGAGCCGGCGTTCTCCCCGGCGACCACGTAATCAGTCTTCTTCGACACGGAGCTCGCGGCCTTCCCGCCCGCACCGGTGATCGCCTCCTTGATCCCGTCGCGGGTGAAACCCTCGAGGCTCCCGGTCGCCACGATCGTCAGCCCCGCGAGCGTCTGCGGCACGTCGGAGTCCTCGGGCTCCGGGTCGGCCATGACCACCCCATCGTCCTTCCACGTGTCGACGATCTCCCGGTGCCAGTCCACGCCGAACCACTCGACGACGCTCTCCGCGATCGTCGGACCCACACCCTCGACCTCGGCGAGCTCCTCCAACGAGGCACCGCGCAGCGCCTCCATCGTGCGGAAGCGCTCCGCGAGCGCCCGCGCCGCGGTCGGGCCGACGTGCCGGATCGAGAGCGCCACGAGCACGCGCCACAGTGGGCGCTCCTTCGCCGCAGCGATCTCCTCGAGCATCTTCACGGTGTTCGCCCGCGGCACCGAGGGCTTCTTGAGCTCGCCCGCCTTCTCCCCGCGGACGTACCGCTCCTCCTTGGTGTAGAAGTACTTGACGCGCTCGATCTCGCCGGTCGGCTCGCCCTTGACCCGCTTCTCCCGCTCGATCTCGACCTCGGCGAGGTCCTCGACGGTGAGATCGAACAGGTGTGCCTCGCTCGTCAGCGGAGGCACCTCCGGGGCGACCGGCTGCGTGAGCGCGAGCGCGGCCTCCTCCCCCAGCGCCTCGATGTCGAGAGCGGCCCGGGACGCGAGGTAGAACAGCCGGTTCGCGACCTGCGCCGGGCACGACCGGGAGTTCGGACACCGGATGTCCTTGTCGCCCTCGCGCATCTCCCGCAGCGCGGTTCCGCAGGACGGGCACACCGCGGGCATGACGAACTCCCGCTCGTCCCCGGTGCGTGCCGCGACCACCGGGCCGAGCACCTCGGGGATGACATCCCCGGCCTTCCGGATCGTCACCGTGTCGCCGATCAGCACGCCCTTGCGCTTGACTTCGTGCGCGTTGTGGAGGGTCGCCTTGCTCACCGTGGACCCCGCGACGGTCACCGGCTCCATCACCGCGAACGGGGTCACCCGTCCGGTCCGGCCGACCTGCACCTGGATGTCGAGCAGCCGGGTGGTGACCTCCTCCGGCGGGTACTTGTATGCGATCGCCCAGCGCGGGGCGCGCGAGGTGTATCCGAGCTCCTCCTGCGTCCCGATGTCGTCGACCTTGACGACCACTCCGTCGATCTCGTGGAGCACGTCGTGGCGATGCTCGCCGTAGTGGTCGATGTACTCCTCGACCTCCGACTCGGCACCGAGCACCCGGTAGTACTCGCTGATCGGCAGACCCCAGGACCGCAGCTGCTCGTAGACCTCCGACTGTGCGGCGGGCTCCGGATGATCCGGCCCCGCCGGGGTCCAGGCGGCGATCCCATGGACGAGCATGTGGAGCGGGCGCGCAGCGGTGACCTGCGGATCCTTCTGGCGCAGCGAACCCGCCGCGGCATTGCGCGGGTTGGCGAAGGGCGCCTTCCCCGCCTCGACGAGCGCGGCGTTGAGCTCGGTGAATCGCTCGACGGGGAAGAACACCTCGCCGCGGATCTCGACCTCCGCCGGCGGGAACTCCGTGTCGAGCCGGGTCGGGATGTCGGCGATCGTCCGCACGTTCGCGGTGATGTCCTCGCCCGTGCGGCCGTCGCCGCGGGTCGCGGCCCGCACGAGCTCGCCGTCGCGGTAGAGGAGGTTGACCGCGAGGCCGTCGATCTTGAGCTCGCACAGGAACCGGGTGCCGGCCGGCACCGCCTTGTCCGTGCGCGCCCGCCAGGCCCGCAGCTCCTCGAGGGAGAACACGTTGTCGAGGCTGTACATGCGCGACAGGTGCTCGACCTCCGCGAAGGTCGAGGTGTCGACGGCGCCGCCGACGGTCTGCGTGGGCGAGGCGTCGTCGACGAGCTCGGGGAACCGCTCCTCGAGGTCCCGCAGGGCCACCATGAGCGCGTCGTACTCCGCGTCCGACACGGTCGGCGCATCGTGCTTGAAGTAGGCCTCGCGATGCGCCTCGATCGCGGCCGTGAGCTCCTGCGCGTACCGGGCACGGGCCGAGGCGTCGGTGAGGTCGACATCAGCAGAGCTGCTGTCCGAGGTGTCGTCGTCGGAGGCGTCGCTGACCGAGGCATCGCTGACCGAGGCATCGCTGACCGAGGCGTCGCTGGTCGAGGCGCTGCTCACCGGAGTCTCATCCGCGGCCTTGGCCGCACCGTCCTGAGCCGCTGCCGTCGGCTCCTCGGCGGTCGATTCGTCGCCCGCCGGCTTCGTCGAGCGTGTCATGCTGCCTCCCCGTCGTTCTGGTGTCTCGCGCCCGTCCGCCCCGGCCGAACCCACGCCGCCCGCACGCTCACCGCTCCGGTCCCGGTCACGACTCCTCCGCGAGCGCATCGGCGAGGCGCCGCGCGAGCGCGATGTTCCCGAGCGCGGTCCGCACCGAGGCGTCGGCCGGGAGCAGCGGCGGGAGCCCGACCGGCAGCTCCCACCCGGTGAGGATACCGAATCCGGACAGGCTCGCCCGGTTCATCCCGATGCGCTCCCAGGGTTCGGCGAGCGCATCCACCCAGCGGGTGACCTCGCTCGGCCGCTCACCGGCCCGCGCGGGGAGCCGCAGCCACACCTCGGTCCCGGCATCGACGGCCTCGGCGACCGCCTCCCAGCGACGCCCGTCGAACGACTCGAGCGATTCGAGCGGGATGCTCAGCGCCCCGACCCCGGCATCGGCGAGGAGCCGCCGGTGGGCGACGGCCTTGCCGCTGATCCGCACGTGGCTGAGCTCCGGCAGTCCGAGGATCGTGTCCGGCCCGGTCCGGCGGAGGAACGACGCGAGCGCCGCCGTGACCGACTGCTCGGCGAACGCGGGCAGCGTGCGGAATCCGGAGACCGTGGGCACCGAACCGGTGAGGATCGCATCGAGCGACGGCTCCCACAGCCGCACCCGCGGCCGGGCGCCGAGCAGCCGCTCGCAGCGGTCGAGCTCCGCGGTGATGCCGGCGGCATAGTCCTGGACGACGTCGCGCACCGCTCCGCGATCGCCGAGGACCGGCGTGCCGCCCGGCAGGCTGAGCGCCCGGATCAGCGTCCACGGCCCGGGCAGCGTGAGCAGGGTGCGGCCGCCATAGCCCTCGCCGTATTCACCCACGGCATCGAGGGTGCGGCCGAACCGCGACTCCTCGACGCGCTGGTCCCGTCCCTCGCCGCGGCTCAGCCGCCAACCGTAGGAGCCGAGGTCGACGGGCAGCTCCGCGAGCAGCCGCACCGCCGCACCCGTCCCGTCGACGGCCCAGCGGCTCCCGCCCTGGGCCGGGGCACCGGTGAGCGGGATCGCCGGGTAGCCGGCGGCGAGGTCGTCGAACGACGCCGAGGCACCCTGCCGCGGGTCCTCCCCCGGCCACACCCCGGTGGTCGAGAAAGCACGCTGGGGCGCGGTGGCCGTCTTCCGTTCGCCGCCGATCACCGGCTGTCCGCCGCCGGACGTGGGATCCCCGCTCATCGGCCGCGTCCGCGCAGGTGGACCCGGCGGATGCCCGGGGTGTCGAAGCCCATGATGCGGCCGTAGAAGCCGAGCTCGGTCTCGAGGGAGTCGATGAGGTTCTCGGGCCGCACGAAGCCGTGCGATTCGCGTGGGTAGACCTTCGCGACGAAGGGCAGGTCGAGTCGTTCGAGTGCCGCGACGAGCCGGCGCGTCTGGCTCTGCGGAACCACGGTGTCGAGCGCGCCGTGGAACACCGCCACCGGGGCGGACAGCGCGTCGAGCCGGTTGAGCGGGGCGCGCTCCTCGTAGATCTCCGCAGATTCCGGCAGCGGGCCGACGAGCGTGCCGATGTAGTGCGATTCGAAATCGTGGGTCTCGGTGACGAACCGGGTGAGCTCCGCGACCCCGTAGTAGGAGGCCCCGCAGGCGAAATCGGTGGTCGTGGTCAGCGCGTTGAGCACGGTCCACCCGCCGGCGGAGCCGCCGCTGATCGCCAGTCGGTCCGGGTCCGCCTCCCCGGCGGCGGCGAGTCCGCGGAGCACGGTGACGGTGTCCTGCACGTCGACGATCCCCCACTGCCCGCGCAGCCGGTTGCGGTAGGCCCGCCCGTAGCCGGTCGAGCCGCCGTAGTTGACGTCGACGACGCCGATCCCGCGCGAGGTGAAGAAGGCGTGGTGCGCCGACACCATCGGCACCGCCTGCCCGGTGGGCCCGCCGTGGACGAACGCGACATAGGGCGGCACCTCACCGACGGGTCCGGAGAACCCCGGGCTGCGCGGCGGGTACACGACGGCGGGGACGCCGTCGAACTCCCGCAGCTCCGCGGTGGGATAGTGGTCGGCGTGCGCGAGGCGCGCGTTCGACAGTGCCACCGGCGACAGCTCGCCGCTCGCGAGCTCGAAGGTGTAGAGACCGCTCACCCGGTGCGCACTGCCCCCGACGAGCAGGGCTGTGCCCTCGCGATAGTCCTGGATCGAGAAGCTCGTCAGCCCGCAGTCGATGATCCGGTGCTCGCCGGTGCGGACATCGGACCAGACGAGGGAGGAGGTGCCGTACCGGCTCTCGGCGAGGATCCGATTGCCGTGCTCCACCGGCAGGTGCCAGCGGTCGCCGAGCGACCACAGCGGGCCGCCGATCTCCCCGTCGGTGCTCAGCAGGGGGACCTCCTCGGCCGGTCGGGCCCCGGCCTCGCCCCGGCAGCGGGCGAGAAAGGTCGGCACGTCGAGCCGATAGAGCTCCCACCAGCCGGTCCGGTCGGCGCTGACGACGAGCGTGCTGCTGCCGAGCCATTCCGGCTGCAGCACCGACTCCTCGGCACGTCCGAAGATCGCAACCGCGGGCCCGACCGGGCGCCCCTCGGAGAGCTCCTGGATGTACACCCGGGTCTCGTCCCAGGGCATGTGCGGGTGGTCCCAGCCGACGAACGACAGATGGCGGCCGTCCGGTGAGATCCGCGGCCAGGCGAGGAAGTGCGGCCCCTCGGCCAGGGTGACGAGCGCGCCGGCGTCGGGCCCGCCGGTCTCGATGGCCACGATGGAGCGGTGCACCTCGCCGGGGGCGCGGTGGCTCTCGCGGACTGCGAGGAGCCGGTCGCCGCTGAGCACGAGGTCGCCGTAGCGCACGGTCGACCGGGTCGCCGGGGTGAGCGGGACGGGACGGGCACCCGGGTCGGTGGTGTCGAGTGCGTGGACGCGCTGGTCGGTCGCGTTGACGAAGTAGAGCGTGCCCGAGGGTCCGTCGATCTCCCAGGCCCCGCCGCCGTACTCGTGGACGCGGCTGCGGGCATTGTGGCCGCACGGGAGGACGAGCTCTCCGTCGCCGAACCGGCCGGTGCGGGACACGAAGATCCCGGTCCGCCCCTCCTCGTCGGAGATGCGCTGGGAGTACCAGATCGCTTCGCCGGCGAACCGGGCGCGCTGGATCGGCTCGGACCCTGCGGCCACGTGTGCGGCGGTGATCGGGGAATCCCAGGATCCGAACGGTGCGGTGCTCATGGCACCACAGTAGCGAGTGGGACGGGCGTCATGCCCCCGGGGCACTGCCGGGGGCCGGGCGGGGTCCGTCACCGGGGACCGCGGTGCAGAACAGGGGGGCCGCCGACCGCCGTCGGTCATGACGATCTGAACCTCGGCATCGGTGAGGGTGCGGCGTCCCCGGCAACCCGCCGGCGCGGGGCCTCAGACCGCCGCGGTGCTGCGGTGCGCGCGATCGATCGTCGACTGGCCGAGCACCCGGGTGCCGCGGTAGACGACCATGGTCTGCCCCGGGGCCACCCCGGACAGGGGGCGTTCGGTGACGACGTGCATGAGCCGGCCGGGCGGGCGGGAGCGGGGCACGGTGATGGCCGCGGGGTCGGAGGGTTCCCCTGCCCCCGTCACGGTGGCGGTCGCCTCCGCCTCGGCGTCCTCCGCCTCAGCGCTGTGCTCGCCGTCCCCCACCTCAGTGATGAGCTCACCGAGCCACATCCGGGCCGGCACCGGGTCGGCGTGGGCGCGGATCTGCACCTCGCAGTCGATCGCCGCGGACTCCGCGTAGCCGACGTCCGCCGGGGGCGCGCCGCACCACGAGGTGCGGATCCCGTCGAGGCGGTCGACGGACAGCTCCCGGCGCGGTCCCACCGTCACGGTGTTCTCCCGCGGGTCGAGGTCGACGACGTAGCGCGGCTTCCCGTCCGCCGCGGGCCGCTCGATCCGCAGCCCCTTGCGCTGCCCGATCGTGTACGTCATCGCGCCCTCGTGCTCGCCGAGCACGGCCCCCTCGGTGTCCTTGATGAGGCCGGGGCGCATGGGGATCTTGTCCGACAGCCACGCCTTGGTGTCCCCGTCGGGGATGAAGCAGATGTCGTAGGAGTCGGGCTTGTCCGCCACCGGGAAGCCGCGCTCCCGGGCCTCGGCGCGGACCTCGGCCTTCGCGGTCGCCGCACCGATCGGGAAGAAGCAGTGGCGCAGCTGCGCGGCGGTGAGGACGCCGAGCACGTAGGACTGGTCCTTGTTGAGGTCGAGGCCGCGGTGGAGCTCGGGGGTGCCGTCGGGGCCCGCGACGATCTCCGCGTAGTGGCCGGTGGCGACCGCGTCGAAGCCGAGCGCGAGCGCCCGGTCGAGGAGGGCGGCGAACTTGATCTTCTCGTTGCACCGCATGCACGGGTTGGGGGTGCGGCCCTGGGAGTACTCGGCGATGAAGTCGTCGACGACGTCCTCCTTGAACCGCTCGGAGAAGTCCCACACGTAGAACGGGATGCCGAGCAGCCCGGCCACCCGGTGGGCGTCGCGGGAGTCCTCGATCGTGCAGCACCCGCGCGAGCCGGTGCGCAGGGTGCCCGGCATCCGGGAGAGCGCGAGGTGGACGCCGACGACCTCGTGCCCGGCGTCGACGGCGCGGGCCGCGGCGACGGCGGAGTCGACTCCCCCGGACATCGCGGCGAGGATCCTCATGCCGGGGCTCCGGACGCCATGCCGGCCCGGCGGGCGCGCGCGATGATCTCCGGCAGCGCGGCGAGGAGCCGGTCGACCTCGGCCTCGCTCGTCTCCGGGCCGAGGGTGAAGCGCTGGCAGGCGCGCGCGGTCGCCTCGTCGCGCCCGCAGGCGAGCAGCACCTCCGAGGGCCGCGACACCCCGGCCGAGCAGGCCGAACCGGCCGAGGTGGCGAAGCCGGCGGCGTCGAAGCCGAAGATCAGCGTGTCGCCCTCGCACCCGGGGAACACGAAGTGGACGTTGTTCGGCAGCCGGCCCGCGCCGGGCGGGCCGGACAGCTCGGCCTCGGGCACCGCGGCGGTGATCCCACCGATGAGCCGGTCGCGGAGCACGGCCATGCGCCCCGCCCGCGCCGGCAGGTCCGCGGTCGCGGCGGTCGCGGCGGCGGCGAAGGCGACGGCCCCGGCGACGTCGAGGGTCCCGGAGCGCACGGCGCGCTCCTGCCCGCCGCCGTGGAGCACCGGCTCCGGTGCGAGGTCGCGGCTGAGCACGAGCGCGCCGATGCCCACCGGGCCGCCGATCTTGTGGGCGGTCACCGTCATCGCGTCGACGCCGAGTTCGGCGAAGTCGAGCGGGAGCTGGCCGAAGGCCTGCACCGCGTCGGTGTGGACCGGTACCCGGTGCGCACGCGCCAGCGCGGCGACCTCGGCGATCGGCTGCACCGTGCCGATCTCGTTGTTCGCGGCCATGACGGACACGAGCGCGGTGCGCTCGGGGTCCGCGGCGAGCGCGGCCACGAAGGCCGGGAGGTCGAGGCGGCCGTCGGCGTCGACGGGGATCCGCACGACCTCGGCGCCGAGCCCGGTGAGCCAGTCGGCGGCCTCGGACACGGCGGGGTGCTCGATCGCGGAGATGAGGATGCGCGGGCGCGGCGGTGCGGGGCTCCGGCCCTCCCCGGCCGAGGCGCCCTCGCCTGCCGATGCGTCGTCACCGGCCGGGCGCGCCCCGGGATTCCGCAGGCCCCACAGGCCCTTGATCGCGAGGTTGTCCGCCTCCGTGCCCCCGGAGGTGAAGACGACCTCGGCCGGGGTGCTCGCGCCGACCGCCCGGGCGAGGTCCTCGCGCGCCTGCTCGATCCGCATCCGGGCGGCCTGGCCCTCCGCGTGGAGGGACGAGGGGTTGGCGGCGCGCCGGAGCTCCGCGGTGTACGCGTCGAGCACGTCCGGCGGCATCGGCGAGGTGGCGGCATGGTCGAGATAGGTGCGCATCGTGGGCGATTCTACGCCGCCGGCCGTCCACCAGGCGACCCCGCCGGGCGGTGCGGACGGGGCGCGGCCTACCATTCCACTCATGACTTCCACCCCCACGGAGACCTCCGCGCCCGCCCCGCGCTCGGCGGTCCGCCGCGTCGCCCTCGCCTCGGGCATCGGCAATGCGATCGAGCTCTACGACTTCATCATCTACGGCCTCGCCTCGGCGATCGTGTTCAACCAGGTCTTCTTCGTCACCGAGGACCCGCTCGTCGGCACGCTCATCGCCTTCCTCACCATGGGCGCCGGCTTCCTCTCCCGCCCGCTCGGCGGCCTCGTGTTCGGGCACTTCGGCGACCGCCTCGGCCGCAAGTCGATGCTCGTCATCACCCTCACCGCGACCGGTGTGTGCACCTTCCTCATCGGCCTCGTGCCGGCGACCGCCGAGATCGGGCTCGCCGCGCCGTTCATCGTGCTCGCCCTCCGCCTGCTCCAGGGCTTCTTCATGGGCGGGGAGCAGGGCGGCGCCTTCGTCATGGTGACCGAGCACGCCCCGGCCGGCACGAAGTCCTTCTACGGCGGCTGGGCCACCGGCGGCTCCCCGCTCGGCTCGATCCTCGGCACGCTCGCCTTCACGCTCGCGGCCTCCGCCACGGGGGATGCGTTCCTCGACTGGGGCTGGCGGCTGCCGTTCTTCGCCTCCGCCCTCCTCGTGCTCGTCGGCCTCTACATCCGGCTGCGGCTCGACGAGTCCCCGGAGTTCACCGCGCTCGAGCGGACCGACTCGACCGCCTCGGCGCCCCTGCTCGAGGTCGTCCGCACCGCCGGCATGTTCGTGCTCGCCGGGATCCTCCTCAACATGGGCTTCAACCTCACGATCTTCATCATCAACACCTTCTCCATGGCGTTCGGGACCGAGGCGCTCGGGATGGAGCGCTCGACGATCCTCACCGCCGGGCTCATCGGCTCCGCGGTGCACCTCGTCACCTGCCTCACCGCCGCCCACCTCGGGGACCGGCTCGGGATGACGCGCGTCATGGGGGTCGGCGTCGTGCTCCTCATCGCCTGGGCGTTCCCGTTCTTCTGGTTCTTCTCCTCGGCCACCGCGACGGGTGCCACGATCGCGATCGTCGGCGGCTACGCCTTCGCGGGCATCGTGTGGGGACCCATGGCGTACTGGTTCACCGCGCTGTTCGCCCCGCGCTTCCGCTACTCCGGCGTGTCCGTGTCGTTCCAGGTGGGCGCGGTGCTCGGCGGCGGCCTGTCGCCCTCGGTGTCGACCTGGCTGCTCCAGATCTCCGGCGGTGCGACCTGGCCGATCTCGGTCTACCTCGTCATCGGCGGCGTGCTCGCCCTCGTCGGTCTCGCCATGGGCCGGGCTCGCATCGCGCACATGCAGCGACCGGCCGCCGAACGGCATTCCGCCCGGCAGCCGGCCACCCGGTAGGCCTCGCCCCGGCAGTCTGCGTCCGGCTCCGCAGCCCCCGCCTCAGCAGCCCGCGGCTCCGCAGCCCGCGGCTCAGTAGTCCTCGGTGGGCGGCTGCTCGACGTCGCTGCTGTCGCCGAGCGTCGACTCGAAGGCCTCGACCCAGGTGCCGTCCTCGCGCGCCTGCTCGAGGATCTCGTTGATCGCGGTCCGCAGCTCCTTCTCGTCCTTGTGCATGCCGATGCCGTAGGGCTCCTCGGAGAACGGCTGGCCGACGACCCGCATCTCGTCCCCGTACTGCGCGGCGTACCCGCGGAGGATCGAGTCGTCGGTGGTGACGGCGTCGACGTTGCCGGCCTGGAGGTCGTTGATGCACTTGGGGTAGGCGTCGTAGGTCACGAGGTCGGCCTCGGGGTAGTCCGTCTCGATCCGCATCGCCGTGGTCGAGGCGTCCGCGGAGCACACCGTCGTCCCGGCGAGGTCGTCGGGGCCGTTGATCTCCGAATCCGCGAGGACGAGGAGGTCCTGGCCGGCCATGTAGTAGGGGCCGGCGAAGTCGATGACCTGCTTGCGCTCGTCGTTGATCGTGTAGCTCGCGACGACGAGGTCGACGGTGCGCTGCTGGAGGAACGGCTCGCGGTTGGGGGTGACGGTCTCGACGAACTCGATGTCCTCGGGCGCGAAGCCGATCCCGGCGGCGACGAGCTTGGCGATCTCGACGTCGAAGCCCTCGGGCACCTCGGAACCGACCTCGACGTTCGCGAGCCCCGGCTGGTCGTACTTGACGCCGATCCGGATCGTCCCGCGGTCGCTCGCGGCCTTCCACGTCTCGGACTCCTCGAGCGCGAAGTCCTCGGCGACGGTGTACTCCGGGGTGTCCCCGCCGGCCTCGCCGCCCTCGCCGGATCCGCCCCCGCCCGGGGTGCCGGACTGCCCGCAGCCCGCGAGCGCGAGTGCGAGTGCTCCCGTCGCCGCCAGCGCTGTGATCCACCGTGTGCGCGTCATCGCCATCTCCCGCGCCCCTTGTCCCCGAGTCTGCACCGCACGTGCGGCCCTGCAGTGATTGTGACATCGACCACACCTGCCTCCGGGGACCTGGTGGCGATCGTTGCCCCTTCGTGATCCGCTGCGCGCCCTCGGTAGACTGGTCCGGTGCTCACAGCCCTGACCTATCTGCTCTTCGCCTACTCCGCGGTCCTCACCGTGTGGGCGCTCGTCCTCACGATCCGCAACACCGCCGCGGGCAAGGGCCTGCTCGGCGCGACCGGCGGGATGCTCGTGCTGCTCGTCGTGCAGCTCGTCGTGTCGATCGCGCTGTGGGGCCGGGCCGACGGCACCGATCCGCTGCTCTTCTTCGGCTACCTCTTCACCGCGCTGCTGCTCGTCCCGCTCGCCGGGTTCTGGGCGTTCGCGGAGCTCAGCCGCTGGGGTCCGGCGGTGGTCGCCGCCGCGGCCGTCACCGTGTTCGTCATGATCGAGAGGATGGACCAGATTTGGCTCTGAGGCCCCGCCGCTCCGCACCCGGGAACACCGCCGCACCCGGGAACACCGGTGATGCCGGGACCGCTCCGGCCGGCTTCTCCGCGATGCACTCCGGTCCCGGCCGTGCGCTCACCGCCGTCTACGGCGTGTTCGCCCTCGCCGCGTCCGCCCGCGCCGGCTACCAGATCATCCGCGAGTTCGACGAGGCGCCGATCGCCTACACGCTGTCGGCCGTCGCCGCGGTCGTCTACATCATCGCCACGGTGTGCCTGGTCATCGGCAACCGCGCCACCCACCGGATCGCGGTCGTGTCCTGCCTCATCGAGCTCGCCGGGGTGCTCGTCGTGGGCGTGCTGAGCTTCACCCACCCCGAGGTGTTCCGCGCTCCCAGCGTGTGGTCCGGGTTCGGGATCGGCTACGGGTTCATCCCGCTCGTGCTCCCGGTCGTCGGCCTGTGGTGGCTGTTCCGCGTGGACCGTCGCCTCCGCGCCTGAGCCCCGCCCCGCGGCTCGGACGCAGCCGCCCGGCGCCCCTCGGCCCTCAGTCCTCGGAGGTCTGCGAGGACAGGAGGAACCAGTCGGAGCCGTACACGGTGTTCTCCGCCCCGGCGCTCGTGAGCAGGTAGGGCAGGGAGGCGTCGATCTGCACGGTGCTGCCGCCGCCGTCGCTCGTCATCACGGCCTCGACGGCGGTGCCCATGTCGATCGAGAAGTCCCCGGGCACGGAGAGCGTGATCGTGCACTGCACCTCGCCGAAGGACACCGCGCCGGTCTCCGTCTCGAGCGCGAAGGTGCTCAGCGGCACCTCGGTGTAGGGCTCGCATGTCACCCCGACGTCCTCGAAGGCGTTGTCGCCCTCGGAGAACTGGTCGACGTACTCGCGGAAGCTCGAGAAGGTGTCGGTCGGGTACGCGAACTCGACGGGGCTCTCCGGCAGCGTCCCGGTCTCGAGGAACCCGTCGAGCTGCGCGGCGGCGGCCGCCGCCACGTCCTGGTGCGCATCGGGTGCGAGGGGCACCGCGCCGTCGCCGCCGGCGAGCAGGGTGGGCACGGCTTCGCGCGGGACGAACAGCGACTGTGCGGCCTTCCAGTCCTCGGCGGCGGATTCGCGGGTGACGAGCATCGCCTGCACGGACTCGCCCTCCCCCGGGTCGCCGAACCCGATGAACCACATCGGGTACTCGTCGAACATCGGCCCGCCGGCGACGACCTCGGTGAAGGCCACTGCTGACAGCGTCTGCTCCTCGGCCCGGGCGATGAGCACCTCGGCCCGGGTGCGGCCGAGCAGCGGACCGGTCTGGATGCCGTCGAGCTCCTCCTGGTCCCCGGCGAGGGTCGCGTCGAGCGACTCGGTGTAGTCCGTCATGAAGGTCCCGGCGTCGCCCGGGCGCAGCGCCGGCCGCTCGTACGGGGTGAGCTCCGGCTCGGCGGGTTGGGCGATCGGCAGGGGCAGCTGGGAGCAGCCGGACAGCACCAGGGCCATCGCCGAGGCGCCGGCCGCGGTGCCGCCGAGTCGTCCGGACGCTTTGCCGGGCCGCCGGGCAGGCGCCGGGCGGTCGCCACTGCCCTTGCCTGTGCCCCGGCCATCGCCTGTGCCCTTGCGCTTGGGGAGCTTGGGCGGCGGGCGGAGCCGGGTGTTCCACCAGCGGAGCAGGAGGAACGCGGCGAGCCCGAAGGCGAGCACTGCGGCTGCGAAGCCGAGCAGGCTGAAGCCGAACACCCCTTCCACGTCCATGCTCAGCCGCACCGTGGTGCCGTCGAGGGTGACATCCGGGTCCGCCGGCGCGATGACGACCATCTGCGGTGCGGCATCGAGGTCGAAGCGATGGGTCACGGCGGTGCCGGTGTCGCTCGCCAGCCACCAGTCGCGGGTGGCCGCGGCCGTCACCGGCTGCGGCTCCCCGGGGACGGACCGGTGGCTCAGCACACCCGGGAACTCGACGCCGGTGATCGTCTCGTGGGCGACCCCGGTGAGGTAGTTCTCGGTGTCGACGCCGCTCGCGGTGCCGATGAACAGCTCGGTGTCGCTCTCGGCGGTGATCGCCGCCGTGGACCCCTCGTAGGGCACCTGCTGCTCGTCGAGCACGACGGCGTAGGTCCCGTCGGCGACGGTGAAGGGTTCGGTCTCGGTGACGTCGTCGGTGCCGGTGACCGCGACCGCGGAGACCGCGAGCGCGGTCACCGCGAGTCCGATCACCGCGCACACGGCGGCCAGGATGAGGCGCAGCATCCGGTCCTCTAGAACAGGGACCGCATGAGGCGGGCGCGGGCCTTGACGACGCGCGGATCGGTGCCGCCGACGACCTCGAACAGCTCGAGCAGACGGACCCGCACGGTCTCCTTCTCCTCCCCCGCGCTCGTCGTGAGGACGGTGAGGAGGCGGGAGAACGCGTCGTCGACGTGCCCGCCGGCGAGGTCGAGGTCGGCGCAGTCGAGCGCGGCGGGCACCGAGCGCGGGTCGGCGGCCGCGGCCTCCCGCACGGCCTGGGGGTCGAGGTCGCGGGTGCGCTGGAGGAGGCCGACCCGGGCGAGACCGACCTTCGCGTCCTCGTCCGCGGGGGCCTCGGCGAGCGCCTTGCGGTAGACCTCGGCGGCGGTGTCGAGGTCGCCGGCCTCGAGCGCGGCGAGCGCCTCGGGGTGGGCGGGCTCCGGCTCGGGCATCTCCTGCCCGCGCGGCACCGCGATCTTCGTCATCCCGGCCTGCGCGGCAGCCTGGAGAAGCTGGTCGAAGACCTGGCGCACCTGCGGCTCGGGCTGGGCGCCCTGGAACAGCGGCACCGGCTGGCCCTGGACGATCGCGACGACGGTCGGGATCGACTGCACCTGGAACATCTGCTGGATCCGCGGGTTCGCGTCGACGTCGACCTTGGCGAGCACCACCCGGCCGCCGAGGTCGGCGACCACCCGGTCGAGGACCGGGGAGAGCTGCTTGCACGGACCGCACCAGTCGGCCCACAGGTCGATGACGACGGGGACGTCGGCGGAGAGCTGCACGACGTCGTTGAAGGTCTCCTCGGTGACGTCGAAGACGAGCGCGGGGACCTCGACGGCGTTGTCCGGCAGCGCACCGCCGGCGCCGTCACCGGTCGTCGGGGCGGCGGCGCCGCGCTGGGTGCGGACGGCGGAGAGATCGAGCCCCTGCTGCGGCTGGGCGGGGGACTGGGGGTCCGGATGCTGCGGCGGCTGCGTCACGGGAGGTCCTTTCGGTCGGTGTCGACGGGGCGGGGGTGGCGGGCCGGCGGCCTCAGCGGGCGAGCTCGGCGTCGGCGAGCACGTCGGAGACCCCGATGAGGGCGAGCTGCGCGTCGCCGTCGGCCGGCACGGTGAACGACACGACCTGGAGGTTCTTCGTCACGAGCTTCCGGCTCGTCGAGCTCTCGCCGACGATCGAGCGCTGCGGTTCGGGGATCGTCAGCGAGCCGGTGCGACCCTCGACGGACTCCGGGGCGATCGTCGTCGTCACGGTGATGAGGCCGGTGACGATCGCACCGCCGTCGGCGGTCTGCTGGGCGACGAGCTGATTGCCCTCGGCCGGGGCGTACTCGAACTCGATGGTGCCGTTGCCCTCGGACAGCGCCTCGCGCTGGGAGGTCTGCGCGCGCTCCACCTGCTTCCGGAAGGCGTCCTCGGCGAAGTCGCCGGCGAACCGCGAGTCCTCGCCGTGCTGGAGCACGTCGGCGTACTGGCTCACGGTGTCCTCCGGGGTCTTCTTGAGCCCCGCCTGGTCCGGCGCCAGGAGCTGGGATCCCTGGCGCGCATCGGCGACCTCGGGGATCGCGGCGCCGGGCAGCAGCACGCTCTGCGACCACAGCTTGTAGTCGGCGCGCGCGTTCTCCTGCGACAGCACGAGGAGCTGCGACTGGCCGGACTCGCTGTCGGAGGTGATCGCGCTCGTCACGCGCGGCCACTGATCCGTCGCCGAGGTGAAGTTCACGGTGATCGATTCGGCGGCGACGGCCGGGGGCAGCTTGTAGTCCTCCGCCTCGTCCTTGACGGCGTAGGCGGACTGCCGCTGCTCGAGGAACGGCCCGGCGGCGCGGGCAACGAGCGCATCGGCGTGGAGCTGCTCGTCGGAGGCGGCGACGGAGTCCGCGATCTCCGCGATGACGCGCTCGAGCTGGGCGTCGGTGACGACGGCTGGGGCGGACTCCGGCGGGTCCGACGGCGAGGGCGTCGGCAGCTCGACGGGGCCGCCGCAGCCGGCGAGCGCGATGACGGGGACGATCGCGAAGGCCGCCCCGGTCTCGGCGAGCTTGCGGCGCCGCTCGCGGCGGGCCTGACGGCGCTGCTTCTCCTTCTGCGCGCGGCGCAGATCCATGAATCCGAGCACGAGGCCGAGGGCTGCGAGGATGCCGCCGACGATCATGAGCGGCAGCGCCCACGGGGTCTCGGCGTGGTTGGGCCAGCTGATCTCGACGGAGGAGGCGGCGGGCGCCTCGCCGTCGGAGGCGATGAGGAACGCGGTGCGCGCGGGCTCGGAGTCCCAGTCGAGGACGATCTCGCCCTCGCCGCTGAGCTGGGACTCGAACAGGTCGCCGTTCGCGGGGTTCGCGGTCTCGCCCTCGCCGCCGCCGGTCTCGACCGCCAGGGTCGATTCGTCGGCGAGCCCGGTGATGCGCGAGTGCGGGGTCTCCCCCACCCAGATGTCGATGTTCTCCTTCGAGGCCTGCGACAGCGTGAGCTCGCCCTCGCCCTGCACGGTGAGCGTGGCCGGCGTGTCGTAGAGGTTGAGCACCCCCGGCTCGATGACGAGCAGCGGGCCCGGCTCGCTCAGCGAGGCGGAGGCCGTGATCGACTCCTCCGGAGCCCAGACGGTCTGCTGCAGGATGCCGATCGCGCCGACGATCAGACCGGCGACGATGAGCAGTCCCGAGACAACGTAGCGCACGCATTCCCCTTCGTCGTAGCCGCGCAGGGCATCCGCCGCGTGCGCGTTCCTCAGTCTAGATGACGGGTCCGCCAAGCGTGCGGAACCCTGCCCCGGAGGACGGCAATCGACGGTACACACCCCGCCTGACATTTCGATGACAGCGCCCGTGGCGCACCTCACACCGGCTCGCCTCCGGTGTCCTCACCGGTCGACGACGTAGGATCGAGGCGTGGCTACAGACAGAATCGTATGGATCGACTGCGAGATGACCGGCCTCGAGGTCGGCACCGATGAGCTCATCGAGGTCGCCTGTCTGGTGACGGACTTCGACCTCGGGATCGTCGACGAGGGCGTCGACGTCGTCGTCAAGCCCTCGCAGGCGGCGCTCGACAACATGAACGCGTTCGTCACCGGGATGCACACGACCTCCGGGCTGCTCCCGCTGCTCGACGACGGGGTCACCGTCGCCGAGGCGCAGGACACCGTCCTCGATTACATCCGCTCCCATGTCAGGGAGCCGGGGAAGGCCCCGCTCGGCGGCAACTCGGTGGGCACCGACAAGACCTTCCTGTCGGTGCAGATGCCCGAGCTCGTCGACCACCTGCACTACCGGATCATCGACGTGTCCTCGATCAAGGAGCTCGCCAAGCGCTGGTTCCCCAAGGCCTACTTCAACGCCCCGGCGAAGACCGGCGGCCACCGTGCGCTCGGTGACATCAAGGACTCGATCGCCGAACTCGCCTACTACCGCGAGATCGTCTTCCGCACCGAGGGGCCGACGAGCGACGAGGCGATCGCCGCCGCCCGCCGGGTGTCGTCCGACCAGGGCTGAGGCGCCGACCCGCGCCTACGCCCGGTCGGCCTGCTCCCGGCTGGTGAGACCCGAGCCGGTGGCGAACAGCTTCTGCGGGAACGCGCCCTGGGCGACGAGGATCTTCGCGAAGTCCTTCGCCTGCCCGTCGAGCTCCGCGAGGCGCTCGTCCGACAGCGCCTCCCACGACAGCGCGACCGAGGCGTCGGTCGCCTGCTCGATCTTCTCGCGCAGCGCCGCGGCCTCGTCGGTGATCCGGGCCTCGTCCCCGGCACCGAGCACGAGTCCGCGCTCGCGCAGCGACTCGACCGCGGCGTTCCACTCCTCCTCCGACCAGCCGCGGCTCTTGCGCGCGGCGGACGGACGGAACGAGGTACCGGTGAGGCAGTGGAGGACGATCGCCTCGAGCCCGGACAGGTCGTGGGTGATGAGGGCGCCGATGTGCCCGTCCCCGCGGTACTCGCGCAGCAGCGTCGCCGCGCTCCACAGGTCGAGGAACGGCTGCACGGCGGGATCATGGGCCTGCACGCCCGGCGCGAGCGCCTCCTGGTGGGCGGCGAACAGCGTCCGGCCGTCGGGCAGCAGAGCGGTGAGCACAGGGTCGAGTGCGTCGACGAGGTGCTGGGCGAGCGCGGGTAGCTCCGGGCTGCGACCGCCCGGCGCCTCGGGTCCGAAGGCGCCGGCGAGGAACTGCTCCACCCCGGCCAGGCGCGCGGCGTGCACCGTCTCCGGGGCGGCGGTGTCCCAGCACTCCGGCACGAACCGGCGGATGTAGGCCGGGTTGAAGCTGTAGAAGGTCGCCGCGACCACGGAGGCCGGGACCCGGCCGAGCGGGGCTGCGCGCCCGGCGAAGTAGATCGCCGAGGGGTGCGTCACCCCGGTGCCGGCGATCGCCTCGCCGATGGGGCGGGCGAAGTACGTGGCCGAGTGGACGGATTCGACGCGCTTGGACAGTCGGCGGATGAGGTCGCGCCGTTGGGAGTTCACCATGTGCCCACTCTACTGAGCAGTGATCCGCATCACCACTCCCCGGCCCGGCGCACCGGTCGTACAAGCAGATTTCATCTGTTCGGCAGGTCCGCGCCACCGCGTGCACCGCTGCCGGTCCGACCCTGGTCCCATGACCATCCTGCCGCCGCACGCCCGGACCGGATTCCCCACCGCACCCCGCTCGCGGGTGGGGCCCGCCGACCTGGAGATCCCGCTCGGGGCCCGCAGCCGGCTCTACCGGGCGTTCGAGATCCTCCCCGGCGCGGTGAGCATCTCCGCGATCCTCCTCGTCTTCCTCGTGCCTCTCGTGTCGCCACGGGCGGGAGCGGTCTACGTGCTGTGCGTCGTCGGGGTGATGTTCCTCCGCGCGATCCGCGGCTCGGTCGACCTCGCCCGCGGCTACACCCGGTTCCGCGCCTCGGCCCGCGTCGACTGGGCCGCTCGGCTCCGCGACATCGGACGCACTCTCGAGGGCCGGAGAGTGCCGGCGAGCCCGCCCCATGCCTTCCACGCCGAGCGGCACCGTGCGCTCCTCGCGCAGGTCGCCGCGCACCCTGAGCGCTACCCGCACCCGGCATCGCTCGTCCACGCGGTGGTCGTCGCCGCGTACAACGAGTCGTACTCGGTCATCGCCCCGACGCTGCGCACCCTGGCCTGCAGCTCCACGCCGGGCGAGCAGATGTGGATCGTGTTCGCCTACGAGGAGCGCGGCGGTGCGGAGATGGAGCACACCGCCCAGCGGCTGCGCGCGGAGTTCGGCCACCGCTTCGCGGTCTTCGAGCTCGTACGGCACCCGCGCGACCTGCCCGGTGAGATCGCCGGCAAGGGCGCGAACATCACGTATGCCGGACAGCACCTCCAGGCGCTCGCCGTGCGGCGCGGGGTCGCCGCGGAGTCCGTCCTCGTCACCACTCTCGACTGCGACAACAAGCCGTACGAGAGCTACTTCGACTACGTCGCCTACGAGTACATCGCCTGCCTCGAGCGGAAGCGACGCGCCTTCCAGCCGATCAGCCTGTACCTCAGCAACATCTGGGACGCCCCGGCCGTCACCCGCGTCATCGCCTCGGCGAACTGCTTCTGGAACCTCACGTGCACGGTGCGGCCCTTCTCGCTGCGGAACTTCGCCTCGCACACCCAGCCGCTCGATGCGCTCGTCGAGATGGGCTTCTGGTCCACCCGCACGATCGTCGAGGACGGCCACCAGTTCTGGCGCTCGTACTTCCACTTCGAGGGCGACTACGCGGTAGTGCCGATCCACGTCCCGATCCACCAGGACGCGGTCCTGGCCGGCACCCTGCGGCAGACCATGGGCGCCCAATTCAGACAGCTGAGCCGCTGGTCCTACGGGGCCTCCGACATCGCCTACGTCGCCGCCGGCGTGTTCGGCGCGCAGCGGCGGGTCCCGCTGCTGCGGAGCACCCTCCACCTCCTCACTCTGCTCGAGGGGCACGTGACGCTCGCCTGCGTGTCGGTGATCATCGCGCTCGGCGGCTGGACCCCGTTCCTCATCATGCGCCGGACCGGGGGTGCGGATGCGCTGGTGAGCCAGATGCCGCTGCTCGTCGGGATGATCCAGCAGATCGCGATGATCAGCCTGCTGATCTCGCTCGTCGTGTTCTGGAACCTCCTGCCGCCGCGCCCCGTGCGCTACGGGCCGGCGCGCAGCGTCGCGATGCTCGCCCAGTGGCTCCTCTACCCTGCGACGATCCTCGGCTACAACGCGACCACCGCGCTGTACTCCCAGAGCAGGCTGCTGCTGGGCCGGTACCGGGAACGGTTCGAGGTCACCGAGAAGGTCGCCGGCGGCGGGGCCGGGATCCCCACGGCCGGGCGGGTGCGGCTGGGTACAGTGGGGCTGTGCGCGATGCCCGGTACTACCTCTTCCTCGTCCTCGCCAACGCGTTCTGGGCGGGCAACTTCGTCGTCGGCGGACTGATCGCCGACTCCGTCTCCCCGCTCTTCCTCACCACGGTCCGCTGGGTGCTGGCGACCGTGCCGCTGTTCGTCCTCGCCGCGTTCGTCGAGAAGCCGGACTGGAAGGCGGTGTTCGCCGAGTGGCGGCTCCACGTGCTTCTCAGCTGCCTCGGGCTCATCGGCTACGCGCTCTTCACCTATCTGGCGCTCGCCCACACCTCCTCGGTGTCGGCCTCGCTGCTCAACTCGGTGGGCCCTGCGCTCATCGCGGTCGTCGCCGTCCTCGTCGCCCGGGAGCGGCTGACCGGGACGGCGGTGCTCGGGCTCGCGCTCTCCCTGCTCGGCGCGGTGATCGTGCTCGTGCGCTTCGACGGCGGCGGGGTCGGGCTCGACCTCGGCATCGGCACCCTGTTCATGCTCGTCGCGGTGAGCGTGTTCGTCGTCTACACGGTGCTCGGCCGGTTCCTGACCTCCTCGCCGGTGTCGGCGACCGCCGTCCAGGCGCTCTTCGCCTCGGCGGTGCTCGTGCCGGCGACGCTGCTGCTCGGGGCGCCCGGCCCGGCGCATGGGATCACGTGGCTCGGGGTCGTCTACATCGGGATCTTCCCGTCCGCGCTGTCCTACCTCATGTGGAACCTCGCGGTGCGTGGGATCGGGGCGGCGCGCGCCGGGGTCTACCTCAACCTCGTGCCGTTCTTCACCGCAATCATCGGCCTCTTCATCGGCGACCCGATCACGGGGATCCAGGTGCTCGGCGGGGTGCTCATCGTCGCCGGCGTCGTCATCACCTCGCGCCGGCCCGGGGCCGCGCCCCGAACGCCGCCGGTGCCGGCCCGCTCCCCCGACTGAGGCACCGATGCGCGGAGGTCGGCCGATCTGCGTCCCGGCGAACCCGGATCATCGCGGATCGAGCACCCGGCGCGGTGCGCCGGACCTGCCGGGCGGCGTCAGTCGTCCCAGGCGGCGAGATCGAGGACGAGGCGCCCGCGCACGCCGCCCTGCTCGAACCGGGTGTGCGCGGCAGCGGCCTCCTCCGGCGGGTAGACGTCGGCGACGGTGAGCTCGAGCGTGCCGTCCTCGACGGCGGTCCGCAGGTCCTCGAGCATCGCGCGCGAGCCGTACTCGGTGACGACCGCGGTCCGGCGGAACCGGATGTCGCGCTCGCCGGTGCCCTTCCAGAACCGCACCGCCGCATAGGCGCCGCCGTCGCGCACGGCCGGCACCGCCTTCTCGTCCATCACCGCGGCGTCGATGAGGCCGTCGACCCCGTCGGGCACGAGCGCGCGGATCCTCTCCGCGACGTCGTCCCCGCGCTCGACCACATGGTCCGGTCCGGCCGATTCGACGAGGGCGCGGTCCTTCTCCGAGGAGTCCGCGATGACGGTGAGGCCTGCGCGCTTCGCGAGGCGCACGGAGTACTGCCCGAGGGTGCCGGCGGCACCGGTGACGGCGAGGGTCTGTCCGGGCGCGAGGTCGAGCTTGGCGAGCGCCTGGAGCGCGGTGAGGCCGTTCATCGGCAGGGTCGCCGCCTGCTGGAGGCTCACCCCCGCCGGGATCCGGGCGACCGCATCGTCTGCGGCGACGAGGTACTGGGCGTAGGCGCCGCCGTGCTCGCTCACCGGGACCGCCATCGCCATGACCTCGTCCCCGACCTGCCAGGAGCTGCCCTCCCCCACGGCGTCGACGATGCCGGCGGCATCCATCCCGGGGACATAGGGCGACTTCAGGCTCGACACGTCCTGGACGCCCGAGCGGAACGTCGTGTCGGTGGGATTTACCGCCGCCGCGTGGACGCGGATGCGGACCTCACCGGGACCCGGCTGCGGCTGGGGGACCTCGTGGACGGCGAGGGCCTCGGGCCCTCCGAACTCTTCTACTCCGATGACCTTCATGCTTCGCCCAACCCCGCCGGAGCGGCATCCATTCCCGCTCTCGTGAGGCGTATCACATGTCAGGATTGACCCGCCGATCGGCGCGCACCAGACTGGACGGACAGAGACAACCGCGTCGAGGAGG
Organism: Brevibacterium sp. R8603A2; assembly: GCF_023072605.1. Lineage (NCBI taxonomy): Bacteria > Bacillati > Actinomycetota > Actinomycetes > Micrococcales > Brevibacteriaceae > Brevibacterium > Brevibacterium sp. R8603A2. Next base: position 256,471 of record NZ_JALLGN010000002.1, read on the forward strand.
GACGAGCAATGGTGCATCGGGTATGGAACGGGCAGGCGCACATGCCCTCGGTCATGGATTCCCAGATCGAGATCGTCAGGGGCGAGGGCGCCTATGTCTGGGATTCCCAGGGGAAGAAGTACTTCGACGGCTCGGCCAGCCTGTGGCACGCGAACATCGGCCACGGCCGGAAGGAGCTGGCCGAGGCCGCGCACCGGCAGATGCTCGAGCTCGAGACCTACCACACGTTCGGACGCTTCATCAACGAGCCGGCGCGCACCCTGGCCGACAGGCTCGCGGCGATGTCCCCGATCGAGAACCCCAAGGTCATCTTCAACTCCGGCGGCTCCGATGCCATCGACGTCGCGTGCAAGCTCGCGCGGCGGTACTGGCAGGCGGTCGGCCACACCGAGCGCACGGTCATCGTCTCGCGCGACACCTCGTACCACGGGCTCCACGCCTTCGGCACGGCGATCGCCGGACTCGAGCCCAACCGCGAGGGCTACGGCACGGAATCGCTCGTGCCCGACACCGCGCGCGTGTCGGCGAACGATCCGGCGAAGCTCGAGGAGCAGATCCTCGCGCTCGGCCCGGAGCGCATCGCGGCGTTCGTCGCGGAGCCGGTGATCGGCGCCGGCGGCGTCATCGGTCCGGCCGTCGGCTACTTCGAGACGGTGCAGCGCCTGGCGAAGGAGCACGGATTCCTCTTCATCGCCGACGAGGTCATCACCGGATTCGGCCGCACCGGGAAGATGTTCGCCTCCGAGCGCTACTCCCTCGATCCCGACATCCACACCATGGCCAAGGGCCTCACCTCCGGCTACGCCCCGCTGGGCGGCATCCAGATCGCCGAGCGGGTGTGGGAGCCGTTCTTCACCGGCGGCATGGACGCCCCGGCCTTCCGCCACGGCGTGACGTACTCCGGCCACGCCACGGCCTGCGCCGTCGCGCACGCCAACCTCGACGTGCTCGAGCGGGAGGACCTCGTCGAGCGCGCCGGCAAGCTCGAGGACGTCCTCGCTGACGAGCTCGACGCGCTCCGCGACGTCGACGGGATCGTCGAGGTGCGCTCGCGCGCCGGGTTCCTCGGCGCCGTCGCCTTCGCCGAGGGCATCGTCAACGAGACGATCGTGCGCCGGGTCGAGGACCGCGGAGTGATCCTCCGCGCACTGCCGGGCAACGCCCTGCAGATCTCCCCGCCGTTCGTCGCCGAGCCCGAGGACCTCGCGCACACCGCGACGGCGATCCGCGAGGCCGTCGAGGAGGGCTGAGCCTACTCGAACATCCGGCGCGGATTCGCCGCGAGCATCGTGTCGATATCCGCGTCGGACACCCCGCGCTCCCGCAGCGCGGGGAGCACGTCCTCGCTGATGTGCCGGTAGTTCCACTTCGGCACCGCCTGCGCCTTGGCCTCGGGGTCGAACCAGTCGATGAAGCACGCGGCGTCGTGGGCGAGCACGACCCGGTCGGCGTACCCGCGGCGGACGAGCTCGACGACGGTGTCGACCCGCTGTTCGAACGGCAGCAGCACATCGAGGCCGAACCGGTCCATGCCGAGCAGCGAACCCGCGTCCGCGAGGCGCATGAGGTAGTCGAGGTCCGTCGAGTCCCCGGAGTGGCCGATGACGACCTTCGTCAGGTCCGCGCCCGTCTCCGCGAGCACGCGCTGGGCGACGAGTCCGGACTCCGTGTGCGGATTCGTGTGGACGGTGATCGGCGCCCCCGTCCGGACCGACGCCTCGCCGACCGCGCGCATGACGCGCTCGACGCCCGGGGTCAGGCCCTGCTCCTCGATCGCGCACTTGAGGAATGCCGCGCGCACCCCGGTGTCGGCGATGCCCTCGGTGAGGTCGCGGACGAAGAGCTCGACGAGCGGCTCGGGGACGTCGAACATCAGGCCCGGGCCGGTGTAGTGGAACTGGAACGGGATCTCGTTGTACGTGTAGAGGCCGGTGGCCACGACGATCTGCAGATCGGTCCCCTCGGCGACCCGCTGGATGCGCGGGATGTAGCGGCCCAGCCCGAGCACCGTGGGGTCGAGGATCGTGTCGATCCCGAGCTCCTTGAGCCCCTGCAGCTCCTGCTGCGCCCGCACGACCTGCGCCTCCTCGTCCCACGCTTCGTAGTTGACCCGGTACTCCTCGCCGAGCACGAAGACGTGCTCGTGGACGAGCGTCCGCCCGAGGTCAGCGCTGTCGATCGGTCCCGTCGCCGTCTGCACCTGTGCCATGCCGTCTCCTCGTCGAGATCGCGCGGCAGCCGCTCCGGCGCCGCTGGTGATTCACATCACATCACGGATGGGCGTCGCGTTCCAGGTCCGTGGCACCGTCCCCGCGTCAGGAGCCCTGCTGAGCGGCGAGCGCGGATTCGAGTCGGGCGCGGTCCTCGGCGGGAGGGGCCGCGCTCTTCCGGGTCTCGCGGTCCCAGAACACGACGACGGCGGCAGAGCGCGCCACCACTGTGCCATCGGGGGTGCGCATGGTCTCCGCGGTGCGCAGGCTCGTGTTCCCCAGGTGCTCGATCGCACAGTCGACGGCCACCGACTCCGCGTCCGCGGTGAGCTCGGAGACGTAGTCGATCTCGAGGCGGGCGATGAGGTGGCTGTCGGCGCACGTCAGACCGAGCCCGCTGCGCAGCCAGCGCGAGCGCGCCTCGTCGAGGAGGGTAAGGTACGTGCCGTGGTAGACGTGGCCGTTGGCGTCGAGGTCGCGCCACCGCAGCGGCACGTCGATCGGATTCATCCCGAGGGCTCCTTCGCATCATCGTCGGGGTCGGCGCCGAACCCCAGAGGAGAGGCGCCACCGCGCCTCCATCCTCACACGTCCCGCCCGCCGGGGAACGGATGCGCATATCTCTATCTCACTATTTTTGCGCGGTTCCGCCGAGGTCTATATTCACCATCAAGCCCCTTCTATCGGGATCTGTCCGAAACAGAAAGAATCGATCATGCGATCTCGCCGCCTGCTCCCCGCAGTCCTCACCCTCCCCCTCGTCACCCTCGCCGCGTGCGGCGGAGGCGGGACCTCGGCGTCGGGATCCGACACCCCGGTCGCAGTCGCCACCACGAGCGTGCTCGGCAGCGTGCTCGGCCAGATCACCGAGTGCGCGGGGACCGCATCGTCGTCCCTCATGGGCCCGGGCGACGATCCGCACACCTTCCAGCCGTCGTCCGCGCAGATGGCCGAGCTCGCCGGGGCCGAGCTCGTCGTCGCCAACGGCCTCGACCTCGAGGGCGGTCTCGAGTCCGCCCTCGCGAACGCGGAGCAGGACGGCGCGACGGTGCTCGAGGTCGCGCCCGAGGTCGACCCGCTCCCCTGGGGCGCCGCCGCGGACGACCACGACGGCCACGATCATGCCGACGACGCCGGCACGGACGATCACGGCGACGAGGAGTACGACCACGGCGACGAGCCGACCTCGGGGAGCGGAACCTCCGGGGCCCCCGCCGACGACCACGACGGGCACGACCACGGGACCGACGAGCACGACCACGCCCACGACGAGGACACGGCGCAGCCCGGCGGCGCCGTCGACCCGCACGCGGGGCACGACCACGGCGACGAGGACCCGCACTTCTGGATGGACGTGAGCCGGATGGCCGCGGCGGCGCACGTCATCGGCGACGCGCTCGCCGAGCAGACGGGCGACGACGCCTACGGAGACTGCGGCGCGCAGATCGAGCAGGAGCTTACCGACACCGACGCCGAGGTCCGCGAGCTCCTCGCCGGCATCCCGGAGGAGAAGCGGGTGCTCATCACCGACCACGAGGCGTTCGGCTACTTCGCCGACGCCTACGACTTCGAGATCGCCGGGGTCGTGGTCCCCGGCGGTTCGACCGATGCCGAACCCTCTTCCGCCGAGCTCGCCGAGCTCACCGCGGTCATCGATGAGACCGGGGTTCCGGTGATCTTCTCCAACACCGCGGTCTCGACCTCGCTCGTCGACGCCGTGGCCGCCGAGGCCGGCACCGCGGTCGAGGTCGTCGAGCTCCACGTGGGCAGCGTGGGACCGGAGGATTCCGAGGCGGGCACATATCAGGGCATGATGGTCGAGAACGCCCGGGCGGTCGCCGAGGCCCTCGGCTGACACCGCCCGCTCCCACCGCATCCCGCCGCACGCCGGCGACCCGAGCTCCGAGGACGACGACCGCATGGAATGGTTCACCGAGCCCTTCGCGCTGGGCTTCCAGCAGCGCGCCCTCCTGGGCGGTCTGATCTCCGCGATCATGGCCTCCGTCGTCGGGGTGTGGCTGGTGCTGCGCGGCATGAGCTTCTTCGGCGATGCGTTCGCCCACGGCATCCTGCCCGGCATCGCCGTGGCGATGCTCCTCGACGTCTCCCCCGCCCTCGGCGCCGCGGCGGCGGTCGTCGGCATGGTCGCGCTCGTCGAGTGGATCCACCGCGCGACGCCGCTCCACGAGGACACCGGGATCGGGCTGCTGTTCGTCGCGATGATGGCGCTCGGCGTGGTCATCATCTCGACGATGGACTCCTACACCGGGGATCTCACCGGCATCCTGTTCGGCGACGCGCTCGGCATCACGCCCGAGGTGCTCCGCAGGATGATCGCCCCCGCGGTGATCGTGCTCATCGCCTCCGCCGTGCTCTACCGGCCCCTCCTCGCGCTCGCCTTCTCCCAGAGCAAGGCCCGCTCCCTCGGTCTGCGGCCGAAGCTCATCCACGCGCTCCTCCTCGTGCTCATCGCGGCCGCCGTCATCGTCGGCTTCCGGTCCGTGGGCACCATGCTCGTGTTCGGCCTGCTCGTCGGCCCGCCGGCGACCGCCTCCCTGCTGTCGCGCACGGTCCCGCAGATGTTCGCGTGGTCCATCGGCATCGCGGTGTTCGCCGTGTGGTCCGGGCTGCTCCTGAGCTTCCACCTCGGAACCGCGGGCTCGGCGACGATGGCGCTCGTCCCGATCGTGCTGTTCTTCCTCACCCTGAGCGGGCGACAGATCGTCCTCGCCGTCCGTCACCGCGGGGTCGGCGACGCGGATCCGGACGCTCCCGCGCCGGCGCCCGGCGCCCCGGCGAACGGCACGACCTCCTCCGCGCTCGATCCTGCAGACGCTCCCGAGGGCCGCTCCCCCGGGACCTCCGTCCTCGCCCCGCACGTCCCGGATCACCGACTGCCGGCGGCCGGGACGGACGAGGCGGCCGGGGACGGCGCGGCCGCGCTCGGCCACGGCGCTGGCGACCCCCACGTGCACACGGCGTTCGAGGACGCCGACCACGTCATCACCCCGGCCGAGGTGCCGCTCGCCGAGGCGGACGACATCGTCCTCGCCTACGGCCAGCACGTGGCGACCACCCGCTCGACCTTCGCGCTCCGGCAGGGGCACGTGGTCGCGATCATCGGACCCAACGGCTCGGGCAAGTCGACGCTCCTCCACGCGATCGCCGGCCTCATGGCACCCCGGTCCGGGCGCATGCGGGTGCTCGGCGCGAAGCCTGCGAACGGCTGGAGGAAGGTCGCCTACGTCATGCAGGCCGTCGAGGTGCCGGCCGGGATCCCGCTCACCGTCCGCGAGGTCGTCGCGATGGGCCGCTACTCGACCCTCGGCTGGTTCCGGCCGTTCCGCCGCCACGACCGGCAGCGCGTGCGGTGGGCGATGGACGAGCTCGCGATCACCGACCTCGCCCACCGGCATCTCTCCGAGCTCTCCGGCGGTCAGCGCCAGCGGGTGTACGTCGCCCAGGCGCTCGCGCAGGACCACATCGCACTCCTCCTCGACGAGCCGCTCACCGGGCTCGACCTCGTCTCCGCGCGGACCATCGACCGGATCATCCATGCCGAGCAGGAGCACGGCCACTCGGTCGTCATGACGACCCACGACCTCGAGGAAGCGCGCGCGGCCGACCACGTGCTGCTGACCTCGGGCCGGGTGCTCGCCTCGGGTCCGCCCGAGCGGGCGCTCACCCGGCGCAACCTCGAGATCGCCTACGGGCTCGGCGCGCTCCATCGCGAGTCGGACGATCACGACGGCGAACTGCCCGAGGTGCTCCCCGACCCCGTCCACGACTCACACGACGACCCGAGCGATCCCTCGCCGCGGTGATCCGTCGCGGCGGCGCGGAAGCCCGTCTCGTCCGGGCAGGGTGACTTGCCGCCGGAATGGATGCCGCCGCCGGTCGCTCGCTAGGCTCGACGACTATGACGACATCGCCCTCCGCCTCGAACAACTGGCTCCTGCTCGCCCTCGTCGCCCTCGTGTCCTTCGGGGGTGCGGTGCTCTATGCGGTCGTCGGCGACCCGGACTCGCCGATCTACCTCGGGTACTTCGTCGTCATGGCGGCCGCGGTGGCCGGCATCGCGTTCTGGTGGTTCGGCGCGCACCCGCCGCACCTGTCCGGACCCCGGTGGGGGTACATCGGAGTGGTCGTCCTCCTCATCGCCGGCGGCACCGTGCTCGGAATGATCCCCGGCACCCGCGCGATCGCCTCATGGCTGATGATCGGCGCGTGCTTCGTGCTCTACGGCCTCCTCGAACGGTCGGCGGCGATCGTCGTGAGCGGTGCGGTCACGCTCGTCGCGGCGTTCGCGGCCTATGTGATGGACCTCGACCGGCTCGGCCTGGTCCTCGAGATCGTCACCGGATTCGTGTTCGCGGTGGGTGCGGGCGTCCTCCGCGCTCAGGGGCGCAGCACGTCGCCGACGACCCCGGAGAACTTCTGAGCCGCGGCATCGATCGATGCCGCGGCTCAGACGGGATGGGGTGCCTGAGTAGTACGTTCGGCAACTCCGCCCCCAAGACAAAAACCCTGGTCAACCGCCTAGACCGTGGGTTCTACGAGGTCTCTCGACGTCCCCAGGATACCGCTCCGAAGGACGATCGTGGCCCTGTCGTGAGGACTGTTGAGACGGCTCAGACTTTTCTCACCGCCTCCGAGGTGAACGCCCTCATCGGTGACTACCTGGCTGGGATGAGCGTCAAGGCACTCGCTGAGAGGTACGGCATCCACCGCGCCACGGTGTTCTCCCACCTGCGTCGCCGCAACGTGCCGAGCCGCCGCCCGGGGCTCGGAGTCGACGAGAAGGCGGAGGCCGCGCGCCTCGCGCGCGCGGGCGTCTCGATGCGAGCGATCGGTCGCCGGATGGGCGTGGACCGCAAGGCCGTGCGGGCAGCACTGGTCGAGGCTGAACTCATTGCGGATGAGTCTGCTGGCGGTTCGTAGCACCGCTCTGGGCCGCTGATCACCCAGAGGACTTCGGTGGATATCGTCGCTCCCGACGTGTCTCAGCCCGGAGACCGAGGCGTGCGGCTACCGTTGGAGACGAACGACTGCTCTCGCCGGTTCGGCACCGAGGGCGTGGAACGCCGGACGGAGCACGAGAGCAGGGCTGGATATGGCTTACGAGCAGCTACCGATAGTCGAGGTCGACCTCGACCAGCTCCTTCTCGACCTGGAGAACTACCGCATACCGACGCGCCGCGACGACGAAGCAGGTGCGCTGAAGTACCTGTTTGCATCCGAGGACGTCCTCGGAGCGGCGCGCCTAATCCTCCGTGACGGCTACTTCGACAACGAAGTCCCGATCGTGACGTCGGCATCGGCGTCCGGCGGTAGCTCCCCATACACCGTGCTGGAAGGCAACCGGCGACTCAGCGCGCTCAAGGCGCTCCAGGACCCGACGATCGTGCCCGGCCATGAGGCAGAGATTCGCGCGCTGCTGAAGCGGTACGCAGTGGAGGCGGAGAATCTCCCCGAACGAATCCGTGTCATCGTCGCTCCCGACCGGGCGACGGCTGCACCCCACGTCGCGAGGTTGCACACCGGTATCTCGAAGAGGCGCTGGAGCCGCGATCAGCAGGCAACCTTCTACTATTCGCTCGTCGACGATCAGACCACGGTCGACGATGTGAAGGCACAGTACCCCGACGTCGAGGTTGCCAGGTTCATGCGCATGGCCGTCATGCGACGCTTCCTCAGCGCAGCGCCATTCTCCGATCACACCCTCCGGCAGTACGCCGCGAGTGACGACCTGGCGATGTCGGCCTTCGAGTACGCCTACCGAAGCAAGGAGATTGCTTCCGCGATCGGCGTGGAGTTCGACAAGGACGGCATGCTTCTGCCGCGGGCCTCGACACCTGAGAAGATCGCTTCGAAGTTGCCGAAGAAGAAGCTCAGCGCTTTGGAGTACCTCGTTAGCGAGTTCCGCGCAGGCCGTCTCAACACACGCTCACCAGAGTTCAAGAAGCGCAGCCAGGACTATCAGTCCCTGGTGGATCGCCTCAACGGCGTATCGACTGCGGCTCCGGCCCAACCAGCGCCGCCAACTCCTCCCGCGCAACCGACGCCATCCGGGCCATCCCAAGGTGGCGCGTCCGGCGCGCCGGGTGGCCCCAACACTGGCGGGAGTGGTGCTGCTCCGAACCCACCCGGCCCTCCTGGCGGCACGGGCAGCCGTGGACCCAACCATCCAGACACGAAGGACACGCTTGATCTGTCGGGGCTGGACTACGAGAACGCGCCGCTGAATCTCAAGCTGCGATACTTCGAGTTGCGCACGATCAGCCTCTCCAATCTCACTATCGCGGCCGCGATCCTCATGCGCTCAGTACTGGAGGCCACCATCAAGGTCCATTTCGAGGGGTCTCCAACCCCCGCCACTGGACAGTTGAGCGATGTATTCAAGCGCGTGGTGCAGGCCTATGGACAAGACAAGTCGCTCAAGTCAGGCATTAGTGCAATCCAGTCGGGTAATGCGCACAAGCACGGATCGATCCAGTGGTTCAACCTCATCGCGCACAGTGCCGATGCTTCCGTGAGTGCGGATGACGTCCGGCAGGCATGGAAGGTCGTGAACCCGTTGCTTAGGCGCTTGTTGCGCCCGCCGTCGCAGGCGTCGTCTGCAACGACTTGATCGCCCGCGCGACCGACGGGGATGCCACGAGCAGCTCTTCCGCCTGTCCCGGATACCTAGCGGAGTAGGTGAGTTCCAGTCGGCACTGGAACTGATCTCGGTACAGTTTCTCGATCAGCGGGGCTGTGTCGTAGGTCATTAACCAGTGCGCACTTTCAACGGAGTTGACGATCGTCGAGAGCGCCTTGTGGTCTCTTCCGTCGAAGGCATTGAGATAGAGTTGGGAGCCTGCTTGCACGTAGGGCGGGTCGATGTACATGAATGACCGGTCATCGTGAGAGTACTGCTGGATCACAGTCCGGCCATCCAGATCAGAGACCGTGATTCGATCCGCTAGAGCACCGATCGCAGTCAACCGCTCGACGAGTGTCAGCCGGTTGAATCGTGCATCAATCTTGTACTTTCCCTCCTGACTCTGACCGCCGATAACGCCGGCGTTCAGAATCCCGGAGCGATTGGTTCGATTCAAGAAGAAGAACGCGAAGCCCAGGCGCAGTGCATCGCGCTCGTCCCGTGAGCGATATATCTCCCGCTGGCGCTGCCACTCGTCGATCGTGAGTGGCGTTGACGCGACCATTTCCACGAACTCTGCGTTGTTGCCAACGACGGACTTCCAGAAGGCGTGGACGGCTGGGTCGATGTCGTTGACTACCAGGTGCTGGACGATGCCCTCGCGCAGAAGCGCGATCCCTGCGCCCACACCTCCGGCGTAGGGTTCGATGTAGCGGGCGTCCTTGATGCCAAGAATGTCGATGATGTCAGCGAAGAAGCCAGCGAGCGCAGCCTTTCCGCCGGGGTATCGCAATGGTGAGAGTGTGCCGTATCGGCGTGACCCGATGACACGCAGGCTGTCAGTCATTGGAGTCCTTTCTCGCCCGGTGTGCGGCAACACGGCAGCGGGCTGAGCAGAAGCGAGCATCACCTCGTCCGAGGAACGCTTGGTCGCAGTGCTCGCAATCTCGCCATGCCTCGCGGCGGCGTAGGCGTTCATGGCGCAACGCGCGATCAAGCTCGGTGAGCCCCACGTCACTCAGGCTGCCTAGACGCTTCATGTTACGGATAGTACCTGCTACAGATCACCTCGTGGTTCGCCACGCGGACGGTCCCGCGAATAGGCCGTTCTTCGAAGTCCGCCGGGTGAATCTCCGTAGTTGCGCCCGTGTCGCCTCAAGCGGGAGAGGACCGCTGAGCAGGGCGGGTGTCAGTGAGGCTCGGTCCGCGCACCTCGTCGGTAACGAGCACCGAGAGGAACCGATGATGGCCAGGTTGAGTGATCTCGCGAGCGACGAACGCACCGCGAGGATTGTGCTGTCGATGCTCGTCGAGCCCAATGACCCGGTGACGGGACGCATCTTGTCCAGGCTCGGAGCAGTCGAGACGCTCTGGCTCGCTGAACGCGACGGTGCGGTGGTGGGGCTGAGCTCCGTAGACGCGCAGGTCTGGCGCGACCGCCTCAGAGTGCCAGGTGCGAAGGAACTGACGGGGCGTATCGACCAGGTGCAGCAATCGGGGGTTCGAGCACTCATCCCAGGCGATAGCGACTGGCCCACCGCCCTCGACGACCTTGGTGAAGTTGCGCCCTACCTGCTTTGGACTCGCGGCGCGTCATCCTTCCTCTCCCGTCCGATGAGCGATTTCGTCACGATCACCGGCGCTCGGGCATGCACGTCCTACGGCGACTACGTGGCTCGGGAACTCGCCAGTTCCGTTGCCGCAGACGAACGAGTTGTCGTTGCAAGAGGCGGCTACGGGATCGAAGGCGCGTTACACCTGGCAGCCCTCGCGGCGGGTGGCGACACGATCGCCATCCTCGCCAACGGAGTCGATCGTCCGTACCCCGTCGGCCATCGCGTCCTGCTTGATCGCGTCGCTGATGTCGGTCTTCTTGCAAGCGAGGTTCCGCCCGGCGCCGTTCCGACTCGGCACCGGGTCATCGCCCGCGCTCGGCTGATGGCTGCGCTGTCCTTTGCGACGGTCATCGTGAACCGCCCCGGGTTCTCTGCCGCTACTTTGCGGGTTCGGGCTCTCGGTTGAGGGCCTCGTAGTGGAGCGTCTCGAACTCTATCGGGGTGAGCATCCCGAGGGAGCCGTGGAGGCGCCGATTGTTG
>NZ_JALLGN010000029.1:0-3240 GCF_023072605.1 Brevibacterium sp. R8603A2
TGCCGACTCACGGCCGTCGAGAACACCGGAGACGAGGTGAGCACCGACACCGACATCCCACTCGAACTCAGCGCCTGAGACCCCTAACGAAGGATCCAACCGCTACACCACTCCAAGGGACTTGACCTCGGTCGACGCAAGATTCCTCACCGACGTGGACGCGTAATTGAGCTTCTTCGCCTTGATCTGGTCGACCTTCGGCACGCTGCTCTTCTTGTTGACAGCCTCCCCGTACAGCTTGGATAGGACGACTCCCGCCGCGTCCTCTTCATCGAGGAGGTAGGCGCGGTTCCTAGTGCTCGCCCTGACCAGTCGGAGGATGTCTTCGTCCGTCACTGTCTCCTGCAAATGTTGTCCCTCTCGCTCATCGCTCAGGAGGCGCCCCGCCCTGGTCGCCCGTTACATTCATTAGTAGGTCCTCACCAGAGGATCTGGTCGCTGGCCCTGGTATGGCTGTCTTGCCCTGTCATCGATGATCCGGGGGGTGTTGCCGCCACCCTCCGACCCGAGAACCCGCTCGCCGTGCTGGACCTGCGCACCTCCGGCCCCCACGCACTCGTCACCGGCACCACCGGCAGCGGCAAATCGGTCCTCCTCGAGGCGTGGCTCGACGCACTCTGCCGCACCCACTCACCCGACGACCTCCGCCTCGTCCTGCTCGATTTCAAGGGCGGCGCCAGCCTCAGCGGATTCCTGCACCGCCCTCACACCGACTGCCTGATCACCGACCTCGACGAACCCGCCGCTCTGCGCGCCGTCCGCAGCATCACCGCAGAGATCGCGCGCCGCGAGCGGCATCTGGCCCACTCGGGGTGCCGCGACATCGACGAGCTGCTCGAACGCTCCCGGCACGACCCCGCCGTCCGCCGAATGCCGCGTCTGCTCGTCGTCATCGACGAGTTCCACGTGCTCAGATCGCTCAGCCCGCACATCGTCGCGAAGTTCGAGCACCTCACCGCGGTCGGCCGGTCACTGGGCGTCCACCTCGTGCTGGCGACACAGCGGCCGTCCGGAGTGGTCTCCGCACGGATGCGAGCGAACATCTCGCTCCGCATCTGCCTGCGGGTCCGCGACGAGGCGGACTCGCACGAGGTTCTGGGAGTGCCCGACGCCGCGTGGCTCGACCCTCACCTGCCCGGGACCGCGCTCGTGTCCGACGACAGAGGGATCCGCTCATTCCGTTCTGCACTTCCCGGAGACCCGGAGGCCACTGCGTCCTCCGGACCGCACGTGACGGTGACGTCCCTGCCCGACTCCGCCGAGGTCCTCCTCCCGCTTCCGCACCGCCCGCCGTCTCTGCCCATCGTCGCGGAAGGGCCTTTGGGACCACGGCACGAGGTCATCGCTCCCGCACTGCCCGATCACCTTCCGCAGACTGGCACCACCGCTGTCGGGCTCGTCGACCTGCCTGACGAGAACCGCGTGGCACATGTCAGCCTCACAGCCGATTCCGGCTCCCTCACGATCTCCGGAGGCCGAGGCCGCGGCTGGTCGACCGCGGTCGAATCCTCCGCTCGCGCATTCCATGCAGCCGGGCTGCCCGTCATCCACATCGGACCACGCGCCGACGCACCTCATGTCGACGCCGAGGGGATCCTCCGCCTAGGGCATGGGCAGTCCTGGGCGATCGATCACCTCACCACCGAGTGCGAGCGGATCCGTCGCCCCGTCGTATGGGCGATCGACGATTGGGACGAGTTCGTCACCGCCCATCAGACGTCGACACGCGTCGATCGTCTGGAACGGCTGCTCACCGGAAGTGCGGGCATGAAGTTCGTCGTATCGGGTCACAGACGCGCGCTTGCCCAGCGGCTTTCGCAGACCGCTCAGACACGGATCGTATTCCCTCCCGCTGCCGAACAGGACGCCGTGTTCTTCGGGCTGAGCGCCGCGCGCTTCTCTGGGGACTGGCCGCCCGGGCGAGCCGTCATCATCGGCGAGGCAGCCGTCACCGGCAGCCACGAAGGAGCAGACCTGCAGATCATGCGGGACACAGTACCTACAGAGCGGGCTCTGGGTGCGGGCCCTGTGCGCCCCCACCCGCTGTGGTCCCACTTCACCCCCGCCGGGGTTTCACCCACCTCAACCGAGCACCCAGAGCGCGAGAGTTCAGGCAGAGACGCTCCTACCAGCGGGGACCCCGTCGGCACCGTTCCGATCGGATGGGATCCGGCCGGCACAGAGATTCGGTGGGACCCAGACATCGTTGGAAACGTGCTGACGGTGCTCCTCGCGGCACCCGACGATCCCGTCAACCTCAGTGCCTTCGTCCACCGACTGCGCGACCGCGGCGTGGCCGTCGTCCTCGACTGCGGTGACCCCACCCAGCGCGCAGCAGCGGACGCCGCCGCATCCGCACGCAGACCCGTCTGCCTCGTATCCGAAGGAGCTCACTCGCCACCCGACGCTCCACCGGCGCTCGGAACCCCTCAGCCGCCCCGGTTCGGGCGGCCGCCAACCGGAAACATACCCCGACCGCCCACGAGCTCTGCCGACGCAGCTGGTCCCACCCTGCTGCTGGGCCCATGGTCCGAGAGCTCCCTCCGGATGGCCGGCCACCGCAGCCTCGCTCCGATCCCCCACGACGCAGACGCCCAGTGGTGGATCGCGGGCGGCACCGCCACACCGATCCGCCTCCAGCCACAGGACCACCGTCGTCGACACACCTCAGCACCTCACCGTCATCAGTGCCATTCGATCGACGACCTCGGCGCGGATCCTTCCAGCTCTACGTGCATGGATCGTGGTTGCCGAGACTGACCCGTCGACGTGTTGGGTGCCGACTCCACCGAACACGAACCGGGACACGAGGTTGTCGAATACGACACTGCCGGCGGCGCATGGGCCGTGGCATCCGAGCGAGTGAGAGTCTCCGGTGGGCGACACGAGCGCCTAGGACGTGCAGGTCACAGGTACTGCGGAACTCGGTTCCTACCCTGCCGGCCCGCAGCGACACACCATACGCCCAGCACGAACGCCGACGCACTCTCCCTGCAATCTCTATGATGATCACGTGCAAGAAGAGCCGTCCGTCAAGCCCCAAAACCAGGAACTCAGCCACGACCAGCACAGGTTCCTCGACAGCCTGTCAGAGGTCATCCGCGTGCAGGGTCTGTCAAGCCCTGGGTTTGGTAGAGGCTTCTTTTCTTGGTTTCCTATGCGGCCACGCCTGTAGTGGTCTGCTGTTTGATCCAATCAGAATGCGCCTCGATCGGCGGCCGGTAGTGCAGCGCCGAATGC
>NZ_JALLGN010000030.1:0-3170 GCF_023072605.1 Brevibacterium sp. R8603A2
TCTCGGGCAGGTCCCGCCAGGCGATCCCGCATCGGTAGCGGTAGATGATGCCCTCGACCATCTGGCGGGCATCAGCGAAGGGCCGGCCCCTGCGGCCGGTCGGAGCAGGCAGCAAGTCAGCGATCAGAGACCATTGAGCATCCGTGAGCAGTTGGAATCTCGACATGCTCCCAGGCTCTCAGCCAGCGAACCACATCATTGTCAGACACGCCCTAGGGGACGTCCCGCTCGAGCGAATCATGGGTCTCGTCGTCCACGGCAACATCGATCTTTCCAGCGCGTTGGTCCGCGAGCTGGCTTGGCGCGATCAGTCGATCGTCTGGTGCTCTGGAACGGGCCGCGTGTACTCATGGTCCCGTCCGGCTCGATCCGCCAATGGACTGCACCGAGTCGCCCAGCACGTTGCAAGCGCGAACGGCAGAGTCGACATCGCATCCGAGATGGTCGCATCGAAGATCGCCAATCAGGCGACACTTCTGCGTCGGACCCTGAAACGGAGTCCCGCAGTCGACAGCTTGCGCCGGTTGCAAGCACGTGCCCGAAGTGCCTCTGGAGTGAGGGAGCTCTTCGGAATCGAGGGGGATGCTGCTCGTGTGTACTTCGGGGAGTTCACCCACATCGTTCGAGGTCCGGATTCCGCAGCGCTCTTGGCTACTTGGAACGGCCGGACCGGTCGGGGAGCGTCGGATCCGATCAACAGCATGCTCAATTACGCCTATTCGCTGCTGACGGCAGAGATGATCCGAGCGATTGTCGCGTGCGGCCTCGACCCCCACGCAGGCTTCCTTCACAGTTCGCATCGGAACAAACCTGCGCTCGCACTCGATCTGATCGAGGAGTTCAGGGCACCAATCGCCGATTCCGTCGTATTGAGGCTGATCAATAATGGCGAGATCCGATTGAAACACTTCGACGCGCGCTTAGGAACATCAAGGCTCACCGATGAAGGGCGCAGACGACTTCTCTCCGCATTCGAAAGACGTCTCAGCACTGAGATCGTGCACCCAGTCTTCCGGTACTCGGCTACGTGGAGACGAACGCTGGAGATCCAGGCCCGGATGGTGTTGGGAGTTCTCGACGGGAGCCAAGAGAAGTACACCGGGGTGCGCGTGCGATGAGCCGCGACGATGCGCGCCGATCGCTCATCGCTTACGACGTGCCCGACGACCGGAGGCGTTACCGGCTGGCGAAAGCACTGAGCCGATACGGCGATCGGATCCAGTACAGCGTGTTCGTCGTCGATGTCGCACCGGCGAAGTTGCTTCGATTGCGATCTGAGGTCAGTTCGATCATCGACGCGGAGGAGGACTCCGTGCTCTTCTGCGATCTGGGACTGAGACGATCGCTCAATGATTCTGTCTTCTCATACATCGGCGCAGTGAGGACCATCACCGATGACACCTCAATCATTCTCTAGCTGCTGATACTGCTCGGCGATCCGACGTACATGGGTTCATGCCTCGGGGTGCCTGCGAGCACTGCGGTGCAGCACGACACGCCGCTGAGCTCTCGAATCGCATTCTTGCTGGTCAGACGCAACTTCGCTGATACAGCTCGAAGAGGAGACCATGCCACCGAGCAGATTCCGTGCAGTGCTCGCGGAGGGGCTCGTCAGCGCAGGTCAGATATGATGAATTTGGTTCGCTCCGGCGGTTCCTCTGGAACCGCCCCTTCGTTGAGGCGGCATCTTCACAGCGGTGATCTACCACTGCTCGTCCTCCGGCGGTTCCTCTGGAACCGCCCCTTCGTTGAGGCCGGGCGATCAGCGCGGAGATCGAACGGAGGCGGGCATCCGGCGGTTCCTCTGGAACCGCCCCTTCGTTGAGGCTCGGCGCTTCCAGATTGGTGACCCGGCGGGAGCTTGACCCGGCGGTTCCTCTGGAACCGCCCCTTCGTTGAGGCTGGGTCGGCGGGTCGGTGAGAGACCATGTGACCTTGCCGGCGGTTCCTCTGGAACCGCCCCTTCGTTGAGGCGAGGAAGCCCACGACGACACCATCGCCGCAGCCATCGGCCGGCGGTTCCTCTGGAACCGCCCCTTCGTTGAGGCGCGATCACTCCCGAGGAGCACGACGCCATCGCAGCCGCCGGCGGTTCCTCTGGAACCGCCCCTTCGTTGAGGCTTCGAGGAGACCCGCCTCGACGACACCGGCGTCACCCGGCGGTTCCTCTGGAACCGCCCCTTCGTTGAGGCCCGACCGTGGCGGTGCCGAGGTCCACCGACGCGATCACCCGGCGGTTCCTCTGGAACCGCCCCTTCGTTGAGGCATGAACGAGGTCGAGGAGGAGGTCACCGCAGCCGACCGGCGGTTCCTCTGGAACCGCTCCTTCGTTGAGGCGGAACGCGGCACGCAACTGGGCAACGCCCGGGTGTCTGGCCCGGCGGTTCCTCTGGAACCGCCCCTTCGTTGAGGCGCGACCTCCGTTCGGATGGTGAGCCGGGGCTTCCCCTGCCCGGCGGTTCCTCTGGAACCGCCCCTTCGTTGAGGCAGGTCGAACGGGCTGGGGTCGCCCATCGCGAGGAACGCCGGCGGTTCCTCTGGAACCGCCCCTTCGTTGAGGCCAGCTCGCAATCGCCCTCGTCGGCGGCGGAGGGATCACCCGGCGGTTCCTCTGGAACCGCCCCTTCGTTGAGGCGACTTCTCCATGTCCGCCCCAGCGGTGATACCGGCCCGGCGGTTCCTCTGGAACCGCCCCTTCGTTGAGGCTTTATGCAAAGTGTCTTCGTCAAACTCTTTGATTACCGGCGGTTCCTCTGGAACCGCCCCTTCGTTGAGGCGGTAGGACACCACTTAGACAGCATCCAAGATTGGAAACCCGGCGGTTCCTCTGGAACCGCCCCTTCGTTGAGGCACCGACACATGGGGAACCGCCAACCGGCGCGCACTCCGGCGGTTCCTCTGGAACCGCCCCTTCGTTGAGGCCCACTCACGGAACGCAAATCCCATGAGTGAGTATCTAACCGGCGGTTCCTCTGGAACCGCCCCTTCGTTGAGGCCCGCACACAGCACCGAGGCCAGG
Organism: Brevibacterium sp. R8603A2; assembly: GCF_023072605.1. NCBI lineage: Bacteria > Bacillati > Actinomycetota > Actinomycetes > Micrococcales > Brevibacteriaceae > Brevibacterium > Brevibacterium sp. R8603A2. The sequence continues at coordinate 3,020 of NZ_JALLGN010000030.1, forward strand.
AGAGCACAGCACCGAACCGGCGGTTCTGTCAAATCCCGGGTTTAGTTGAGGCTGAACGGTTGTTCTGTATTCAGGCTGCGTTGCCGATGGTCTGGTTCTCGGCGAAATGTGTGGCCTCGATCTCGGCAGGGGTCTGGTAGTCGAGCATGGA
>NZ_JALLGN010000031.1:0-2631 GCF_023072605.1 Brevibacterium sp. R8603A2
TGTTTAGCCGCGGGGTTTGGTAGCGTGCGTGGGACGGTCCGGTAGCACTGGCGGGTGGAATCGGTAGCGCTTGCGGGTGTTGTGTTCCAGGATTGCTTTCACCTGCAGCCAACGGAGGCTGCACTGGATGGAAGGACCCCGACTATGGCCGACTACCGACGCATCATGATGTTGCTGATCCAGCAGCGTTCCTACCGGCAGATCGAGGTGATGGCCAGCTGTTCGCATCGCGCGATCGCCAGAGCTCGCCGCGTCCTCGACGAGCACCGCTTGAGCACCGTTGCTGACGTCGAGGGGCTCAGCGCCGAGGATCTTGACCGGTTGTTCTCCGACGGCCGCAAGAGCAGCGCCGGCGAATTCGCCCCGATCGACTTCGACTCCATCGTGCAAGCCAGAGTGGGCCGGAAGAAGCCTCCACTGAAAGTGCTCTGGGCGAAGTACGTCAACACCGATGCGCCCGCGGGCGTGCGTAACTACGGGTACGACCGGTTCTGCGAGCTCGTCGCCGAGCACGTGCGCGTGCATGATCTCACCGCCCCCATCCGGCATGTGCCCGGGCACACGATGCAAGTCGATTGGGCCGGGTCCCCGATGCAGCTGCTCGACCCGATCACACGAGAGAGCACCCGGGTATCGGTGTTCGTCGCGACGCTGCCCTACTCCGGATTCGTCTACGCCCGCGGCTACCTCGACGAGAAACTGTCTGCCTGGTGTGATGGTCATCAGCGGGCATTCGAGTTCATCGGCGGTGTGCCCCTCATGGTCGTCCCGGACAATGCTTCGACGGCGTCGAACCAGATCAGCAAGACCGAACGCACACGCGACGTCAACGCAGCCTACGCACAGTTCCTCGAGCATCACCGCAGCGCTGCAGTCCCCACACGTTCAGCTGCTCCGCGGGATAAGGGCAATGTCGAAGCCGGTGTGAAAGTCGTGACGAACTGGGCCATCCACTACCTCGCCGATCAGGTCTTCGCCTCTCTCGATGACCTCAACGAAGCCCTCGCTGAACGGGTGGAGTGGATCAACCACAGAACCCCGTTCCGCGGTGAGGAACGCAGCCGCCACGCCTGGTTCACGGAGGCGGAGAAGCCGGAACTGCTCGAACTGCCCGAGCACAGATGGGAGCCAGTCGTCTGGAGGAAAGCGAAGGTGCATCGGGACTGGCATATCCAGATCGACACGATTAAGTATTCCGTGCCGTACGAGTTCGCGGGAGTCAGTGTGGATGTGCGCATCGTCGGCAGCCAGGTCGAGGTCCTCGCCGGCGGGGACGTGGTCGCCAGGCACCGGCGAGGCAGGCATCGCAACGGCTACGTCACCGACCCGGATCATGCACCTGCCTACCTGGCAGAGACGGCGGGACTGTGGACGCGCGCCTACTTCCTCCGCCAGGCGGCGAAAGTCGGCCCGGCCACCGTCGCAGCCCTGGAGCGCCTGCTCGATCGCAAGAAGATCGAGGCGCAGGGGTTCCGTTCGTGTATGAACATCCTCGACCTGGGCAAACGTCGTGGCCGAGTGCTGCTGGAACAGGCATGTCAACACCTCATCGACAGTGATGAGCACCGCCAGATCACCTACACCGCGGTCAAGAACACCACGAGCGCGCTGCAGGCTCAGCAGGACGAAAGACCTCGCACGCTGCCGGCCGCACCGCCTGGCACCGCCGCTGCTCGGGCATCATCGGCAGGTCGAGACACCAGTGGGGCCCACCTGGCAGGGATCTCTGCATTCAGCCTCGAAGCCCTCACGGCGCAGAACACGCGGGAGGCTGACGATGCTTGACATGCACCTGAGTGTTGATGACATGCCCCTGTTCACGAAGCTGCGCATGACCGCCTTCGGCGAAGCGGTCATCGAGATCGCCAACGACCCCGACTGTGATGAGTGGACCTTCTCCCAGAAGATCAGACACGCCCTCGAACGAGAGAGCACGGCCCGCGGCGAACGGCGGATGCTCAAGCTCTTGAAAGCCTCGCACACCCCGAACCCGGCTGCCTGCGTTGAGGACATCCACTACCTCGATGGGCGCTCACTGAACCGTGACGTCGTCGCCAGGCTTGCATCGTGCGGCTGGATCGATCGCTGCACCAACCTCGTGATCTTGGGTTCCTCGAGCGTGGGGAAGTCATATCTTGCTCAAGCCCTCGTCAACGCCGCCTGCAGACGCGACTACACAGCCAGATACTATCGGCTTGACGACCTCGCCAACCAGCTCGCCGTCCAGCACCACTCCGACCCAGGACGGCTCCGCTTCCTCCAGAATCTGCACGAGTGCGACCTGCTCGTATTGGATGACTTCCTCACCACGCCCATCAGCCCCGAGATCGCAGCCGAGCTCCTCAACATTCTCGCCGCACGTGAGGGACGAGGCTCGACAGCCGTCACATCACAGTTCGACCCCACCGACTGGTACAAATCACTCCATGACGCCGTGATCGCGGAATCGATCCTCAACCGGATCGTGTCCAACGCCGAACTGGTCCAACTCGCCGGCCCGAACATGCGTCGCCACACCAAACTCGACGCCGCCGACTGAACACCACCGCGGGCGGGATCGCCGCTACCCGGTCGTCCCGCCCGCGCTACCGGTTCGCCACACACACGCTACCGAAAGACGCTGCTAAACAG
>NZ_JALLGN010000032.1:0-2202 GCF_023072605.1 Brevibacterium sp. R8603A2
CGGGATCGGCCTGAGCGTGAATGACGAGCTCTACTGCACGAGCCCTGAGCTCGTCGGTGTACTTCACTGGCATGAGAGAAACTCCTTCTTCCAATCTCCCTGCCTCTATTATCCCCGGGGCGATTCATGCCGCTGATTATCGATGACCGGGTCCACCTCGTTCAGGACATCGGCGCCGACGGCGTCCACGTCGGTCAGCGCGACATGCCGCCTGCTCAGGCCCGGCAGTTGCTCGGGCCGGACGCCATGGTCGGGCTGTCGGTCAGCACGATCGAGCAGGTTCGCACAGCACGCGGGCTCGGTGACGGCGTCTTGGACTACCTCGGCGTTGGACCGGTGTGGCCGACGGCGACCAAGCCTGACCACGGCACTCCGACCGGCCCGGGCGGGGTGGCTGCGGTGGCCGCCGCGAGCCCGTGGCCGGTCGTCGCCATCGGCGGCATCACCACGAAACGCACCGGCATGCTGCGCCACAGCGGCGCCGCCGGCGTGGCGGTCGTCTCGACGGTGTGCGCCGCGGAGGAACCAGCCGTGGCGGCCGCGAGCCTGCGGGCCGCGTGGGACGGGCAACCGTGAACCCCCGCCCACCGATCGCGCTGACGATCGCCGGCTCCGATCCCTCCGGCGGGGCCGGTATTCAAGGCGACCTCAAGACCTTCTCCGCACTGGGTGCCTACGGCACCGCGGTGCTCACCTCACTGACCGCCCAGTCCACCCAGGGAGTCACCGGTGTCCACGTCGTCCCCGCGGACTTCGTCCGCGCCCAGCTGGGCACCCTCGTAGACGACGTGGCGGTTGACGCCGCCAAGATCGGGATGCTCGCCTCCGCGGCCACCATCGAGACCGTCCTCGCCTTCCTCGACAAGCGCTCCGACGCGGTGCCGGTTGTGGTCCTCGACCCCGTCATGGTGTCCACCGCCGGTTCCTGGCTGCTGGCCGAGGACGCCGTCGAGCCGATGCGCCAACTCCTGCCGTACGTCTCCCTCATCACGCCGAACGTCCCCGAGGCCGCCGTGCTGCTCGACGCCGACCCCGCCGAAGACCTCGACACCATGCGCGCCCAGGCCATCGCGCTCCGGGAGCTGGGCGCCGCGCGGGTGCTGGTCAAGGGGGCCACCTCGGCGGCGACGCACACGCCACCGACCTGTGGCTCGACGACGCGGGCGAGCAGCTGCTGACCGGCCCGCGGGTAGCCACGGTCAACACCCACGGCACCGGGTGCGCCCTGTCCTCCGCGATCGCCGCACTCGCCCCGCGCACCGGGTCCCTGCTAGAGGCCACCCGCCAGGCCAAGACTTGGCTCACCGGCACCCTGCGGGCCGCCGACGCGCTCCACATCGGCCACGGACCCGGCCCCGTGCACCACTGCCACGACATCTGGAAAGACGAGAACGACTGGAAGGACAGCGACCGATGACCAGCCCACACACCTCCATGCCCGAGACGATTCGCGACCACGACGACACTGGCGTGTTCAGCACCGTGGCGTGGCATCGCACGGCCAGGGTCCGCGAGGCGATCGACGCGCTGCCCTTGTTGCACCAGCTGAGCGACGCGACCCTGGCGGAAGAGACGTTCCGGCACTACCTCGCCCAGGACGCGCTCTACCTGGCCGACTACGGCCGGGTCCTGGCCGCGGCCGCCGCTCAGGCCCAGGCGTCGGAGGAAATGGCATTCTGGGCGCAGGCCGCGCGGGAGGTGGTCGAGGTCGAGCGGCAGCTGCACGCCACCCACGTCACCGACCTCACCGCCGCCGAGCCCTCACCGACCACGGTTGCCTACACCTCCTACCTGCTGAGCCTCGCGACAGCGGGAAACTACCCGGTCCTCGCGGCCGGCATCCTGCCGTGCTTCTGGGTCTACGACGACGTCGGCACCCGTTTGAAGGCCGCCGTCGGTGACCTGAGCACGCACCCGTACGGGGACTGGATCGCCACCTACGGCGATCCAGACTTCACCGCCGCCACCGACACCGCCCGGGACATCGTGGACCACCTCGCCGACCAGGCCAGCCCCGGCACACTGGCGCGCATGCACACCGCGTTCCACCGCGCCACCCAGTACGAGTGGATGTTTGAATCGTCCTTGGTTTGATTGAGGGTAAGCCAAACATCCTGAAAGGACATCGATTCTCTGATGGCCCCGTCGAAATACCCCCAAGAACTCCGTGACCGGGCGACCCGGTTGGCCGTAGAGGCCCGT
>NZ_JALLGN010000033.1:0-1468 GCF_023072605.1 Brevibacterium sp. R8603A2
CGGGCCTCTACGGCCAACCGGGTCGCCCGGTCACGGAGTTCTTGGGGGTATTTCGACGGGGCCATCAGAGAATCGATGTCCTTTCAGGATGTTTGGCTTACCCTCAATCAAACCAAGGACGATTCAGGCAGTGATGGCCTCCGCGGCGAACTCGCGGCCCAAGGCGTGGAATCCGTGGAGGGGTCTGGGGCCGAGGCGGTGGTGGTCGGTTGCGACGAGACGGTGACCTACCGGGACCTCGCCCAGGCCACCGCCCTCCTGCGTACCGGCGTGCCGTTCGTGGCCACGAACGTGGACGCCACGTTCCCCACAGCGAGCGGCCCGTGGCCGGCCACCGGCGCGGTCGTCGCAGCGATCCAGACCGCCAGTGGGCGCCGACCGGTCGTGGTGGGCAAGCCGGGACCGGAGATGTTCCGCCTGGCCCAGCGCGGGCTCCCTGCTACGACGAGAGTGGTGGTCGTGGGGGACACCCCGGCTACGGACGTCGTCGGGGCGCACTGCGCGGGCCTGCCGGCGATCCTCGTCGCTCCCGCGACGCCGAGCAGCGGCCGTCGGCAGTGTGATCCCACCGTTGCGGAGGCCACGGTCACGGGCCTGGCCGGGCTGTTTGATCCGGCCCTTGACATCGGCCCGATGCGCCCGTCGCCGTACCCGTGGCCGGACGAGGTGCGGGCGGGTGTGGCCGCGGTGGTCTTCGACGAGGCCGGGCGCGTGCTACTGGGGCGCAGGCTGGACAACGGGCTGTGGGGACTGCCTTCGGGACACGTCGAGGTGGGCGAGACTGCCGCCCAGGCGGCGGTGCGGGAGGTCGCCGAAGAGACCGGCTTGCAGGTGCAAGTGCAGCGGCTGGTGGGGGTGTACTCGGACCCCGCCTCGCAGGTTTTCGCCTATCCCGACGGGAGAGTGACCCAGTTCGTCACCACCACCTTCGCCTGCCTCCCGCGCGGCGGTCAGATGCACCCTGATGGTGTGGAGACCTCACAGGCGGGTTTCTTCTCCCCGGATGAGCTTCCGGCACCGTTGCTCCCCATGCACCCGCGGTGGCTCACCGACGCCCTCTCAGGCGACACAGGACTCATCGACTGATAGGACGCATCCCCTTCGGGGCGCATGGTGTCAAAAGCGCTGGCGCTTCTCGTGCGGAGCACCGGCCTGAGCGCGCCGTTTACCTTGATCAACCCCGGGTCCGGTCTCCCACCGTCCGAGCAACACCACCGGACGGTAGGAGTCTCCAGGGCGGCGACCAGCTCTCGAAAGATCATGATGAGCGCGCGCCCAAGGGCGCACCGACCAATGACCTCAGATGGGCCAGGTCTCCTGCCGGTGGGCGGCGTCCCAGAACTGTCAAATCCCGGGTTTAGTTGAGGCTGAACGGTTGTTCTGTATTCAGGCTGCGTTGCCGATGGTCTGGTTCTCGGCGAAATGTGTGGCCTCGATCTCGGCAGGGGTCTGGTAGTCGAGCATGGAA
>NZ_JALLGN010000034.1:0-1349 GCF_023072605.1 Brevibacterium sp. R8603A2
TTGATGCTCCTATAGTTGTCAACTCATGATTTCGCCGGTTCGCGGGTCGGTCTTGACGAGGTGGTAGACCTCGCGGATCACGTAGCGTTTCAGACAGCGGATGATGTCGCGTTTGCTCTTGCCCTCGGCGGTGCGACGGGCGACGTAGGCGATCGTGGGCTCGTGGAATCTCATCCTGACAATCACGGTCCGGTAGATCGCCGCGTTGAGTTGCCGATGTCCGCCATGGTTGATGCGATACTTCCCACTGGTCATTCCTGAACCGGTCGGAACAGGGCTGATTCCGGCGAGCTTCGCGAACGCGGCCTCGCTTCGGATTCGTTCGGGATTGCCACCGGCGACGATGAGGATCTCCGCGGCGGTATCGACGCCAATCCCGAATTCGTCAAGCAGGTGCGGCGCGCGTTGGAGCACGAGCTGCTCGATCTGTGCTTCGAGTTCCTTGGTTTCTTCGCTTAGTGCGATCCAGCGCTTCGCGATCGATCTGAGCGCGTAACGGTTCGCATCTTCTGGCGTCTCCAAACCCCGCGGACGGAGCGCGGCGCAGTGCCTCGCGACCATCTTCTGCGTTTTCTTCGCCGTCTCCCGGCGAAGGTCCTCAGAAGAGTGGACGAGCATCGCTTTGAGGGTAACCATCGCGCCGGTGCGGTCCTTCACCGCGGTATCGTGCGCGACTTTCAGCTGTCGAATCATCTCAACGACGCCGTCCGCGGTTTAGGGGATCGCGGTCGCGAACCCGGCGAGCACTGCCCTGGCAGCGTTCTCTGCGTCGAGGGTGTCGGACTTCCCGTTCAGTCTCCGCAGCCGCCGATCAGGACGGGAGACCTCGATGACCTTGTGCCCGTGACGGCGGACGAAAGACGTGAGCGCGGCCCCGTAGGAGCCGGTGCCCTCGATGCCGAACGCGATGATCTTCCCGAATCCCGCAGCCCACTCAAGGAGTTGTTTGAACCCGGCGGTGTCGGTCGCGATCGTGAGAGTCGCGAGGATCCCGCCGACAGAGTCCATGACTGCTGCGACGTGGATGTGTTTGTGGGTGTCGATGCCGATTACGAAGTGCCCTGATCTGAACTGCTCAACATCGTCCATGATGCTGTCTCCTTCGCCCGTTATCGTGGGTTTCACGCTGTCGTCGGCGGGTGGACAGGACTGTCACGGGGACGCTGTCGAAAGTATGCTCCAGGCTCCTATTAGGTCACGCCCGACCGGCGGCAGCGCTTGATACAGCCCCGGCCGGACGGTCGACAGATCAACGCAAAGGCACCATGCGGGCCAATCATAAGCAAGGGTCAAACCGCGCCGGCCGGGACTACCCGATTCTCGCGGAACCCGGCAGAAACAGACTGACA
>NZ_JALLGN010000035.1:0-1238 GCF_023072605.1 Brevibacterium sp. R8603A2
TCGGCAGGGGTCTGGTAGTCGAGCATGGAATGGAGCCGTTCGGTGTTGAACCAGTGGACCCAGTCCGCGGTCGCGGCCTCGACGTCCTCCCGGCCGGCCCAGGGCCCGTCGAGGTGGATCAACTCTGCCTTGTAGAGCGAGTTCAGCGCTTCGGCCATGGCATTGTCGAACGAGTCGCCCTTGGACCCCACGGAGGCCACGGCATCGACCTCCTCCAGGGCCTGGGTGTACCGCAGGGCCCTGTACTGCACTCCTCGATCACTGTGGTGCTTGAGTCCGGAGACGTTCTGACCTGCACGTTTACGGGTCCAGAGGCCCATGTTCAGTGCGTCCAGGGCCAGATCGGTGTACATCCGGGTCGAGGTCTGCCAGCCCACGATCATCCTGGCGAACACGTCCAGGATGAAAGCGACGTAGACCCACCCGGACTCGGTCCGGACGTAGGTCAGATCGGCCACCCAGAGCCTGTTCGGAGCGGTGGCGGTGAAGTCGCGTCTGACCAGGTCACCGGGTCGATTCGTCTCCGGCGACGGCTTCGTGGTGCGCGGATAGCGGCCCCTGACGGTGCCGCGGACCCCGAGTTCACGGCAGAGCCGCTCGACGGTGCAGCGGGCCACAGGGACCCCGTTGCGGTTGAGCTCGGCGTGGATTTTCCGGATCCCGTAGACCCGCATACGCCGGTGGGCGTGGATGGCCATGATGTGCTCCTTGAGCTCGGCGTCCCGGACGGACCGGGCGCTGGGCGGTCGGTTCTTGAAGGCGTAGTAGGTTCCCGGGGCGATCTTCATCCCGTGGTCCTGGGTCAGGACACGGCAGATCGGTTCGATCCCCCAGCGGTGCTTGTTCTCGTCGACGAAGGCGACGATCACCTCTGTGGGCGGTCGAACTCCGCCTTGGCGAAAAACGCTGTCGCTGAGCGCAGGATCTCGTTCGAACGCCGCAGCTCGCGGTTCTCAGCCTCGAGCTGTCGGATTCGGGCTTCGGTGTCGACCGGCTCCACGGGCAGGTCGGCGTCCTCGGCCTTGCGGACCCAGTTGCGCAGGGTCTCCTTGCCGATGCCGGTCTGCTCGGCGACCCGCGCGATCGCACCAGAGCGGGTCGCCGGATCATGACGGGCCTCTACGGCCAACCGGGTCGCCCGGTCACGGAGTTCTTGGGGGTATTTCGACGGGGCCATCAGAGAATCGATGTCCTTTCAGGATGTTTGGCTTACCCTCAATCAAACCAAGGACGATTCA
>NZ_JALLGN010000036.1:0-1220 GCF_023072605.1 Brevibacterium sp. R8603A2
GGTCAAGTCCCTTGGAGTGGTGTAGCGGTTGGATCCTTCGTTAGGGGTCTCAGGCGCTGAGTTCGAGTGGGATGTCGGTGTCGGTGCTCACCTCGTCTCCGGTGTTCTCGACGGCCGTGAGTCGGCAACGGGCCAGGACCTCGAGCCCGAGGTAGCGGCGCCCTTCGGCCCATTCATCGGTCTGCTCAGCCAGCACCGCCCCGACCAGCCGCACGATCGCGGACCGATTAGGGAAGATCCCCACGGCGTCGGTCCGGCGACGGATCTCACGGTTGAGCCTCTCGGCAGGGTTGTTCGACCAGATCTGGGCCCAGACATCCTTCGGGAACGTGGTAAAGGCCAGGATGTCCGCCCGCGCCACGTCGAGATGCTCGCCGACCTGCGGCAGCTTCTCAGTCACGTAGTCCAAGAGCCGATCGAACTGGGCATCCACGGCCGCGGCGTCGGGCTGGTCGTACACGCTGTGCAGCATCGCCTTCACCGCCGGCCACATGGACTTCGGGGTGATGCCCATCAGGTTCGCCGCGTAGTGAGTCCGGCAGCGCTGCCACACCGCGCCGGGCAGATTCGCAGCGATCGCGTCCTTCAACCCGGCGTGGGCGTCGGACGTGACCAGGCGGACCCCAGCCAGCCCACGGGCGACGAGGTCAGCGAAGAACTCGTTCCACGCCGCCCCTGTCTCACTGGTGGCCACCCGCAGTCCGAGGACCTCTCGGTGACCATCACCGTTGACGCCAGTGGCCAGCAGGGCGACGGCGTTGACCACCCGTCCGTTCTCGCGGACCTTCATCGTCAGCGCGTCGGCGGCGACGAACGTGAACGGGCCGGACTCATCGAGGGGCCGGTGGCGGAAAGCCTCGACCTGCTCATCGAGATCCGCTGCCATCCGGGAGACCTGGGACTTCGACAACGCGTTGATGCCCAGGGTCTTGACGAGCTTGTCCATCCGTCTCGTGGAGACTCCGGCGAGGTAGCAGTCCGCGATGACCGTGATCAGAGCCGACTCTGCACGCTTGCGGCGCTCGAGCAGCCATTCCGGGAAGTACGTGCCTTGTCGCAGCTTCGGGATGGCCACGTCGAGCGTCCCGACCCGGGTGTCGAGCTCCCGGTGGCGGTAGCCGTTACGCCTGGCCGTCCGGTCCGGGGAGGACTTGCCCCACTCGGCACCAACAACGGCATCGGCGTCCGCGGACAGCAGGGTATTGATCATGGTCTGCAGC